>NZ_JCAFUK010000033.1:0-3002 GCF_059371235.1 Stenotrophomonas sp. YJH_SMC_29 | reverse complement strand
GCGGTTCAGGGAGAATCCGGCGTGGGGACCCAAGCTACTTCTCGGTCGCAAGACCTGGATCCACACGGTCGCCCACGCCGGGCTCTCGGCACCCAAGGTGCCAGATCGGCAAGAGATAAGATCCACGCCATGCGTGGATGCCCTTCCCCCGGCACCTAAAGTCCCCCCCAGCGGCGCCGATATCGAGCCTGACACCGGGATTTCCGGCTGAACCAGGACCCCTCGATGAACGACAAGACCCGCTCCGCCGCCAGCGCCGGTGGCGAATTCCTCAGCTTCACCCTTGGCGCCGAGCACTACGGCGTGGACATCCTCAAGGTGCAGGAGATCCGTGGCTACGACGCCGTCACCCGCGTTCCGGACGCCCCGGACTACATCAAGGGCGTGATCAACCTGCGTGGCACCATCGTCCCGGTCATCGACCTGCGCCTGAAGCTGCGCCTGGACAACGCCCGCTATGACGCGTTCACCGTGATGATCGTGCTGAACGTGGAAGACCGCGTGGTCGGCATCGTCGTCGACAGCGTCTCCGACGTGATCCCGCTGTCGGCCGAGCAGATCCGCCCGACCCCGGAATTCGGCGCGGCCGTCGACACCCGTTTCATCTCCGGCATCGGCACCCACGACGATCGCATGCTGATCCTGCTGGACATCGAGACCCTGCTCGACAGCGCCGACATGGGCCAGGCCAGCCTTGCCGAAGACGTCGCTGCCTGAGTAAACGGAACTGCTTCACGTTCCAGTCACAAAACCCTTCAGTTCCCTTCGGCGGTGCCGATAGGGGGACAGAAGCCGGTCGCGCAGGAGCGCGCAGGACCGGCCCGATCGTTACCATCCCCGGAGATACCCTCGATGAAGTCCCTGTTTGCGTTCGTCTCGGCCGCTGTCCTGGCCGCCACCGCCGCCTCCGCTTTCGCCCAGTCGGCCGACATGATCCCGCCGGAAATGGCGCCGCGTTCGGTCGGCAAGGACGGCATGGTCTGTGGCAAGGTCGAAAAGGCCCGTTACGCAGAAGGCTCCGAAGGCCAGCCGACCTTCCTGTACATGGGCGGCGCCTTCCCGCGCCACACCTTCTCGGCGCGCATCGCCGGCGAGAACCGCGGCAAGTTCTCCTTCCCGCTGGAAACCCTGGAAGGCAAGACCGTCTGCGTGATCGGCAAGATCCAGCGCGACGCCTCGCGCGCGGAAATCGAAGTCAGCTCGCCGGCTGGGCTGAAGCTGGCCAACATCAAGTAATCCGCCGTTCGTCGGACCACGCCGGGCCTGGTCCTGGCGTGGTTTCTGCTGCAACCGGGCCCGATGCCCGGGCGCGTCTGCCTTAGGAGCTCGCAACGCCCATGCCGTGGATCAACAACCTGAAACTGATGCCGAAACTGCTGCTGACTTTCGGCGTCCTCCTGCTGGTGATGCTGCTGCAGGGCATCGTCGCCTATCGCGGCCTGCATTCGCTGAACAACGTGACCACCGAGCTGGCCGGTTCTCGCATGGAGAGCATCCGCATGGCCGGCGAGATGCGCGGCATGCTCGGCGAGTACCGCAATGCCGCTTACCAGCAGCTGATCCGCGCCAGCGATGACGTCAAGTCCGATGCGCGCAAGCAGGGTGTCGACCTGCGCGCCAGCATGGACAAGTCGATCAAGGAGTATCCGAAGCTGGTCGACAATCCGCAGCAGAAGAAGCTGTTCGACGCCTTCGCCAAGGAATGGAAGGACGCGCTGGCGTCCTATGACAGCGTCACCGAGATGCTGGAACTGGACCTGCCCGACGACGCCATCGATACCTTCGTCGGCGAGACCCGCACCAAGCACCGCAAGGCCGCCTCGGCGCTGGAGGCGCTGATCGCCGAAGACAACCGCCTCGCCCGCGCGTCGCGCGATGAGGCTGCATCCACCTACTCCGCCTCGGCCGTGCTGACCGTGATCGCCCTGCTGGGCGGCGCTGCGCTCGGCCTGGTACTGGTGTGGCTGTTTGCCCGTGCCCTGGTGGGCAGCGTGCGTGGCGCCGTGTCGGTCGCCAACGACGTGGCCGGTGGCAAGCTCGACGGCCACATCGATGTCAGCCGCCAGGACGAAGTGGGCGAACTGATGCAGGCCATGCAGCGCATGCAGCGCGACCTGCGCGAGCGCATCGAGACCGACCAGGCGATCGCCCGCGAGAACCTGCGCATCCGTACGGCGCTGGATTACAGCTCGACCGGCGTCTACCTGACCGATACCAGCAACACCATCGTCTACAGCAACCGCGCCCTGCAGCAGACCCTGAGCCAGTACCAGGACGAACTGCGCCGTGACCTGCCGGACTTCGACGCCCAGGCCCCGCTGATCGGCAAGCCGGTCACCGTGCTTGAGCACCGTGGCGAGATGGACCAGACCCTGCTGAACAACCTGAAGGCACACGGTGTCGCCCGTCGCCCGATGCAGTACGGCGATGCCCAGTTCGCCCAGGTGGTCTCGACCATCCGCAACGAAGGCGGCGACACCGTCGGCTACGTGGTGGAGTGGCGTGACCGCACCCAGGAAGCGCAGGTTGAAGCCGAAGTCGCCCGCGTGATTGCCCAGGCCGCCGCCGGCGACCTGTCCGGCCGCATCGACGCCTCCGACAAGGAGGGCTTCTTCCTGCAGCTGGCCCAGCAGATCAACGGCCTGCTGGACGCCAACGCCGGCAGCATCGAGCAGGTCTCGGGCCTGCTGGCCGCACTGTCGCAGGGTGACCTGACCGTGCGCATGCAGGGCGATTACCAGGGCGTGTTCGCCCGCATGCGCGACGACGCCAACGCCACCGCCGCACAGCTCAGCGAGATCGTCACCCGCATCAAGCAGTCCAGCCGCGCGATCAGCTCCGCCGCCGGTGAAATCGCCTCCGGCAACAGCGACCTGTCGCGCCGTACCGAACAGCAGGCCGCCAACCTGGAAGAAACCGCCGCCTCGATGGAGGAACTGACCTCCACCGTGCGCCAGAACGCCGAGCACGCCCGCCAGGCCAACCAGCTGGCCATCGGCGCG
>NZ_JCAFUK010000032.1:0-8601 GCF_059371235.1 Stenotrophomonas sp. YJH_SMC_29 | reverse complement strand
TTTTACGCTGGCCTGAAGGCCAAGGGCAAAGCGAGCAAGGTGGCGCTCGTGGCGGTCATGCGCAAAATGCTGGTGATCCTAAACGCCCGTAAGCGGGACGCCGAGGTGGCCCTCGGCTGCCCCTGACAAGACAGTTGCTACCGGGTCTGCCCATAACGCAACGGGGCGCCCGAAGGCGCCCCGCTGTGGATCCAACCGAGGTCGGCCGGCCGCTTACAGGCGGCGGGCGATGGCCTGGGCAAAGCTCATGGTGGTGCCGGTGCCGCCCAGGTCGCCGGTCAGCGAATCCTTGGCTTCCATGGTCGCCACGATGGCCTTGCGCAGGCGCTCGGCGTTTTCCGGCTGGCCGACATGGTCCAGCATCTGCGCGGCAGCCAGCAGCAGCGCGCACGGATTGGCCTTGCCCTGGCCGGCGATGTCCGGCGCGGTGCCGTGCACGGCTTCGAAGATCGCCGCGTCCTTGCCGATGTTGGCACCCGGGGCCAGGCCCAGGCCGCCGACCAGGCCGGCGCACAGGTCGGAGATGATGTCGCCGAACAGGTTGGTGGTGACGATCACATCGAACTGTTCCGGACGCATCACCAGCTGCATGCAGCAGTTGTCGACGATCATTTCCTGGAATTCGATGTCCGGATACTGCGCGGCCACTTCACGGGCGACATTCAGGAACAGGCCTGAGGTCGACTTGATGATGTTGGCCTTGTGCACGGCGGTGACCTTCTTGCGGCCGGTGCTCTTGGCCAGCTCGAAGGCGTAGCGCACGATGCGCTCGGAACCCTTGCGGGTGATGCGGGTGCCGGAGAAGGCGGTTTCGCCGTCGGCCGACACTTCCTGGCCTTCGGCCAGGTAGGCACCTTCGGTGTTCTCACGGACGGTGATCAGGTCGACGTTGTCGAAACGCGACTTGGTGTTCGGGAAGGTGTGGGCCGGACGCACGTTGGCGTACAGGTCGAAGTGGCGGCGCAGGCTGACGTTGATCGAGGTGAAGCCACCACCGACCGGGGTGGTCAGCGGGCTCTTCAGCGCGACCTTGTTGCGCGCGATCGATTCAAGGGTCACCGCCGGCATCAGGTCGCCGTGCTTCTCCAGGGCCACCAGGCCGGCGTCGGCGTCTTCGTACTCCAGGCCCGTCTTGAGCTGGTCCAGCACGAACAGGGTGGCGTCCATGATTTCCGGGCCAATGCCGTCGCCGCGGATGACCGTAATTTTCTGCGTCATTGATCGATGTTCCGAACAGGGGGAAAAACGCCGTCCGGACGTGCCCGGAAACGCCGGCGCAAAGGAAGTTTCACCGGCAATTATGCCTGAGCCGGGGCCGAGGTCCCAAATAGACCATGGTCCCAGTGCCCGGCTCAGGCAGAATTGCCCGCGCATCCCACCTTATCCCCGCGCCTGTCGGCGCGCCCCTTCAACAAGAAGGGGCTCCTGGGCTGTTGGATCGTGGGGAAGGCCCCCTTGCAGGTCCGGTAGTGCCGGCCGCTGGCCGGCAACCTCGGCCATGCCGGGTTCAGGCGATGCCGGCCCGCGGCCGGCACTTCCGGAGCACTCAGTGCTCGTGCGCTGCCGGGGCGGCGGCGCCACCTTCAAGCTGGTCGAGGAAATCGACCGCTCGGCGCAGGTGCGGGATCACGATGGAACCGCCCACCACCAGGCCGACCGAGAAGGTCTCGAAGAACTCCTCACGGGTGACCCCGGCGTCCTTGCACTGGGCCACGTGGTAGCTGATGCAGTCGTCGCAGCGCAGCACCATCGAGGCCACCAGGCCCAGCAGCTCCTTGGTCTTCACATCCAGCGCGCCGGCCTGGTAGGTCTGCGTGTCCAGCGCGAAGAAGCGCCGCACCACCTGGTTCGGCTCACCCAGGATGCGCTCGTTCATGCGCTTGCGGAACTCGGTGAACTCGGCGATGCGGTCCTTGCTGCCGTCGTCGGCCGCGCTCATGCCTGGCCCTGCCCGGCCAGCAGCGGCTCGAGCTTGCCTTCACGGTGCAGGGCCATCATGTCGTCGTAGCCGCCGACGTGGACGTCGCCGATGAAGATCTGCGGCACGCTGGTACGGCGGGTCTTGGCCACCATCTTCTCGCGCTCGGCCGGGTCCAGGTCGATGCGGACCTCGGTCCACTGCTGGCCCTTGCTCTTCAGGAAGTTCTTGGCGGCCACGCAGTACGGGCAGACGGCGGTGGAATAGAGGGTGATGGCGGGGGCACCGCCGGCGGTCTGGGCTGTCACGGGAAACTCCACGATGGATCGACGGTCTACATATGGTACCGGTGCGCTGGAATTTCCACGCCACGGCCGCAACACTGTGGATTAACGAATGGTTGCCCCCTGCCCTGCCACGCTGGGCGCGCCCCGCCCGAGGACCTTCTGCTTGCGAGCCCTGCTGCTGACTACCGCCGTCACCCTGGCCCTGGCCATGCCGCTGGCCCAGGCCCAGGAGAAGCTGCCTGACATCGGCTCCTCGGCCGGCGAGCTGCTGACCCCGGCCCGCCAGGCCGAGTACGGCGCAATGATGCTGCGCGAGCTGCGCAACTATGGCTACCTGCTGGACGATCCGCTGGTCAACGACTGGCTGCAGACCATGGGTACCCGGCTTGGCTCCAACAGTGACCAGCCACGGCAGCCCTACACCTTCTTCGTGATGAAGGACCGCCAGATCAACGCCTTCGCCACCCTCGGCGGCTACATCGGCGTCAATGCCGGCCTGGTGCTGACCGCCGAGCGCGAGGACGAGGTGGCTGCGGTGCTGTCCCACGAAATCGCCCACGTCACCCAGCAGCATGTGCTGCGCGGCGTCGAGCGTGCCCAGCGTGACCAGATCCCGATCCTGCTGGGCATGCTGGCGGCGGTGGTGGCCGCGCAGGCCAGCAACAGCACCTCGTCCGGCAACGCGACGATGGCCGCGATCAGTTCAGGCATGGGCCTGATGCAGCAACGGCAGATCAACTACACCCGTTCCAACGAGTCCGAGGCCGACCGCCTCGGCATCCGTACCCTGTCGCGCAGCGGCTACGACGTGGATGCCATGGCCGGCTTCTTCGAACGGATGTCGGCGGCCATGCGCGGCAATGAAGGCGGCTACAGCGTGCCCGAGTTCCTGCGCACCCACCCGGTCAACATCACCCGCATCAGCGAGGCCAAGGCCCGCGCCGAGCAGATGAAGAAGGATACGGTGCTGCTGACCACCAGCACCCCCAGCGGCGAGCGCAGGGAGCGGGTGGACCCGGCCGATCCCAGCCTGGGCGAGCCGCTGCTGCGCGGCAACAACCCGCTGCTGCCCAGCAGTGTGCTGCGCCTGCCGATCGGCCAGCTCAACCGCGGCGCCAGCGGTGACTTCGAGTGGGCACGCGAGCGCCTGCGCGTGCTCAGTGCCGATTCCACCCCCGAGCTGGAACGCGAGTATGCCGATCTGGCCAAACGGCAGAAGGACGGTCTCAATGATGCACAGCGCTATGGCCAGGCCCTGGCGATGATGCGCGGTGGCCGTGCCGGTGCCGGCCAGGCCCGGCAGACCCTGGCGGGCCTGCTGCAGACCCATCCCGGCAACCTGTGGCTGGCGCTGGGCCTGGGCGAGGCGGAGTCGCGTGCGGGCCTGGCCGCCCAGGCCAACAGCCGCTTCGAGCAGCTGCTGCGCGAACATCCCAACAGCCGCCCGGTGGCGTTGACCTATGCCGAGATCCTGAACGAGCAGGGCAACCGCGAGGCCGGCCAGCGGGCACAGGCGATGCTGCGCCCGCTGCTGTCGCAAAGCGGTAATGATCCGGTCTTCCAGCAGCGCTTTGCCCGCGCCAGCGAGCTGGCCGGTGACAGCGTGCGCGCCAGCGAAGCGTATGCCGAGGCGGCGTTCCTCAGCGGGCGGCCGGAACAGGCGCTGCTGCAGCTGCAGGCGCTCAAGCGCAACCCGGCGCTGGACTATATCGGCCGCGCGCGCGTCGACGCCCGCATCGAATCGATCACCCCGACCGTACTGGAGCTGCGTCGCCAGGGCGTGCAGGACCCGGACCTGGACCGCCGCTGAGCGCTGCATGACCGGCCGATGGCAATCCCGGCCGGTTCCGCCCGGGCAGTCACAAACATGTCATCAAACCGTAGTCTACTGGCACCACTCCAGTAACCGAGCCCTACGGTGTCCTCGTGCAGAAACGCATCCTGATCGTCGATGACGAGCCCGCGATCCGCGAAATGGTCGCCTTCGCCCTTCGCAAGGGCGATTACGAACCGGTCCACGCCGGCGATGCCCGGGAGGCCCAGACCGCGATCGCCGACCGCGTCCCCGACCTGATCCTGCTGGACTGGATGCTGCCTGGCACCAGTGGCCTGGACCTGGCCCGTCGCTGGCGCAAGGAAACGCTGACCCGCGAAGTGCCGATCATCATGCTGACCGCCCGTGGCGAAGAGAACGACCGCGTCGGCGGGCTGGAGGCCGGCGTCGATGACTACGTGGTCAAGCCGTTCTCGGCGCGCGAACTGCTGGCCCGTATCCGTGCGGTCATGCGCCGCGCGCGCGAGGATGACGAGGACGGCAGCGTGGCGGTCGGCCCGATCCGCATCGACGGCGCCGCCCATCGCGTGTTCGCCAACGACCAGCCGGTGCCGATCGGCCCGACCGAATACCGCCTGCTGCACTTCTTCATGACCCACCCCGAGCGCGTCTACACCCGCGCCCAGCTGCTGGACCACGTGTGGGGCGGCAGCGTGTACGTCGAAGAGCGCACCATCGACGTGCACATCCGCCGCCTGCGCAAGACGCTGGAACCGTTCAACGCCGAGAACATGGTGCAGACCGTGCGCGGCGCCGGCTACCGCTTCTCCACTGCCACCTGAGTCTCGTCGTGCCGGCGCCGTGCACCTGCGGGTGCCGGTGCCGGCAACTCTGCTATAACCCTCGGTTCACCCCAGTGAACCGCCGCACCTCAACGACGAGATCGCAATGCCCCGCCACATCCGCTCTGCCTGGTTGAAGACCCTGGCCACTGTTGCCGCGGTACTGCTGTTCGCCGGACTGGTGGGGGGAGTCACGGGCCACCTGTGGCTGTGCATCGCGCTGGCCGCCCTGGCCACCCTGGCCTGGCACTACTGGCGCCTGCGCAGCGTGCTGCGCCGGCTGACCGCCCGCCAGCGCTGGGACACCGCCGAAGAAGGCACCGGCGTCTGGAACGAACTGGACCGCCTGCTGTACCGCAACCAGGTGGAAATGCGCGTGCGCAAGCGCCGCCTGCTGGACATGCTGCGCAGCTACCGCGCCGCTGCCGCCGCACTGCCCGATGCGGTGGTGGTGCTGGACCGCAACAGCCAGCGCGTGCAGTGGTTCAACGAAGCGGCCACCGCCCTGCTTGGCCTGCACCACCCCGGCGACCTCGGCGAGGCCCTGGTCGAGCGCCTGCAGCCGATGCCGCTGGCGCACTGGCTGGCCGGTGGCCGCAATGCCGAACCGATCCTGGACGTGCCCTCGCCGGTCGACCCGGCGATCCGCCTGAACCTGCGCCTGATTCCCTATTCGTCGGACTACTGGCTGCTGATCGCGCGCGACGTCAGCAAACTGCTGCGCCTGGAACAGGTGCGCCGCGACTTCGTGGCCAATGTTTCACACGAACTGCGCACGCCGCTCACCGTGGTCCACGGCTACCTGGACATGATGGACCCGGAGGATTTCCCCGGCACCGGCCCGATGCTGGAAGAAATGCGCAAGCAGAGCCAGCGCATGGCCCAGCTGGTGGAAGACCTGCTGACCCTGTCGCGGCTGGAATCGCAGGAGCACAGCGAGGAAGAGACCGTGGCCATGCAGCCGATGCTGGCGACCCTGCGCCGCGAGGCCGAGGCGCACAGCCAGGGCCGCCACCAGATCAGCATCGACGATCTGGCCGGTGTCGACCTGCAGGGCTCGACCAAGGAACTGCACAGCGCGTTCTCCAACCTGGTCACCAACGCGGTGCGCTACACCCCGGCCGGTGGCCGCATCGCGGTGGAGTTCCGCCGCGAAGGCGACGGCGCCGTGCTGGCGGTGCGCGATTCCGGCTACGGCATTCCCGCCACCCACCTGCCGCGCCTGACCGAGCGTTTCTACCGCGTGTCCAGCAGCCGCTCGCGCGAGAGCGGTGGCACCGGGCTGGGCCTGTCGATCGTCAAGCACATCCTCGGCCTGCACCACGCACGGCTGGAGATTGAAAGCGAAGTCGGCAAGGGCTCGGTGTTCTCCTGCCATTTCGATGCCGACCACGTGCGCCCGCGCGAGTCCGCCCCCCTGACCTCCATCGAAGAATGACGCCATGAGCAGCCTCGGATCCCTCCCCCTCCCCGTGAGCCCGGACAACGATCCGTTGCGCGACCCGGCGCTGTACATCAACCGCGAGCTGTCGCAGCTGGATTTCAACTTCCGCGTGCTGGCGCAGGCCATGGACCCGCAGGTGCCGCTGCTGGAGCGCCTGCGCTTCATGTGCATCTCCTGCACCAACCTCGACGAGTTCTTCGAGATCCGCGCCGCGGCCGTGCGCCACGCGCAGGAGTTCGGCCTGCCGCCGGCACCGGACGGCATGAGCCCGCAGGCCATCCTCAACGCCATCCATGACCGCGCTGCGGAGCTGGTGGACCAGCAGTACCGCTGCTGGAACGAGACGCTGCGCCCGGCGCTGATGGAGGCCGGCATCGGCGTGCTCGGTCGCCATTCCTGGACCGACCGCCAGCGGCGCTGGCTGCGTGCCTACTTCCGCAACGAGATCATGCCGGTACTGTCGCCGCTGGGCCTGGACCCAGTGCACCCGTTCCCGAAGATCCTCAACAAGTCGCTGAACATCGTGGTGGTGCTGAAGGGCACCGATGCCTTCGGCCGCGCCGGCCACCTGGCGATCGTGCGTGCACCGCGCTCGCTGCCGCGCATCATCCAGCTGCCGGAGAAGCTCGGCGGATCGCAGAACTTCGTGTTCCTGTCGTCGGTGCTGTCGACCTTCGTCGACGAGCTGTTCCCGGGCATGGAAGTCCAGGGTGCCTACCAGTTCCGCGTCACCCGCAATTCCGAGCTGGTGGTGGACGAGGAGGAAGTGGAAAACCTGGCGCTGGCGCTGCGCGACGAACTGGTTGACCGCGGCTACCGGCCGGCGGTGCGCCTGGAAATCGCCCACGACATGCCGCGCGAGATCGTGCGCACGCTGCTGCAGAATTTCGGCCTGACCGAGAACGCGGTGTACCGCATCGATGGACCGGTCAACCTCAACCGCATCATCCAGCTGTACGACCTCATCGCGCAGCCGGACCTGAAATACCCGCCGATGACCCCGCGCACGCTGCGCGACAGCGACGGCATCTTCGAGACAGCGGCGCGCCAGGACCTGCTGCTGCACCACCCGTTCGATGCGTTCACTGCGGTGCTGGACCTGATCCGGCAGGCGGCGATCGACCCCAACGTGCTGGCGATCAAGCAGACCCTGTACCGCACCGGCAAGGATTCGCTGATCGTCGATGCGCTGATCCAGGCCGCGCGCAACGGCAAGGACGTGACCGTGGTGGTGGAGCTGCGCGCCCGCTTCGACGAAGAGGCCAACCTGGGCCTGGCCGATCGCCTGCAGGAGGCCGGGGTGCAGGTGGTGTACGGCGTGGTCGGCTACAAGACCCACGCCAAGATGCTGCTGATCGTGCGCCGCGAGGGCCGCAAGCTGCGCCGCTACGTGCACCTGGGCACCGGCAACTACCACAGCGGCACCGCCCGCGCGTACACCGACATCAGCCTGATCACCGCCGACGCGGACATCGGCAACGACGTGCACCTGCTGTTCCAGCAGCTGTCCGGGCTGGCCTCGAAGATGAAGCTCAAGCGCCTGCTGCAGTCGCCGTTCACCCTGCACACCGGCATCCTCGGCCGCATCGAGCGCGAGACGCGCATCGCCGCCGCCGGTCGCCCGGCGCGGATCATCGCCAAGATGAACGCACTGAACGAGCCGCAGGTGGTTCGTGCGCTGTATGCCGCGTCGCAGGCCGGCGTGCAGATCGACCTGATCATCCGCGGCGCCTGCACCCTGCGCCCGGGCGTGCCGGGCATCTCGGACAACATCCGCGTCCGCTCGATCGTCGGTCGTTTCCTGGAACACAGCCGGGTCTACTGGTTCGGCAACGACGGCGCGCCGGAGATGTACTGCGCCAGCGCCGACTGGCTGGAGCGCAACCTGCTGCGCCGGGTCGAGACCTGCTTCCCGATCCTCGATCCGGAACTGGCCAAGCGGGTCTACCGCGAAGTCCTGCAGAACTACCTGGACGACAACCTCAATGCCTGGGAGCTGGACGCGGACGGCGTGTACCACAAGCGCACCCCGGCCCACGACGAAGCCCCGCATTCGGCACAGATGGCGTTGATGCAGGGGCTCTGACCCGGTAGGTGTCGACCAAGGTCGACACCCACCAGCAGCAGCGCAGAACGCCGTCCGGCAGGTCGCAGAGAACTGTCGAAGGCGGGGTGGGTCCGGTGGCAGGGGTGTGTGATCTGGCCCCCTGAAAACGGACGCCATGAAGCCGTTTCAGGCGGCAGTCCGGAGCTGCCGGGCGTAGTTGTTAGGCGAGTGGTAGCCCAGCGCCGAGTGTAGCCGGGCTGGATTGTAGAAGCCGTGGATGTAAGCAGCG
>NZ_JCAFUK010000031.1:0-10902 GCF_059371235.1 Stenotrophomonas sp. YJH_SMC_29 | reverse complement strand
TAAAGCTGCAGATGATTGATTCTGGCAACGTATCGCTTGCTTTAAAACAATTAATAGTTGCTTGATCAAACGTCTGCAAGATGGACAATCATCCTTCCTGCAGGCGCCTTCACAAGATACCTGCGCATACTTTCAAAGATCGAGGGAAGTGGCCTCAGCGCCGTTCCCGTGTGCTGCGAAGTTTCCTTCGTAGCGAGCCGCCCATTATAGCCGGCTTTTCCGCTTCGTCAACACCTTTTTTCAAGGTCGTCTCACCGGGGTGGACGTTGTTGCCGATACTGCTTCGTCGTTGGACCCGAAGGCCTTTCGTCGTAGCGAGCCGCCTATTATGCCGGACTTTTCGAGTCCGTCAACACCTTCGTTCGATCAACTCGTCCGTCGGCGATGGCGTTGCTGAGCGCGTGTCGTTTCCGGGGAAGCGATGCGTTGCAGCAAGGGGGCGAATTCTAGAGATCCTGCGGATTTCGTCAAGGCTTTTCTTGCAGGGTGATGACGGAATCACCATCCCACCGCCCATGACGTACGCTCGAAGATCACTGCGGCGTTGCCCGCGCGTTGCGCGGGCAACGCCGCAACCGCTATCAATGCAGGGATGCGAAGTGGAGAGAGCAATGAGCATGCAGTTGCAGCGCGCGTGGTGGCGCGATCTTTCGATGCCGGCAATCGTTGCTGGCTTCATCACGGTGCTGGTCGGCTTTGCCAGCTCAGCCGTGATCGTGTTCCAGGCGGCACAGGCCGTTGGCGCCGACCAGGCACAGATCGCCTCCTGTATGTGGGCGTTGGGGCTGGGCATGGGCGTGACCTGCATCGGCCTGTCGTTGCGCTATCGCGTGCCAGTGGTGACCGCGTGGTCGACCCCGGGCGCCGCCATGCTGGTGGTGGGTGCAGGCGGTGCCTCGCTGTCTGAGGCGACCGGCGCGTTCCTGCTCGCTGCCTTGCTGGGCACGCTGGCGGGCTTCTCCGGCATCTTCGCCCGATTGATGCAGCGGGTACCGATGGCGCTGGCCGCAGGCATGCTGGCCGGTGTGCTGCTGCGCTTCGGCCTGGACGTATTCGTGGCCATGAACACGCAATGGATCCTGGCACTGGCCATGTTCGCCACGTGGCTGGCCGGACGCCGGCTGTTTCCGCGCTATGCGGTGATCGCCACGCTGCTGGTCGGCATTGCGGTCGCCGCCAGCCGCAGCCTGCTGCATGCCCAGCAGGTACACCTGCAACTGGCAGTGCCACAGTGGGTGACGCCTTCACTGTCGTGGACGGCCGTGGCCGGCATTGCCCTGCCCCTGTTCGTGGTCACCATGGCCTCGCAGAACATTCCCGGCGTGGCGGTGATGCGCGCGTCCGGCTACGACGCCCCGGTGTCGCCGTTGATCGGCTGGATCGGCGTGGTCAATACGCTGCTGGCGCCGTTCGGTGCGTATGCACTGAACCTGGCGGCGATCACCGCCGCCATCTGCATGGGCCGCGATGCGCACGAGGATCCGGCACGCCGCTATACAGCGGCGATGGCGGCCGGTGCCTTTTACATTGTCGTCGGGCTGTTCGGCGCCACGGTGGCGGCGCTGTTTGCGGCCTTCCCCAGGGAGCTGGTGGCGTGCGTGGCCGGCATCGCGCTGTTCGGCACCATCGGCAACAGCCTGGCCAGCGCCCTGGCGGTGGAGCGCGATCGCGAGGCGGCACTGGTCACCTTCCTGACCACCGCCTCGGGCGTCTCGCTGGCGGGCATCGGTTCGGCGTTCTGGGGCCTGGTGGCCGGTGCGCTGTGCCTGCTGGTGCTGCGCGCGCGGACACCGGCCTGATCCACCCGATCAGGCCGCCAGGCGGGCGACGCTGTTGATCACCGCGACGAACGCCATGCCGATCACTACCGCCCACACACTGGTGCCACCGCGCCGCTGCAGCTCAGTGCGGATGCGGTTGTGCTGCCCGGCATGGGCAGCCTTCACTTTGCCCAGCAGCCGCGTGCAATAGCGCAGGTACAGCGCATTGGCGGTCACCGCGATGGCAAAGCGGGGCACCGCCAGCAACACCACCGTGAGCAGCGGGCTGGCGCGGGCCGCCAGCAACGCGATGCCGAACATGGCCAGCTCGAAGAGGATGGCCGCCAGGTACATCTTCCGGTGCAGCAGCCAGTACATCGGCACCAGGAACGCGGGCCAGTGCCACGGCCGCGGCGGCTTCGGCACCGGGCTGTCCAGGTGCCAGCGCTGCCGGTAGAGCGCCGCGTTGGGCCCCACCAGGAGGTTCAGATGGTCCGCATCGGACGGAGCCGTCGTGCCGTCCACCTCTGCCGCAGGCGCCAGATAGGGATTGTCATCGGCCGGGGCAACCGGCGGGGTATCCAGATGCATCATGTCGGCGATTCCTTGCCCGGGACGAACCTGCGGTAGCGGCAGGTGCGGGCAGATCTGAAGCCGCGCAGGCGTCAGCCCGCCATCGCCTGGCCCACCAGCATCATCGCAACGACCACGATGGCGACCATGGCCGCCCCTGGTGCGTTGGTATCACCCCGCGCGGCCAGCTCGCTGCGCAGGCGCGCCTGGTCGTTTCCCGCCAGCGCGCGCGCACGGGCGATCTCACGCTGGCAATGCGCCAGGTACCACCGGTTGGCATACACCGCAGCGAGGGTGTTGATCACGAGGGTGATGACCATCGAGACGCCTTCCGGTACGCCGAGCAGCGCCTCGGCGATGCTGAAGAACACCAGCATGCCGGCCCAGATCGCCGCCAGCGTGTACATCCGCCGGTACACCATCCAGATGACGCCGATCAGGAAGGCCGGCCAGTGCCAGGTGCCACTGCCTCCGGCAACGCCCTGGTCCAGCCGCCAGCGCTGGCGATAGATCGGAAAGTTGCCGCCGACCACGGCGGCGTACAGGGCGATGTCACCTTCCAGCGCTGGCGCTGCCGCAGGTGCCGCCACAATTGCCGGCGCAGCAGCGGGCGCACGGTAGGGGTCGGACGGATCGATGACCGCAGCGACGCTGCCGGCATCGGCGTGCACCGGTTCAACCGGCGGCGGGGACGGGCGATCCGGCGCTAACGACGGATCCAGTTCGGCCAGCGGCCGCCACGATGCCATCCCCTCGCGCCACAGCAGTGTGCGGGCGTTTACGGTCCCGTCCTGCTGCAGGCGGCGCAGCCCGGCCAGATCCACCGGTCCCTCGCTCTGCCTGCTGTTGGCGTACCACCACTGCGCGTCCTGCATGAAAACGTCCCTGTCGCGTTGATCCGTTATTTGTTGACTGGCGTCCAGGGCGCTGCGGACAGCGTCTGCGACAGCACGTGCCTGCCGCCGGGCGGCAGCGTCACCACGTCGGGCCCCGCGTTGGCCGCTTCCAGGCACACATAGTCGCGCCAGCCTGCACCGACGTCCGCCATCTTCGCTGCGGCCTCGGCCCCCGGGTTCCACGCAACCAGCGAGCGGCTTCCCTCGGTACGGATGTCGATGCGGCGCTTCAGCACCGGATCGCGCAGGACATAGTGGCCGTTGGCCTGCGTGTAGATGCGGTCGCTGCGGCCGGGGTCGCGCGGGTCGCGCAACGACCAGGGCCCCCGCTGCCGGCGCGGCTGCGCATAGTTCTCGAACTTGTCCAGATATTCCAGCCCGTCCACGCCATCCACGTCCACCGCGCTGGCGTCACCCACGCGGAAATAGTTGTGCAGCGCCTGGGTGATGCTGACAGGGGTACTGCCGGTGTTCTCGGTGATCAGCTGCTGGGTGAGCTGGCGACCCACGCGGACGATCATGCGCAGGCGCAGGTCCAGGCGCTGCAGGACCGGTGGCGCCAGGGTCAGCTCGATGCTTCCGTCGTCCAGGCGACGGGCCTGCTGCAGCTCCCAGGGCAAGGTGCGCACGAACCCGTGCGCGGGCACGTCGTTGCCCTGGCCCTGACGGCCGAAGTACGGCCAGCAGACCGGGCTGCCTCCGCGGATCGGCGTGGGCAGTTCGGCGCGCCGGGGAGACAGCCACATCAGGTCCGGCTGGCCCTTGGGCACGAAGGAAAGCAGTTGGCCTCCAAAGACGCTGATGGCCGCGCTGGCGTCGGCGGTGTCCACCAGCCAGGCATCGAGCCCCTGGTACTGCCCGCTGCGCAGGCCCTGGATCTGCTGCACGTTGGATCGACTCCTGATGGCCGGCGACTGCGCGGCGCTGTAGTTGCTGGGAAGCGTGAAACGGGTAGGCACCGGCGCGGTAGCCGGCGCGTCCTGCAGTGCACGCAGGATACGCTGTCCGGCCCGCCCATCGGTATTGGCCCAGCCCAGGCGCTGCTGCTCGGCCTGGATCGCGCGTCGCGTGGCGTTACCGATCATGCCGTCGGCGGCACCGATGTCGTGGCCGCGGGCCAGCAGCAGCGTCTGCAGCTGACGGCGCTCGTCGCGGCCGATGCCGGGATCATCGGTCGGCCAGGCCGTGGCCAGCCCGGCGCCACCGCGCAGCTGGTCGGCCAGCGTGGCGATCGCCAGCGCATAGCTTTCGGCGGCGTTGTAGCTGTAGATCGCATCGTAGTTGCGGAACACCAGCAACGCCGGCCCCTTGTTGCCAGCGGGCAGCAACAGGGCGGCACGTGCATCGGCGGGCAGGTTGGCCGGGGCCAGGGCACTGCCGTCCAGCGCGGTCACCCCCTGCGCGCGCCAGTCGGCCAGCGCACGGCGCTGGGTGCGGCCCGCCTGGCGGGCATTGAACCCGGCCGGAACGCGAACTTCCATGCCCCACGGCTCGCCACTGCGCCACCCTGCACGCTTGAGGTAGTTGGCGGTGGAGGCCAGGGCGTCGGGAATGCTGCCGACCAGGTCGCGGCGTCCATCGCCATCACCGTCCACGGCGATGCGTGCATAGGTGCTGGGCATGAACTGCGTATGCCCGAAGGCGCCGGCCCACGACCCGGTGAGCCCTTGCGCCTGCAGGTCGCCACGGTCGATCAGTGTAAGCAGCGCCAGCAGCTCGCCGCGGAAAAAGGCCTGGCGGCGGCCGGCACAGGACAGCGTGGCCAGCGACTGCAGCAACGGGCGCTTGCCGAACACGCGGCCATAGTCGCTCTCTACGCCCCAGACGGCGACGATGGTGGCGGGATCGACACCGTACTGCGCCGATACCCGATCGAGCAGATCGCGGTGCTGCCGCAGCTGGAGGCGTCCATCCTCGACGCGCTGGCGATCGACCAGCGCGGCCAGGTAGTCCCAGATCGGTGTGGTGAATTCCGGCTGCGCATCGAGCAGGCCGAGCACGCTGGGGTCCGCGGTGAGGCCGGCGGTAATTCCGTTGAATCGGTCGACGCTGATGCCCTGGGCTGCGGCGCTGGCCTGGATACCCGCCAGGCAGCGACTGAAAGCGGGATCACCATCGGCAGCAGGTGCCGCAGGCGGCGTCGGTGCCGAGGCGAGCGCGGCCACCAGGCCGAGCGTGGTCAGGATGGGCATGGCGTCCTCCGTGTTGCCGTTGCACGGCCATCTTAGAGGCAGCGCCGCCGGCGAACCTGAAGCGGGCGCGGCCGCTCCGCCCTAGACCGCGCGCAGCAGGCGCAGGCCGTAGGCGGGGCTTTCGGCGTCCCAGCGCTGCGAGACCTGCAGGCCGGCCTGCAGCAGCAGCGCCTCGAAGCTGTCGTCGGTGTACTTGTGGCTGTACTCCACGCGGATCGGCTCATCGGCAGCGAAGTGGAACGTGTGGCCATCCAGATGGACGTCCTGTGGCCAGCGGCTGACCAGATCGGTTTCGATGCGCAGCCGCGCGGTGCTGTAGCGCGCGCGGTGGCGGAAGCCGTCGAGATCGAAGTCGCTGCCGATCTCGCGGTTGAGCCGGTCCAGCAGGTTGAGGGTGAAGGCCGCAGTGACACCCTGCGCATCGTTGTAGGCCGCTTCGATCACTGCCGGGTCCTTGTGCAGGTCGATGCCCACCAGGGCGAGGCCGTCAGCGCCCATGGTCTGGCGCATCGCGCGCAGCAGCGCGATCGCCTCTTCTTCGACGAAGTTGCCCAGCGTGGAGCCGGGAAAGAACAACAGACGGCGCGCCGGCGCACGTTCCGGTGCGGGAACGGCGACAGGGCGGGTGAAGTCGGCACAGACCGGCAGCATCTCGACCTCAGGCAGCGCCGGCGCCAGGTGGTCGATGCTGGACAGCAGCGCGGCACGCGAGATCTCGATCGGGGTGTACGCCACCGGGTCCGGCAGTGCGGCCAGCAGCAGAGCGGTCTTGCGGCCACTGCCGCTGCCCAGTTCCACCACGTGCAGGCGCGGGCCGACCACGCGCGCGACGTCCGGCAACACCCGATCCAGCAGCGCCAGCTCGGTGCGCGTGGGGTAGTACTCGCGGGTCTGGGTGATCTGCTCGAACAGGCGCGAGCCGCGCGCATCATAGAAGTACTTGGATGGCAGCTGCCGCGACGGGCCTGACAGGCCGGCGAGCACATCGGCCAGGATCTGCTGCCGGCTGGGCGTGAGGTCGGTCAGCGCCTGCAGCGCGTCCTGCACCGTGCTCATGCCAGGTCCCTGGCCAGGCGCAGGCCCGAGAACTGCCAGCGCGCCGGCGGCATGAAGAAGTTGCGGTAACTGGCGCGCACGTGGTCGCGGGGCGTGGCGCAGCTGCCGCCGCGCAGTACCCACTGGCCACACATGAACTTGCCGTTGTACTCGCCGAGGTTGCCGGCGAAGGGGCGGAACCGCGGGTAGGCGCCATACGCGCTGGCGGTCCACTCCCAGACATCGCCAAACAGCTGCCGCAGCCCACTGCCCTGCCCCGCCCGCGGGTGCAGGTGGTCGTCATCGGCGAAATGGCCATGCAGCGGCTGCGACGCGGCGGCGGCTTCCCACTCGAACTCGCTGGGCAGGCGCGCACCGGCCCAGCGGGCGCAGGCGTCGGCCTCGTAGTAACTGAGATGGCAGACCGGCGCATGGGGATCCAGCTCGCGCCAACCGCCAAGGGTGTACTCACGCTGCAGGGTCGCGTCCCAGTACAGGGGATGCTGCCAGTCTTCTGCCTCGCGCAGCGCCCAGCCTTCGCTGAGCCACCAGCGCGGCTCGCGGTAGCCGCCAGCCTCGATGAACGCGCGGTACTCGGCATTGCTGACCGGGCGCTCGGCCAGTGCATGCGCCGGCAGCAGCACGCGGTGAGGGGGCGATTCGTTGTCGTAGGCGAAGTCGGCGTGCTGCGGCCATGCCGGGGCGCCGACGGTGACGATGCGTTCGGGCGATTCGATCCAGCCCTGCGCCGTGGCGACGCTGGCGACGGGCCGCAGGTCATCGCGGTAGGCCGGCTGCAGCGGATTGCACCAGAATGCGTGCTTGATGTCGGTCAGCAACAACTCCTGGTGCTGCTGCTCGTGCTGCAGGCCCAGCTGAAGGTGCTGCAGCGCCCGCTCATCCAGGTCACCGGCGGCCAACCGCGCCTGCACCTGGGCGTCGACCTGTTGCCGGTAATCCTGCACCTGCTGCAGCGAGGGCCGCGACAGCAACCCGCGCTGTGGCCTGGCATGCGCCGGGCCGAGGCTCTTGTAGTAACTGTTGAACAGGTAATCCCAGGCCGGATCATGCGCCGCCGCAGTGGCGAAACCGGCCAGCACGAAGCGTTCGAAGAACCAGGTGGTGTGGGCCAGATGCCATTTGCTGGGGCTGGCGTCGGGCATGCTCTGCAGCATGGCGTCCTCGGCGCTGAGCGGGGCGGCCAGTTGCAGGCTGCGCGCCCGCACCCGGGCAAAGTGGCGGGCGAGATCACGCTGCGGGGCAGCGACGGCGACGGGTACGCTGTCCATGCATACAGCATCGGCGCAGTGCGGTGAGTGCGACGTCATGGCCGCGCACCGCACCGTTCACACGGTGACGTATTCAAGAAGCACGCAGGGACGCCGCTAACGGCAATGTTGCGGCCGCATCGTCACCGCACTGGACTTCCCGCGTGCCCCTGCATCCGCTCCGCCAGCCTGCGCATTACCTGTTCGTGCTGCCCGCCGTGCTGGTCGTTCTGGTGCTGTGGATGGCACTGGGCACCGAGGATGTGGCCAGCCCGGCGCAGCGCATCCTGCCCTGGCTGATGGCCTGCCTCGGCGCGGGCCTGGCCCTGCTCTACCACCAGATGCGCACGCTGTGCCTGCTGCTGGTGGCGGCGGTGGCGTTCGCCCTGCTCCACCGCGACGTTGCGGGTTACCTGCACAGTGGCCATGTGGACGCCCTGACTCCGCTGCGCTTCCACGCGATCTCGGCGTGGCTGCCGCTGCTGTTCGCCGGGCTGGCGCTGTGGCCGGAACGTGGACGCCGCCGCCAGGACCTGCTGCTGCGCAGCGTGGTGTGGGGTGCGGCGCTGCTGGTCTTCCTGCTGCTGGCGGCACAGCAGCCGCAGGGCATGCACGATCTGTTGTCGAACCGTCACTGGCACTGGATTCCCGCCGACTGGAACGCGCTGGCACAGCTGCCGGCACTGTTGTTCCTGCTGGCGACCGCAGCGCTGGGCTGGCAGGCCTGGCGGCATCCACGGCCGCTGCACACGGCCATGCTGCTGGCCCTGCTGTGCCTGTGGTGGATGCTGCCGCGGGTCTTCCTGCAGCCGGTGCTGCTGCCTGCACTGAGCAGCGCCGCGTTGCTGCTGATGCTCGGCGCGATGCTGCAGGAATCCTTCCACATGGCCTTCCGCGATGAGTTGACCGGCCTGCCGGGGCGACGGGCGTTCAACGAGACCCTGCAGCGGGCGCGCGGTACCTACAGCATCGCGATGGTGGACGTGGACCACTTCAAATCGTTCAACGACACCCACGGCCACGATACCGGTGACGATGTGCTGCGCCTGGTGGCGTCGCGGCTGGCCCGGGTCGGTGACGGAGGCCGTGCGTTCCGCTACGGCGGCGAGGAGTTCGCCGTCGTGTTCCTGGACCGCCCGGCGGAGGCCTGTGTCGATGCCGTGGAAGCGCTGCGGCAGCGCATCGAAGACACCCGCATGCAGCTGCGCGACCGCAGCACCCGCAGCCGTGACGATGAAACCGGCCGGCAGCAGCGCGGACGCGGCGGCAACGGCCAGGTGGTGCAGGTAACGGTGAGCATCGGGCTGGCCGACAGTGACGTGGATCGCCGGCCGATGGCGGTGGTCAAGGCGGCCGACCAGGCCCTGTATGTGGCCAAGGACGGGGGCCGCAACCAGGTGCGGACACACCGCGGACAGCGCGGCCTGGCCGTGCGTGGCGGGTAGGATTCAGACCGCGTCGAGGTAGTACCAGCGGCCGTCGATGCGTTGGAAGCGGCTGTGCTCGGTCATTTTCACTGCGCTGCCGCCGCCCACCCGGTAGCGCGCGGTGAAGCGGACCTCGGCACGGTCGGCGCCGGTGACCGTGTGCTCGTGCACGGTCAGGCCCAGCCAATGCGTGCGCTGCCCTGGCGCATCGTCCAGCGTCAGCTCGGCCGGACGCGTGTCCGGGTGCCAGGTCTGGCGCAGGTAGCCGGCCAGGCCCCGCACATAGGCGCTGTAGCGCGAACGCATCAGGTGCTCGGCATCGGGCGCGACGTCACCGGCATGGAAACGGCCGCAGCAGGCAGCGTAGTCGGCGGGCAGGCCGCAGGGGCAGGGATCGGCGGATTTTCGGCTCATGGCGGCATTGTCGCCGGGTTGCAGGCATTGATCCACGCGCGCGGCGGGCGCCGCCTGGAGCGGGACAGGCGTATGCTGTCGCGCCCCCCCACCTGATGGATCGCCGTGCTGGACCTGGTTCCCCCCGAATTGTGGTGGCTGGTGGTGATCGCCTTCATCGCCGGTCTTGTGGATGCCGCCGTCGGTGGCGGTGGCCTGGTGCAGCTGCCGGGCCTGTTCACGGTGCTGCCGCAGCAGACGCCGGCGATGCTGTTCGGTACCAACAAATTCAGTTCGATGTTCGGCACGGGTGCGGCCGCCTGGCGTTATGCGCGCAACGTGCGCTTCCCGTGGAAGCCGGTGCTGTTCGCAGCCGGCACGGCCTTCGTCTTCTCCTTTGCCGGTGCTACCGCGGTAAGCCTGCTGCCCAAGGACGCGGTGCGCCCGCTGGTGCTGGTGCTGCTGGTCGCGATGCTGGCCTATACGCTGTGGAAGAAGGACTTCGGTGCGCTGCACCGGCCACAGGAGATCGGCCGCCGCGAACTGGTGATCGCGCTGGCGATCGGTGCGGCGATCGGCTTCTATGACGGCTTCTTCGGGCCGGGCACCGGCAGCTTCCTGATCTTCCTGTTCGTGCGCTTCTTCGGCCTGGATTTCCTGCGCGCCTCGGCGGCGTCGAAGGTGGTGAACCTGGCGACGAACGTGGCAGCGATCTCGTTCTTCGTGCCGACCGGCAACATCCTGTGGCTGTTCGCGCTGCCGATGGCCGCAGCCAACATCATCGGTTCGGTGGTGGGCACGCGCCTGGCGCTGAAGGGCGGTACGCCGTTCATCCGCAAGCTGTTCGTGGGGCTGGTGGTGGTGCTGATCGCGCGGATGGCGTGGGATACGTTCCGCGGTGCGTGAATGCGGTTGCCGGCCAGCGGCCGGCACTACCGGGTCATGAACCCCGCCCATGGGTAGTGCCGGCCGCTGGCCGGCATTTCCCATTCGATCGGGTCATGAACCCCGCCCATGGGTGGCGCCGACCGCTGGCCGGCATTCCCATTAGATCCGGTCATGAACCCTGCCGATGGGTAGTGCTGGCCGCTGGCCGGCGTTCCCATTCGATCGGGTCATGAACCCCGCCCATCGGTAGTGCCGGCCGCTGGCCGGCATTCCCCATTTGATCGGGCCATGAACCCCGCCCATGGGTAGTGCCGGCCGCTGGCCGGCATTCCCATTCGATCGGGTCATGAACCCCGCCCGTGGGTAGTGCCGGCCGCTGGCCGGCATTCCCCCTTCGATCGGGTCATGAACCCCGCCCATGGGTAGTGCCGGCCGCTGGCCGGCATTCCCCATTTGATCGGGTCATGAGC
>NZ_JCAFUK010000030.1:0-14728 GCF_059371235.1 Stenotrophomonas sp. YJH_SMC_29 | reverse complement strand
TGGCCGGCTGCTCTGGGTGTCCGGTTCAATGAGGTTGCCGGCCAGCGGCCGGCACTACCGATTGGCCCCGGGTAGAGCCGGCCGCTGGCCGGCTGCTCTGGGTGTCCGGTTCAATGAGGTTGCCGGCCAGCGGCCGGCACGACCGGAAGCGGTCAGCGCGGCTGCTTGATCGGCAGCACGACGCGGAAGCGCGAACCCACGCCCGGGGTGCTGTCCAGGTCGATGCGGCCATGGTGCTTGTTGATGATGCTGTAGGAAATCGACAGGCCCAGGCCCGTGCCACTGCCCACCGGCTTGGTGGTGAAGAACGGATCGAAGATGCGCTGGCGCAGTTCCGGCGAGATGCCACCGCCGGTATCTTCGAACTCGACCCACACGTGATCGCCCTCCACGCCGGTGCGCACCGTGATCGTGCCGCGTTCGGCAATGGCATGGCCGGCGTTGAGCAGCAGGTTCATGTAGACCTGGTTCAACTCCGACGGCAGGCACTCCACCAGCGGCAGCTGTCCGAACTCGCGCACCAGGGTGACCTTGTACTTGAGTTCGTTCCAGATGATGTTGATGGTCGACTCGAGGCCGGCGTGCAGGTCGACCAGCTTCCACGACTCGTCGCGGCCAGAGTACGAGAAGTCCTTCAGGTCACGCACGATGCGTGTCACCCGCTCGATGCCCTCACGGGATTCGGCCATCAGCTGCGGCAGATCGCGGCTGATGAAATCGATGTCCAGGCGGTCGCGGATATCGTCGATCTCCGGAATCAGCGCCTTCGGGTCCGGCGCGCGCAGGGCGCGCTCGTAGGCTTCGATCACGGTGAACAGGCTGCGCAGGTATTCCTGCAGGCTGCCCAGGTTGGAGTGCACGTAACCGATCGGGTTGTTGATCTCGTGCGCGACGCCGGCGGCCAGCTGGCCGATCGACGCCATCTTCTCCGACTGCAGCAGCTTCTCCTGGGTGCCATTGAGGCGCAGGTAGGCCTGGCGCAGCTCGGCGTGGCGCTGCTGCAGTTCGCGTTCGTAATCTTCCTGGCCCTCGATGTGGCGGAACAGGGCCAGGAAATGCCCTTCGCCGACCGGGCCGTGGTGGTACAGGTGGGCAATGACCACGCCCTCGCCCAGCGGCAGGCTGCCATTCCAGTGGCCATGCTGGCGTGCATGTTCCAGCGCATCGGGGGGCAGCAGTTCGCGCAGGCGCTGCGGCGGCGGCAGGCCACCGTGCTCGCCACTGGCCAGCAGGTTCTGCGCGGCCGGGTTGGCCAAGGCCACCTGCCCGTCTTCAGTGAACAGCAGCAGGCCCTCGCGCAGGCGCTCAAGCAGGGCCTGCAGCACCGGCTGCGGCGGGAGGGGGGCGGTAACCAGGGCGTTGGCAGCGGACACGGCGACTCGGGCGTTCGAACAGGCGCCCAATATACGCGGTCATGCAGCGGGGTTCAGCCCGCAGGGAGGCAGTGTGGAATCGCCGTCGCGTCAGGCGACGGCGAGCGGCCGGCCGATGCTGACCGTATGCGACTGGCCCTTGGCGTCATAGGCCGAGGCGTCTTCGGTGCGGCCGAGCTGGCGCAGTGCCCAGTTCACTTCGCGGCGGCGGCGCGCCAGCAGCACGCCGTTGGCGCGGTTGCGCTCGGCCAGCTCCTGCAGCTGTTCGCCCTCGCCCACCGGCGGCGCGCCTTCCAGCGCACGCAGCGCTTCCAGCTTGGCACCGGTGGCACGGATCAGGGCGTGCACGTCGTGCTCGACCAGGGCCTGGCGCTCAACGTCCAGGGCCTGGGCGAGACGCTGCAGCGGCTCGCTCATCGCCGCAGTCATCCGCGCAGCTGCTGGTCCAGATCGAGCATGCGCGATGCGATCGCGTCCGGATTGATCTTGTAGGTGCCGTTCTGCAGCGACTCGCGCACGGCCGCCACGCGCTGGGCGTCGATCGCCGGGGCGGTGGTCAGCTCACGCTCGATCGCCTGCAGGTTGGTGGCCTCGCCGGTCAGGCGCAGGCTGTCGGCCGCCTCGACCGGGCGTGCCGCCGCATCGGTGCTGACACCGGGCTTGGTGGCCGGGGTCGTCACGCTGCGCAGGGCCTGGGGGACCTGCAGGTTGCCGTCGATTTTCTGGCTCATGGGGTGTCCTGGAGTTGCCGTTCACAAGGGATAACGGCCGCAGGGCCGTGATCTTTAGGGATATTTTGCGGTAAATCAACGCGCCACGATTACGTCACCTGCGGCGTCGACCGTGCCCTGCACGATCCGCCGCGAGGACAGGTTCTCCACCGAGACCCGCTCGTTCTCACCGGCATCACCCATCGCGCGGCCGGCAATGCGGACCTCGACCGAGCCGCGACGCGAAACCAGGGCCACATTGTCTCCTCGCTTGATGAGACGCTGGACCACCAGATCGTTGTTCGACAGCAGGGCTCCGGCCTGCAACGGACGGCGGGCAATGCGGCCGAGCGCAGCATTCGGATCGGACAGCACCGCACCGGCAATCCGGGCAGCGTCACGCTGGGCAGTAGTGATATCGGCGGCCGTGAGGGTTTCTCCAGTGCCGATTCCGCGGTTGAGCACCAGCACGGTCTGGTTGCGCCGCACCTTCACCGGCACGAACAGCCGCCAGCCGCCGGCATCGGGGCAACTGACCTCCACCGTGGTGTTGGCGGTGGGCTGCACCTGCAACGCACCGCCGCATTTCGGCAGCCGCAGCGCATCGGCCACCTGGGCCTCGCCTTCGCTGCCGGCCGGCAGGGTCGACAGCGCCGCAGTGCGGATGCTGGCCACCGGCTGCCAGTCCGCGGCGCCCGCCCACGGCGCGGCCAGGGCGAGCGCGATGGCGAACAGCGATGTGACCCGGCGCATGGTGCCTCCTGTCGATGGGATCTGGCCCAGCAGCGTGCAAGGGGTGTGCCAGAGCGCCGGGGCCCGTTGATCGGATCCGGGATGGGGATGCGACCGGATGGGTAGAGTCGACTGACAGTCGACTCTACAAACGCGGTGCGGGCCTCGCGGGCGGCAGAACGCCCTCAAGTTCCGCCACTGCCACGCCGATACAGCAGCCATGTCCCATGACCTGCTCAACCGGATCGACCAGCGGACCCGACTGGCCGGCCACAACCGCCTGGCGCTGCTGCTGTTCCGTCTCGGCGGACGTCAGCTTTTTGGCGTCAATGTCTTCAAGGTGCAGGAAGTCCTGCGGCGCCCGGAGCTGTTCCAGGTGCCCGGGCTGCCCAGCCAGTTCGCCGGCGTGGCCGACGTGCGTGGCCGCTCGGTGCCGGTGCTGGACCTGGGCCTGGCCATCGGCCACCCCGAACGCGAGCCCGATGCGGATACCTCGCCGGGCTACCTGGTGGTCACCGAGTTCAACCGCTCGATCCAGGGCTTCCTGGTCAGCGGCGTCGAGCGCATCGTCAACATCGCGGTGGAGGACATCCACCCGCCGCCGGAACTTGGCGCCGAATCCAGCTACCTGACCGCCGTGACGCGCTTCCAGGGCGAACTGATCCAGGTGATCGACGTGGAAAGCGTGCTGGCCGACATCGCCCAGGTGCGCGGCGAAGCGGTGCTGGACCCGGCGATGGCCATGCCGTCCGACGGGCCGCAGCTGCAGGTACTGGTGGTGGACGACTCGCGCGTGGCCCGCCAGCAGATCCGCAGCGTGCTGGACCAGCTGGGCGTGGGCGCCACCCTGCTCTCCGACGGCAAGCAGGCACTGGACCACCTGCTGCAGGTGCACGCCTCCGGCGAGAACCCGGCTGAGCGCTACGCCATGGTCATCTCCGACATCGAGATGCCGGCCATGGACGGCTATACGCTGACGACGGAAATCCGGCGCCACCCGGGCCTGGCCGGCCTGTACGTGCTGCTGCACACCTCGCTGTCGGGCGTATTCAACAACGCCATGGTCGAGCGCGTCGGCGCCAACGCGTTTGTCGCCAAGTACTCGCCGCACGAACTGGCCGATTTCGTGCTGGACCGCCTGCGCAAGGTGGCGATGGCGGCCTGACAGCCACTGATCCGGTAGTGCCGGCCGCTGGCCGGCAACCGCAGATCCATCGGGGAGCCGGCCAGCGGCCGGCACTACCCTCTCGAATTTGGCACACCCCTTGCAGCTTCCCGGGCAACGTTCCCGTGGGAGTGCACCGTGCGCAACCTGATTTCCGACTACCTGGGCGTCCACGCCCAGGCCATGCCGTTGCGCGAACAGCGGATGAAGCTGATCGCCAGCAACCTCGGCAATGCCGATACGCCCGGCTACAAGGCCCAGGACCTGGACTTCGATGCCGCCCTGCGCCACGCCCAGGGGCAGGATGCCAACGGCCTGATGGCCACCACCCATGAGCAGCACTACGAGATCAGTAGTGGCCTGAACCCGTTCCAGATCGCGCGCGAAGGCGTGCAGCCCAGCCTGGACGGCAACACCGTCGATCCGGATGCCGAGCGTGCCGCCTATGGCCGCGCCGCACTGGAATACCGCGCCTCGCTCAGCTTCGTCGAGAGCAAGGTGCGTTCCATGCTGACCGCGATCACGGGGCAATAAGCCATGAGCAACCTGCCGATCTTCGATATCGCCGGTTCCGCGCTGCAGGCGCAGTCGGTGCGCATGAGCACCATCGCCTCCAACCTCTCCAACGCCGACACCGTCGCCGGTTCCGCCGACGCCGTGTACAAGCCGCTGGAACCGATCTTCCAGGCCGTCACCAGCAAGGACGATCCGAACATCACCTCGGTGAAAGTGAAGGAGATCACCCAGAGCGAGGCCGCGCCGATCAAGCGCTACGAGCCGGGCCACCCGCTGGCCGACGCCGACGGCTACATCTACCAGCCCGACGTCGATCCGGTCGCACAGATGGTCAACCTGATCTCGACCTCGCGCAATTACCAGGCCGGCGTGGAGATGTTGACCACCGCCAAGGAACTGGCCCTGGCCACCTTGACCATGGGCCGTTGAGGCCCGCCGCACCGGATACCGCCATGACCACCGCCGTCAACAACCAGACCAGCCAGGATGTGTACTCCGCGCTGGGCCTGAACGCCCCCAACAGCAACGCCACGAAAAAGAAGAACACGCTCGACCAGGCCGATTTCCTGCGCCTGATGACCGAGCAGCTGCAGCACCAGGATCCGCTGAAGCCGATGGACAACACGCAGATGGTCGCGCAGATGGCGCAGATGTCCACCGTGCAGGGCATCACCGATCTGAACAAGACGGTCAAGGGCTTCCAGGAATCGATGGCCAGTGACCAGGTGCTGCGTGGTGCGGCGCTGGTCGGCCACCAGGTGCTGGTCCCGTCGGAAAAGCTGGTGCTGGAGAAGGAAGGCAGTGTCGAAGGCACGGTGGCAGCACCGTCGGCCGGCATCATCACCGTGGACATCACCGATGCCAACGGCGCCAAGGTCACCTCGCTGAGCGTGGAAGCCACGGCCGCCGGCGAAACCGCCTTCCAGTGGGACGGCAAGGACGCCAACGGCAAGCGCATGGAGCCGGGCAAGTACTCCATCGTCGCCAACCATGTCGATACCGCCGGCAAGAGCACCAAGCTGTCCACCTACGTGCAGGCGCCGGTGGAGAGCGTGACCGTCGGTTCCGACGGCCTGTACCTGAACCTCAAGGGCCTGGGCACGGCCCCGATCGACTACGTGCTCCGCGTCAGCTGAGCCGCACATCCCGCATCAACCAGGAGCATCCCATGGGCTTCAATGTCTCGCTGTCCGGCATCAATGCCGCCAACACCGACCTGAGCGTCACCGCCAACAACGTCGCCAACGTCAACACCACCGGCTTCAAGCAGTCGCGCGCCGAGTTCGCCGATCTGTTCGCCTCCACCAGCTATGGCCTGTCGAAGAACCAGACCGGCTCGGGCGTGCGCGTCTCCAACGTCGCCCAGCAGTTCATCCAGGGCCACAACGAGCAGACCGGGCGCAGCCTGGACATGGCCATCTCCGGTGAGGGCTTCTTCACCATGAACATGAACGGTTCGCGTGTGTACTCGCGTGCCGGCAACTTCCAGACCGATTCGGCCGGCTACGTGGTCAACCCGCAGGGCGCGCGCCTGCAGGTGTTCGCGCCGAATGCCGACGGCACCAACTTCGATGCCGGTCGCCTGGTCGACCTGCAGCTGCTGACCACCGACAGCCCGCCGAAGCAGACCAGCGAAGTGAAGGTTGGCTTCACCCTGCCGGCCAATGCCAAGCAGCCGACCGTGGCGACTTTCGACCCGGCCGATTCCAACAGCTACAACCATTCCAGCGGTGGCATCACCGTGTACGACTCGCTGGGCGTGAGCCACATCCAGGTCTCGTACTTCGTCAAGGGCGCCAACCCCAACGAATGGACCGTGCACAACTACGTCGATGGCCAGCCCGCCGGCACCCCGACTGCGGTCACCTTCGACAACAGCGGCAAGCTGACCGTCCCGGCCAACGGCAAGGTCAGCCTCGGCACCTTCACCCCCACCACCGGCGCCGGCCAGCTGAACATGACGCTGGACATCAGCGGCTCGACCCAGTACGGCGAGAAGTTCGCGCTGCGCAACACCCAGCAGGACGGCTACGCCGCCGGCAAGCTCAATGAAATCACCGTCTCCGAATCCGGCGTGGTCTACGCCCGCTATTCCAACGGCGACGACAAGCCGCTGGGCCAGGTCGCGCTGACCACGTTCAACAACACGCAGGGCCTGGAATCGAAGGGCAACAACCTGTGGGTGGAGACCTTCGAATCGGGCACGCCGCGCACCGGCATGCCGGACACCTCCAACCTCGGCAAGATCCAGGCCGGCTCGCTGGAAGCGTCCACCGTCGACCTCACCGAGCAGCTGGTCAACATGATCACCGCGCAGCGCAACTTCCAGGCCAACGCGCAGATGATCACCACCCAGGACCAGATCACCCAGACCGTCATCAACATCCGTTGATGAGCTGCTGACCCTGTCACGGAACTCCCCGCATGGATAAAGCCCTTTACGTGGCGATGACCGGTGCCCGCGCCTCCCTGCAGGCGCAGGGAACGCTCAGCCACAACCTCGCCAACTCGGACACCCCCGGCTTCAAGGAAGCGCTGGCCAACACCGAAGCCTTCCCGATCCGCGGCCCGGGCTTTGCCTCGCGGGTGGATGCGCTGCACGTCGACGCCGGCTTCAACCGCCGGCCCGGCGCGCAGCACATCACCGGCAAGCCGTTGGACCTCGCGCTGCAGAGCGGCACCTGGCTGGCCGTGCAGGCCAGCGACGGCAGCGAAGCGTACACGCGCGGCGCAGCCTTGTCGGTGACGCCGAACGGCCAGCTGGTGACCTCCGGCGGCCGCACGGTGCTGGATGACAACAACAACCCGATCGCCATTCCGCCCTACCAGGCGATGGAGATCGGCGGCGACGGCACGATCTCGATCATCCCGCAGGGCGAAGGCCCGCAGACGATGGCGCAGATCGGCCGGATCAAGGTGGTGCAGGCCCCGGACGAGCGCCTGGAGCGCGGCCTGGATGGCCTGTTCCGCAACACCGATCCGCGCCAGCCGTTCGCCCCGGCGCAGGGCACGGCCGTGCACAGCGGCCAGCTGGAAGGCAGCAACGTCGATGCCGCCGGTGCGCTGGTGCAGATGATCCAGCTGCAGCGCCAGTACGAAATGCAGGTGCAGGTGATCAAGCACGGCGACGACAACGCGCGCAGTGCCAACAGCCTGCTGCGCCTGGGCAGCTGACGGATTTCCGGCGCCGCCCGGGCGCGGCGCTGGCACACCGCTTGCACACCCGTTACCAGGGGCCGCATCGCGCGGCCGGCTTCACCCAGACAGGACACCGAAGATGAACCAGGCATTGTGGATCGCGAAAACCGGACTGGATGCGCAGCAGATGCGCATGTCGGTGGTTTCCAACAACCTCGCCAACACCAACACCACCGGCTTCAAGCAGGACCGTGCCAGCTTCGAGGACCTGCTGTACCAGCAGGTACGCCAGCCCGGCGGCTCTTCGTCGGCGCAGACCCAGCTGCCGACCGGCCTGCAGCTCGGTACCGGCGTTCGCGTGGTCGCCACCGCCAAGAATTTCGAACAGGGCGGCCAGCAGCAGACCGGCCGCGCGCTGGACGTGATGGTCAACGGCCGCGGCTTCTTCGAAGTGCAGATGCCCGACGGCAGCTCGGCCTATACCCGTGATGGCTCGTTCAAGATCAACCAGGACAGCGAACTGGTCACCAACAGCGGCTACCCGGTGCAGCCGGGCATCCAGATTCCTGAAGGTGCGCAGTCGGTCACCATCGGCAGCGACGGCACCATCAGCGTGAAGATGGCCGACAACGCGGCGTCGGTGGAAGTGGGCGCGCTGACCCTGACCGACTTCGTCAATCCGGCCGGCCTGCAGGCGCGTGGCGAGAACCTGTTCCTGGAAACCACGGCATCGGGCCCGGCGCAGAACGGCAACCCCGGCCTGAACGGCCTCGGCACCGTGGTGCAGGGCGCGCTGGAAGGCAGCAACGTCAACGTCGTCGAAGAGCTGGTGTCGATGATCGAAACCCAGCGCGCCTACGAAATGAACGCCAAGGCGATCTCCACCACCGACTCGATGCTCGGCTATCTCAACAACAAGATCTGACCGGCCCAACCGGGAAACCGCCATGTCGCCCATTTCCAACTTCGCCCGCACTGCCCTCGCCTGCGCCGTGGTCGCCCTGCTCGGTGGCTGCGTGATCGCGGGCGACGTGCGCCCCTACCCGGCGATGGCACCGATCCAGCCGATCATGCCGCCGCAGGCCGCGCCGACCGCCGGCGCGATCTACGCCGCCGGTCCCACCCTGCAGCTGTACTCGGACCGCCGCGCACGTGATGTCGGCGACCTGCTGACCATCACCCTGCTGGAAAACACCACCGCGCAGACCAGTGCCAACACCGCCACCAACAAGGAATCGAACCTGAGCCTGGGCACGCCGTCCATCCTCGGCGCGCCGGTCACCCTGGGCGGCAAGGACATCCTCAGCGCCACCGCAGCAGGCAAGCGCGATTTCACCGGCAAGGGCAACAGCGCGCAGAGCAACCGCCTGCAGGGCAGCGTCACCGTCACGGTGATCCAGCGCCTGCCCAACGGCAACCTGGTGGTGCAGGGGCAGAAGAACCTGCGACTGAACCAGGGTGATGAACTGGTGCAGGTGCAGGGCATCGTGCGCCCGGGCGACATCAGCCAGGACAACACCATTCCTTCCAGCCGCGTGGCCGAGGCCCGCATCGTCTACGGCGGCCGCGGGCCGGTCGCGCAGTCCAACGCGATGGGCTGGCTGAGCCGCTTCTTCAATTCCGGCCTGACGCCGTTCTGAGTATGGCCATGAAACTCTTCTCCTCTTCTTCCTGGCAGCGCCGCGTCGCGTCGTTCGTCGCGCTGATGCTGCTGGTCGTGGCTCCCCCGGCCAGCGCCGAACGCATCAAGGACCTGGCCCAGGTCGGCGGCGTGCGTGGCAATGCCCTGGTGGGCTACGGCCTGGTGGTCGGCCTGGATGGCAGTGGCGACCGCACCAGCCAGGCGCCCTTTACCGTGCAGAGCCTGAAGAACCTGCTCGGCGAACTGGGCGTGAACGTGCCGCCGAACGTCAACCCGCAGCTGAAGAATGTGGCGGCGGTGGCGATCCATGCCGAGCTGCCGCCGTTCGCCAAGCCGGGCCAGCCGATCGACATCACCGTGTCCTCGATCGGCAACGCGGTGTCGCTGCGCGGCGGCTCGCTGCTGATGGCCCCGCTGCGCGGTGCCGATGGCCAGATCTATGCGATCGCGCAGGGCAACCTGATCGTCGGCGGCTTCGGTGCGCAGGGCAAGGATGGTTCGCGCGTCTCGGTGAACGTGCCCAGCGTCGGCCGCATTCCCAACGGCGCCACCGTTGAACGCGCCCTGCCCGATCCGCTGGCCAACGGCGGTGACATCACCCTGAACCTGCACAACAACGATTTCACTACTGTCTCGCGCATGGTCGCCGCGCTCAACAACGCGTTCGGCGAAGGCGCCGCGCGGGCGATCGATGGCGTGACGGTCGCGGTCACTGCGCCGACCGATCCGGGCGCGCGCATCGGCCTGCTGGCGCGCATCGAGAACCTGGAACTGACCCCGGGCAGCGCGCCGGCCAAGGTCGTGGTCAATTCGCGCACGGGCACGGTGGTCATCGGCCAGCAGGTACGGGTCGGCCCTGCCGCGATCTCGCATGGTTCGCTGACGGTGACGATCCAGGAAAACACCAATGTCAGCCAGCCCAATGCCCTGTCCGGCGGCCGCACCGTCGCCAGCCCGCAGTCGACCATCACCGCCACCAATGACGGCAGCCGCATGTTCAAGTTCAGCGGCGGCACCACCCTGGACGAGATCGTGCACGCGGTGAACGCCGTGGGTGCGGCACCGGGTGATCTGATCGCGATCCTGGAAGCCCTGAAGCAGGCCGGCGCACTGAGTGCCGAGCTCGAGGTGATCTGACATGCGCATCAATCCCGCATTCGACCTGCACCCGGCGCAGCAGAACGATCCGGCGAAGATCGACAAGGTCGCACGCCAGCTGGAAGGCCAGTTCGCGCAGATGCTGGTCAAGAGCATGCGCGATGCCAGCTTCGGCGACTCGCTGTTTCCCGGCGAGAACAAGATGTTCCGCGACATGTACGACCAGAAGATCGCCGAGGCGATGACCCGCGGCAAGGGCCTGGGGCTGTCGGGCATGATCAGCCGCCAGCTGTCCGGCCAGGCCGCCGACGGCCCGGCGCTGGATACCCGCGTGGATCCGGCCAAGGCCAGCCGCGCCTACCAGCTCAACGCGCCGGACAAGCCGGCACCGTCGCTGCCGCTGGAAGATGGCAGCCAGGCCGTGCGCATGCTGCAGCAGATGGCGGCCGGCGCACAGCACGGTGCGCAGGCCGCGCTGGCACCGATGGAGCAGGCGCTGGACCTGATCGCCGGCCGCGAAAGCAGCGGCCTGCATCGCTCGCTCGGCACCGAGGATCCGTACATGGGCAGCCTGCAGGGCCAGGATTGGGCCGCCAACAACGATCAATGGTCGGCCACGGCCAGCAACCGCGGCACCGCCGTCAGCCCGGCCGACGCGCTGGCCACCCGGACCGCCGTCGCCCAGCTCGGCGAGCACACCCCGGAGGGTTTCGTCGCCAGCATCTGGCAGCACGCGCAGAGCGCAGCCCGGGAACTGGGTGTGGATGCCCGGGCGCTGGTGGCGCAGGCAGCACTGGAAACCGGTTGGGGCAAGCGCCACATCCGCCAGTCCGATGGCAGCACCTCGCACAATCTGTTCGGCATCAAGGCCACCGGCTGGAGCGGCCAGCGCGTTGAAGCCGGCACCCACGAGTACGTGGATGGCGTGCGCCGCAACGAAACCGCCAGCTTCCGCGCCTACAGCTCGCCCGCCGAGAGCTTTGCCGACTATGTGCGCCTGCTGAAGACCAGCCCGCGCTACCAGCAGGCCCTGCAGGCCGGCACCGATGTGCAGGGCTTCGCCCGTGGCCTGCAGCGCGCCGGCTATGCCACCGACCCGCGCTATGCAGCCAAGATCGCCGCGATTGCCGGTGGCCCGACCATCGAGCGTGCCGTAGCGGCCGTGACCGACGCCGGCTCGCGCCTTGGCCAGACCTTCGCCAGCACCGCGACCGCGGCGCTGGGTATCACCCGTCGTTGAGGAACCCCATGTCCAGCGTACTTTCCACCGGTACCGGTGCCCTGCTCGCCTTCCAGCGTGCGTTGGCGACCACCAGCCACAACGTGGCCAACCTCAATACGCCCGGCTACAGCCGGCAGAAGGTCAACTTCGCCACCGCCGACCCGCAGAACTACGGCTATGGCACGGTCGGCAACGGCACCCGGATCACCGACATCCGCCGCACCGCCGACCAGCTGGCGATCTCGCGCCTGCTCGACAGCAGCGGTGAACTGGCGCGCCTGAAACAGCTTTCGGGCATGGCCGACCGGGTCAACGCGCTGTTCTCCGATGCGGCCACGAATGTCTCTGGCGTCTGGTCGAACTTCTTCGATTCGGTCAGTGGCCTGTCGTCGAACGCGGCCGGCACCGCCGACCGCCAGAACATGCTCGACGGTGGCAAAGCCCTGGCCAACCGCTTCGTGCAGCTCAACACGCACCTGAACAACCTCAACAGCGAGGTCAACAACGGCCTGCTGGCCGGTGCCACCGAGGTCAACCGCCTGGCGCAGGAGATCGCCCAGATCAACGGCGCCATCGGCACCAACGTCGCCACCGCGGCGCCCGACCTGCTCGACCGCCGCGACCAGCTGATCACCCAGCTGATCGGCTACACCGGTGGCACGGCGGTGATCCAGGACGGCGGCATCATGAATGTCTACACCGCCGGCGGCAACGCGCTGGTGGTCGGTACCACCGCGACCAAGGTCACCACCGTGGCCGACCCGTACCAGCCCGAGCGCCTGCAGTTGGCGCTGGAGACCCAGGGCAACACCATCCGCCTCGACCCGAAGGCAGTCGGCGGCCAGATCGGTGGCCTGCTGGAGTTCCGCGACACCGTGCTGACCCCGGCGCAGGCCGAACTGGGCAAGCTGGCGGTGGGCCTGGCCGAGAGCTTCAACCAGGTGCACCACCAGGGCGTGGACCTGTATGGCCAGATGGGTGGGGACTTCTTCAACATCGGCAACCCGCGCGTCACCGCCAACAACAGCAACAGCGGCACCGGCACCCTGACCGCAACCTATGGCGACCTGGGCAAGCTGGACGCGCAGAACGTGGTGCTGCAGTTCGATGGCACCACCTGGAAGGCCAGCCGTGCCGACACCGGCGCCAGCATCCCGCTCACCGGCACCGGCACCGCCGGCGATCCGCTGGTGATCAACGGCGTGCAGCTGGTGGTCGGCGGCACGCCGGCGGCCAACGACCGCTTCCTGCTGCAGCCGACCGCGGGGGTGGCCGGCAGCCTGGAAATGGCGATCACCGATCCGTCGCGCATCGCCGCAGCCGCCGCCGTCAAGGGTGCAGCGGCCACCGCCAACACCGGCACCGGCAAGCTGAGCGGTGTCACCGTCACCGATTCGACCCACGCGAACCTGCGCAATCCGGCAGCGATCGTGTTCACCTCGGCCACCACCTACACCATCGACGGTGGCCCGCCGCAGACCTATACGCCGGGCCAGACCATCAGTGCCAACGGCTGGAGCTTCGTGCTGGACGGTGCGCCGAAGGTGGGCGACACGTTCAACATCACCCCCACCCCGGCCGGCTCGTCGGACAACAGCAACGCGTCGAAGCTGGCCAAGGTGGAAAGCGCAAAGGCCTTCAACGCCGGAACGGTGACACTCAATGGTGCGCTGGGGGGCCTGACCACCCAGGTCGGCGCCGCCGCCCGCTCGGCCGAGTATTCGCTCGACGCGCAGCTGGTGATCAATGACAAAGCGCAGGAAGCCCGCGACGAAGTCTCCGGCGTGAACCTGGACGAGGAAGCGGCGGACATGCTGCGCCTGCAGCAGGCCTACCAGGCCGCCTCACAGCTGATCTCGACCGCCGACAGCATGTTCCAGACCATCCTGGGAGCCGTCCGTCGATGAGCAGCCGTATTTCCACCAGCATGATGTTCAACCAGTCGGTCTCGCTGATGATGGCCAAGCAGGCCAAGCTCAGCCACCTGGAGCAGCAGATCGCCACCGGCAGCAAGATCGTCAGCGCCAAGGACGATCCGGTGGCTGCCGGCACTGCGGTCGGCCTTGACCGCAGCCTGGCCGCACTGGACCGCATGAAGCTCAATGCCGGCAACGTGCAGAACCGCCTGGGCGTGCAGGAAAACACCCTGGCGCAGGTCAACGAGCTGATGGCGCGCGTCAACGATCTGACCATCCAGGCCAGCAACCCGGCGCTGAGCGCGGCGGACAAGAAGACGCTGATCACCGAGGTCAACCAGATCCGCGACGGCCTGCTGTCACTGGCCAACGCCGATGATGGCACCGGCCGCTACGTGTTTGGTGGCACCAACGACGGCGACCCGCCGTTTGCCAAGATCAACGGCAAGGTGGTCTACCGTGGCGACCAGACCCAGCGCCAGGTCGAAGTCGGGCCGGACACCTACGTGAAGGACGCGCTGCCCGGCAGCGAGATCTTCATGCGCATTCCCACCGGCGATGGCTTCGTCGACGGCAGCGCCGCGGCCGGCAACACCGGCAACGGCGTGCTGACCAACATCACCCGCGACGGCAGCGACAGCTGGAACGGCCAGGGCTTCAGCGTGCGCTTCACCACCGGCACCCAGTACGAGGTGGTGGACGGTGCGGGCAACGTGACCGGCACCGGCACCTACAAGGCCGGCGACGACCTGGAAGTGAACGGTGTGCGCCTGCGCATCACCGGCGCGCCGGCAGCCGGCGACAGCTTCAACGTGCAGGCGGCCAGCAGCCGCGACATCTTCTCCACCATGGACAACCTGGTGGCCGCGCTGGGCGCCGACACTGGCACCCCTGCACAGATGGCCGCGCAGCAGAACCAGTTGCAGAGCGCACTGCGCGACGTGGCGCGTGCGTCCGAGCGGATGATCGATTCGCGCGCTGCGGGAGGCGCGCAGCTGAAGGCACTGGACAATGCCGCCGACATGCGCGAGGCCAATGGCGTGACCCTGAAGACCACGCTGTCGCAGATGCGCGACCTGGACTACGCCGATGCGCTGAGCCAGTACCAGCTGCAGAGCACCGCGTTGCAGGCGGCACAGACGATCTTCTCGCAGATGCAGTCGATGTCGCTGTTCAACAAGCTGCGCTGACGCCTCTCCTGCGTCACCCCGAAAGG
>NZ_JCAFUK010000029.1:0-26122 GCF_059371235.1 Stenotrophomonas sp. YJH_SMC_29 | reverse complement strand
ATCGGACGTGTTCGACTACATCGAGATGTTCTACAACCCCATCCGCCGACATGGTTCCGCTGGCGGACTGTCACCGGTAGAGTTTGAGAGGCGCTACGCGCAGAGCGGCGACTGAGTGTCTACGGAACTCTGGCCGGTCCAGAACGCGATTTTTTGCGAGAAGCGGCCACGTTCTTTGCCAAGGGATCATCCTGAGGTATCAGGTGATCGAACGTTGCCGCGATGCCTTTCCGGTTCGACTGATGTGTCGGTGCCTGCGGATATCGGCCAGCGGCTATTAGGATGGAGCAAGCGCCTGGCCAGCCCCCGTCAGCTCGACAACGAGCGCTTGCTCGGGCGCATCCGTGAACTGCACGAGGACAGCCGTGGCGTGTTGGGTGCAGACCGGATGCGGGAAGACCTGGTTGATGATGGGGAGTCCGTCAGTCTTAATCGCGTGGCTCGATTGATGGCGGGCGATGGTTTGCAGGGCTGGCCGCGGCCCAAGCGTCGCGGCCAGCGTAGCCGGCCTGCGCTGGCGCCCCCCCCCCGGGCGTGCGTAACTGGTTGGAGCGGGACTTCACTGCGCTGGAGCCAGAAACTAAGTGGGTCACCGACATCACCGAGATCAAGACGCAACAGGGCAAGCTGTATCTGTGTGTAGTCTTGGACTTGTTTGACCAGCGTGTCGTGGGCTGGTCGATGCATCACCGACAAGACCAGAGATGGTGATTCGAGCGGTGCAGATGACTGTCTGGCAGCGTCAGGGCCGCCATCTGGTAATCCTACATTCCGATCGTGGCAGTCAATTTCGAAGTGGCGATTATCAGAGCTACCTGAAAGCCAATGCGCGGGCGTGCTCGATGAGCGCGGTCGGACATTGCGACGACAACGCTGCATGCGAAGGTTTCTTTGGCATGCTCAAGCGCGAGCGGATTCACCGAATGAGCTGGCCAACACTCGATGCGGCAAAAGCCGATGTGTTTGAATACATTGAGCGGTTCCACAACCGCCGGATGCGACGGAGGACCGCCAAGCGCGACCTGAAGTTCTCAACCCTTTCACAACCGTCCGTGATTTCGGGGTAGAACCCCCAGCCACATGCCAGCCGCCTGCGGATCACGCGAATAGTTCAGCAGCTTGCCGCTGAGCACATGCATGTTGGGCAGGCTGACCTCCACCCCGGTAAGGGTGCGGATGCGGGTGGTGAACAAACCGATCTGTATCACCTGCCCTTCCACCTCCGCCACTTTGACCAGATCGCCGACCGACATCGTCCTTGAATACAGCAGGGTGAAACCCGCCGCCGCCTGGCCGACGATGCTCGATCCGCCCAGCGAGATCATCACGCCCAGCAGCACCGTCAGGCCCTTGAACGCATCACTGCCCGAGCCGTGCAGATAGGGATAGGCCATCACCAGCGCAAACAGCCAGATGCCCGCGACGATCAGTTTGCGGCTGGGTTCGGCCAACTGGCGGTCGATGCCGAACAACTGGAAACGCCCATGCTGCACGCCGCGGAACAGGATGCCGATGATCTGGCTGGCCAGGCGTGCCAGCAGGAAAATGATCAGCGCCGTCACCAGCCCCGGGATGGCCGCCACCCCCGCCCACAACCAGGCTTTGGCCTGGGCAGCGAGCCACAACGTCATCGTCGTTGCCCACGGCTGGGTGTAGTCGAACTGATGGAATACATAGCGCAGCCATTCCTCGGCCAGCACCAGCACCGCCACCAGCAGCAAGGCGCGCGACAACCAGTCGGCCAGCGCATTGGCCCCATGCAGCATCTGCCGTACCGGCACGCTACGCAACGTCCCGGCTTTTTTACCCACCCAGGCCAGCATCGCCGCCCGCAGCTGACGTGCCAGCCAGGCCATCACCCAGGCCAAGGCGGCGGCCAGTGCGGGGCGACAAGGCTGTGCAGCACACCGCGAAGCACCCGTCCCGGCGCACGCTCGCGCTCGGCGGCGGCGACCGCCTCGCCAAGCCGGCTGCGCACCTCCTCGCGTACCTGGGCCAGACTCTGGCCCTGCGCGGTATCCACATCGGCAGGCGTGATGAGGGTGACGACTTCCCCGCCGAGCAGCAGGATCACACCGGCGGCGGTATCGTTGAAGGTGACGCCGGGCGTTCCCGGCTCGTCGACGATGCGCTTGATGTTGAATTCGGCAACCTGCGCCCGCTGCAAGGGCGAGCGCCCCATGAACGCACTGCGGAAGGTCAGGATGTCACGGTTGTAATAGCGCACCGTCGCTGGGGCATGCGCCTGGGCGGTGCTTTCTTCGGTCGCAGCCAGCAGCGGCGCAGGTGCAAGCAGCAGCGAGGCGCACAGCACAAGCAGCAGCGATGCCATCAAGGTGAACCCGCGTGCCAGTGGTGCTGTTTCGAGGCTGCTCCGGAACATCTTTCTGCTTCCCCGCAAGAAGAGATGACTTGCCGCTGGCGTGTTGCGTCGACCCGCCGCCAATCAGCCCCCACAGGCCGCAGGGTACGCCTGCCGCGGTGCTCCATCATCGCACCGCGGCAGGCGGATTGCCTGCCATCACGATCTGGCCACTATCGTCCAGGGTGCACCACACTCGCCCGCAGCAACGTAGCCCGGGTAAGCGCAGCGCACCCGGGAAGAGCGGTCCGGGCATCCGTATCCGCGCCAACCGCCCCGGGTGCGCTGCGCTTACCCGGGCTACGGCTTTGGTTAAATCTCGCGATGTGTGCTGTGGCTCACTCCTGTGCGAACGCCACGCCGACGGATCTGGGCGTCCCTCCCACTCCGCACCAACCGCCCCGGGTGCGCTGCGCTTACCCGGGCTACGGGCTTTCGTTCAATCTCGCGATGTGTGCTGTGGCTCACTCCTGTGCGAACGCCACGCCGACGGATCTGGGCGTCCCTCCCACTCCGCACCAACCGCCCCGGGTGCGCTGCGCTTACCCGGGCTACGGCCAGCCATTGATCTGGCGATGCTTGCCGCGGCTTTCTGCTGATGGCGCCGGCCTTGATATTGGTCAGTCCCGGCGGCGACGAAGGGGCGGATACTCGCTGCGTGGACACTTTCACGACCCGCGTGCAGCTATTCAATGCGCCACACCGGCTGCTGTTCTTCATCGGTGTCTGCAATCTCGGCTTGGCGATGGCTTGGTGGGCGCTCTGGCTGGCCGGCTTGCAGCTGGGCAGCCCCCTGCCCGTGCCCGCCGTGCCGCCGGCCTGGCTGCATGGGCTGTGGATGCAGTACCTGGTGCTGCCCAGTTTCATCTTCGGCTTCCTGTTGACCGTATTCCCACGCTGGATGGGATTGCCGGCACTGCCGCGGTGGCAATACGCGGGCGTTGGTAGCGGACTGTTCGGCGCGCAGATCGCGCTGCTGACCGCCGGCAGCGGTTGGCAACCCGGGATGTGGTTGGCCCTGTTGCTGGCGGCGCTGGGATGGGCATTCGGGCTGGTCGTACTCGGCCGCCTGCTGTTGCAGGAGAAAGGCCGCACCTGGCATGCGTGGTCATGCTGGTCCGGCTTGCTGATGGGCTGGATCGGCCTGCTCGGTTTCGCCGCCGCTGCCACAGGTGCTGATATCCGCTGGCAGGCACTGAGCGTGTCGCTTGGCACCTTCGGGCTGTTGCTGCCGATCTACGCAAGCGTCGCCCACCGCATGTTTCCGTTCTTCGCCGGCAACGTGGTGCCGGGCTACCAGGCATGGCGGCCACCACAATGGTTGGCGATCCTGTGGGGACTGTGCCTGCTGCATCTGGCCGGGGAACAGCTGCAGCAGCCACTGGCGACGCTGCTGGCCGATGCGGGCCTGCTGCTGTTGTCGCTGTACTCGCTGTGGTGTTGGTGGCCGCGCGGACCCAAGCCGCCGCTGTTGAGCGTGCTTTTTTACGGACTGGCGTGGTGGCCGCTGGCGATGCTGCTGTATCTGCTGCAGGACATCGCTGCGCTTGCCGGCCATACCGGCTGGCTGGAACGCGCGCCACTACATGCCTTGGCGATCGGCCTGTTCGGCAGCCTGTTGGTGGCCATGGTCACGCGTGTGACCCAAGGCCATTCCGGGCGTGCACTGGTGATGCCGGTGGTCGCATGGGTCGCCCTGCTCGGCCTGCAGCTGGTTGCCGTGCTGCGCATCCTGGCGCCGCTACTGGATGATCCCTGGCGTTGGCATGCCGTCGCCGCCGCAGGCTGGCTGCTGGTGCTTGCACCGTGGTTGCTGCGGTTGGGGTGGATCTACTGGCGCCCACGTGCGGACGGCAAGCCGGACTAATCGTTACGCGGAAAATCAGGCCTGCACGCGGCCATCAGCCAGATGCACCACCTGCTGGCCGAACATGTCCACGTCCTCCGGATCATGGCTGATCAGCAGCAGCGGGATACCGGTCTGGTCCAGCACCGTTTCAAGCTCCTGGCGCAGATGCGCACGCAGGGCGTGGTCGAGTGCGGCGAACGGCTCATCCAGCAGCAGTGCCTGCGGCTTGGTCACCAGCGCCCGCGCCAAGGCGGTGCGCTGACGTTGGCCGCCGGAGATCTGCGACGGCAGCAGGTCACCGAGATGATCGATGCGGAAAGCCTGCAGCCATTGTTCCACTGCATCAACGCGGCGGGCGCGCGACGGATTCAACAGACCCTGCTGCAGGCCGAAGCCGACGTTCTGCCGCACCGTAAGGTGCGGGAACAAGGCGTAGTCCTGGAACACATAGCCGATACGGCGCCGCTGCGGCGACAGATTGATACCTGCCGCCGCATCAAACAGTGCCTGCGCGTGCATGCGGATCACTCCTGCATCCGGCTGCAGCAACCCGGCAATGGCTTTCAGCGTCAGACTCTTGCCAGCGCCGGACGGGCCGAACAACACAACGTTCGGCTGTGTGCAACGCAAGGTCGCCTGCAGCTGGAACTGCTGTCCAGCCGCACTCAGTTGGCGCTGAACATCAAGCTCAAGCCACATTGCGCGCTCCTTCCTGCCGCCGCCCGACCAGTCGTGCGGCAAGCAGCAGCACGCTGATGCAGACCAGAGAGGACAGCAGCACCAAGGCGTTGGCGCGACCGTCATTGCCGGCCTGCACCGCCTCATAGATGGCAATGGACAAGGTCTGGGTGCGGCCGGGAATACTGCCGGCGACCATGATGGTGGCGCCGAACTCACCCATCGCGCGGGCGAACGCCAGCAGCAGGCCGGCAAGAATGCCGCGCCATGCCAGCGGCAAGGTCACCCGGAAGAACAGCGCCAGCTCGGACACGCCCAGGGTACGCGCGGCCTGTTCCAGCTGGCCGTCCACATCCTCGAACGCGGCACGCGCCGGCTTGAACACCAGCGGAAACGACGCCACCGCAGCAGCAATCACCGCCGCCTGCCAGGTGAACACCAGGTTGATGCCGAAGCTGCTCTCAAGCCACGCTCCCAGCGGCCCCTTGCTGCCAATCAGCACCAGCAGGTAATAGCCCAGCACCGTTGGCGGCAACACCATCGGCAAGGTGAATATCGTGTCCAGCAACTCCCGGCCAGGAAAGCGCCGCCGCGCCAACAAGGCACCAAATCCAACACCGAGCACGAGGTTGATCGCGGTCGCCCAGCCGGCCACCTTCAGCGACAACCACAGCGCGCTCCAGTCCAGATCCACCATCAAGGGCTGCCGAAGCCGTGCCTGTGCAGGATGGCCTGGCCCTGCGCCGAGCGCACGAAGGCGATGAAGCGCTTGGCTTCGGCGGCGTTGCGGCTGGTCTTCACCATTGCCAGCGGATAGCTGATGCCGCCTGCAACCGGCACCTGGAAGGCGCGCTGCACGCGCTCGCTCATCGCCTGCGCGTCGGTGGCGTAGACGAAGCCGGCATCCACTTCACCACGCGCCACATAGTCCAGTGACTGGCGCACGTTCTGGGTGCTGATCATCTTGGCCTGCACTGCCGGCCACACACCGGCCTGCTGCAGCGCGCCGCGTGCGTAGCGGCCGACCGGCACGCTGTCGGGGTTGCCGATGGCAACGCGCTTCACATCGGCCCTGGCCAGTGCCGCCAACGTGGTCGGCTTGTTGCTGGCCTGCGGCGGCACTACCACCCACAGGCTGTTCTGCGCGAACACGTGCTCGGTCGTTGGATCAATCAGGCCTTCGGTGTTGGCCTGCGCCATCGTGGCCTGGTCGGCCGAGGCCAGCACATCGACCGGCGCGCCGCGTGCGATCTGCTGCAGCAAGGTGCCAGAGGCGGCAAAATTCAGGTCGACCTTCGTGCCCGGATTGGCCTTCTCGTACGCGCTGGATATCTCGCGGAAACTCTCGGTCAGGCTGGAAGCCGCCGAGACCGTCAGGTCAGCCGCGCCTGCCGGCAGTGTGGCGGCCAGCAACAACAACGCCCACAGCTTGTTCATGCATGCATCCTCGGTTGGGCGTCACTCGCTTGCGTCATCGGTGGCCGCCATCAGCGCCAGGCGCTCCGGTTGCAGCAGGATGATCTCGCGCTGCTTCACCGCGATGACTTCTTCGTCGCTCAAGCGGCGCAGCACCCGGCTGGCGGTTTCCGGGGCCATGCGCAGGTAGTTGGCGATCTCGGTGCGGGTCATGGTCAGGTTGAAGCGGTGTGCGGAAAATCCACGCCGCGCGTAGCGGTTGGAGATATCCAGCAGGAATGCGGCCATGCGCTCCTCGGTGCGGTAGTTGGCCGCCAGCAAGGCGGCCTTGCCGATCTCGGCGCTGAGCAGGCTGAACAGCTTGGCCTGCAAGCCGGGCATGCGACTGGCCAACATGCTGATGCGCGGAAACGAGATGCGGCACAGATGCACGGTATCCAGCGCCACCGCATTGCAGGGATAGCGCGAACCGTGGATGGCATTCAGACCGATCACTTCGCCCGGCAGCGAGAAACCCAGCACCTGTTCATTGCCCAGGCTGTCGTCGACAAAGGTCTTGACCATGCCCGCACGCACCGCAGCGATTGCATCGAAGGGTTCGCCCGCGCGGAAGATGTAGTCACCGGCGTGGTACGGCCCGACGTGGTCGACCATCACGTGCAGCTCGTTCAGTGCGGTCTTGTCATAGCCCTGCGAGCTGCAGGCATCGGAGAACGCACAGGTCGTGCAGAAATGCAGCGCGTCACCGTCGCCGGCAGCGGCTGGATTCGGCGTCGCGGTGCCCAGGGGGCCGCGCGGTGGGGGTGTAGGTGACGTCATTCCGTTTTCAAGCAACAGCGGCCAAGGGGCGGAAGCACGCTGCGATCATACGCCACAGCAGCTCACCTTCGTTCTGGATCAGCAGCATATCGCCGTCACGGCGCACCCAGCCGCGGTCGATGAACATGCCGACACGCGCCCATGCGTGCTCGAAACAGGCGTCGAATGGCTGCGCGTTGCGCCATTCGAAGGCGCGCATGTCCAGCGCGTGATCGCAGGCCAGGCTCTGCACCACCTCATCGGTCATACGTTCATGCTCGGAAAGAATAAGTCCGGAGGATATGCCAGGCTGGCCAACCACCAGGCAGGCGCGCCAATGGCTAGGCTCCGGCTCGATGCGGCAGATGACATCGCCGATCTGGCTGCAGGCGCCCACACCGATGCCGAGCAGGTCATGGCGCTCGCGCCGCGGTACCCCGAGCAGGTCGCAATGGCGCTGGCCGTCACCGTTGCGCAGCGGCATTGGCAGGTCCGGCCGCTGGTAGTGGTCGCCACCCAACGGGCGGTAGCCGGCCGCCCGCAGCAGCCGCCACGCCTGCAGCCAGTCCGCCGGCAACGGGTATTCGGGCAGCAAGGCAGGCGATGGCAGGATGATGCGTTCGGGTGCCAGCTCCAGCACACGCTGCAGCCGCTGCAGGAACGACACATCGGCGTAGCAGGGAACGCGCAGCTGGTAGTAACACGCGGTGAACGCGGCCTGCTGGGCTTGCGCCAGCATCGCCGGGCCATCGATGCCGGCATGGTCGATCACCGTCATCCGGGTACAGCCGACCTCGCGCAATGCAGCCGGTGCGACATCGCTGGCCGCATCCAGCCGCACCTCGACCTGCGGTCGGGCGATGGTGCACAGCTGCTCCGGCACCGCGTCCAACAGGCGGCCCAGCAGGGCGGGTGGCAGGTGCTCGACAATACCCGGCTGCAACACCATGGCCGCCACTTCACGGTCACTGGCCAGCATGTTGGCATGCAGGCGCAGGCATACCAACAAGGCATCCAGCACGTTCTCTGCGCGTTCCAGCTCATGTGGGGGTGCGCAGAAACCCAGGGTCAACGCACGTGGAATCAGATGCTCGTTGCTGGCCTGCATAGCCGCACGCCAACCCGCCTCGGCAAAGCCCGGGCTCAGCTCCGCCGGCGCCGGGAACAATACGTGCGCGGGTTGCTGCAGCAATGCAACATGCAATGTGGCGTCATCCATCCCGGCGGTCTCTACTGACATGCAAGCATCCTCGCGCAGCGACCGCCGGGTTTCACTGATCTGGATCAAGCCCGCCGCTGTTTCTCCGCTGCGGCGGCATCGATGGCTTCGGGCAGGTCGGTCTCGCGATCGAGCTGCGGGAAGTTGCGACGCTCCATCCGGCGGATGGCGAAATGCATCCAGGTCAAGGAAATGCTGACCAGCACGAACAGCAGCATGAAGCAGCTGCTCCAGATGCCGAGCGCATCATTCAGGGCGCCAAACACGATGGGCAGGATGAAACCACCGAGCCCCCCGATCATGCCGACCACGCCGCCCACCGAACCCACGTGCTGGGGGTAGTAGACCGGGATGTGCTTGTAGACCGCGGCCTTGCCCAGCGACATGAAGAAGCCGAGAACGAATACCAGCACGGTGAACAGGGTCACGCTGATCGCCAGGTGGAAGCTGATCTCGCCGTGTATGCCCTGCACGATATAACGCGTATCCGGATAGGCCAGGATGAAGGTACAGATCGACGACACCCCCAGCGTCCAGTACATCACCCGCCGCGCACCGATGCGGTCGGACAGCCAGCCGCCCACCACCCGGAACAGGCTGGCCGGTATCGAGTAACAGGCGGCCAGCACGCCAGCCGTGCCGACGTCCATGCCGTAGGCGCCGACCAGATAATGCGGCAGCCACAACGCCAGCGCGACGAAGCCGCCGAACACGAAGAAGTAGTACAGCGAGAAGCGCCATACCTGCAGGTTCTTCAGTGGTGCCATCTGCTCGGCGAAGGACATCGGCTTGACGCCGCTGCGGCGACGGTCCTCCAGCGAGGGATCTTCCTTGCTGAACAGATAGAAGATGATGGCGGTGACGGCCAACCCGACCGCCCACAGCTTGGCCACCATCATCCAGCCCGAGGCCACCATCACCAGCGGTGCCAGCAGCTTGGTTACCGCCGAGCCGATATTGCCGGCACCGAAGATGCCCAGCGCGGTGCCCTGCTTCTCGGCCGGGAACCACTTGGACACATAGGTGACGCCGACCGAGAAGTTGCCACCGGCGATGCCGACGAACAAGGCCGCCAGCAGGAACTGCGGGTAGGTCTGCGCATAGGTCAGCAGCCAGGTCGCCACCGCGCCGCACAGCATCACCAGGGTCATCACCTTGCGCCCGCCGAACTGGTCGGACCAGATGCCGAGGAAGACGCGGATCACCGAGCCGGTCAGTACCGGGGTGGCGATCAGCAGACCAAACTGGGTGTCGTTCAAGCTCAGCTGCTCGCTGATCTGGATGCCGATGATGGCGAAGATCATCCACACCGCGAAACACACGGTGAAGGCGAAGGTACTCAGCCACAGCGCACGTTGTTGTTCGCCGCTGCTGATGTTCTGCAAATTCTGGCTCATTGCCGCTCCTGGGGATTACGTCTTACTCAGCCTGTGCTTCGATGTCTTCCAGCCCGCGCACCGGGTAGCGCTCGCGCAGCTCCAGCAGGAACTGCTGCACGTCGCGCTGGCGCACCTGCAACTCCAGGTAATCGCTGATCTGCGGCTGCACCTGTTCGAAACTGAGCGCCATGCCCGCTTCCAACGCATCGATGCTGACCACGTGGTAGCCCCAGCGCGATTCCACCGGGAAACCTGCCAGGCCCTGCCGCAGGCGGAATACCTGGCGGTCAAACTCGGGCGTGGTCTGGCCGCGTTGCAGCCAACCCAGCTCGCCGCCTTCGCTGCTGGACGGGCATTGCGAGTGGCGCGCGGCCAGATCGGCGAACAGGTGTGGCTGCTCCAGCAGTTCGCCGATCAGCTTCTCGGCTTGGGTGCGTGCCTTCAGCCGGCCGGCGATATCGTCAGCCGGCGCCGCCAGCAGGATGTGGCGTACACGGATTCGGTCCGGTGAGCGGAAGCGCTCGGGGTTCTGCGCGAAGTAGCGCTGGCAGTCATCCTCGCTGGGCACCCGGTCTTCCAGCGTCTGTTCGATCAGCAACTGGATGCGTGCTTCCTCGCTGGTCTCCTGGCCAACGCCGGGGGCATCGGCCAGGCCAAGCCGCTCGGCTTCCAGCCGCAGCAGCTCGCGTACCACCAGCGCACGCGCCGCATCGGCACGCGACTGCTCCGGGCGCATCGCCCGGTGGTATTGCATCTCGCGGGCGATATCGGCCTCGCTGATCGGTGTGTCCTGCACGTACAGGCTGCACGGTGCCGGTTGGCCAAGGCTGCGCGGGCCGTCATCGGCGTCGTGATGGTGGCCGGCCTCGGCCGGCACCGGTGTCTGCGAATCGATGACGGTGATGGGGAGAATGCGTGGCAGGCTGCCCATGGCTTACTCCCGCGGACCGTAGCGCAGCGTGGCCTGGCGACGACGCACCACTTGATATGGACGCCACAGGTAGCTGATCGGCACGCTCCACACATGCACCAGACGAGTGAACGGTGCGATCAGCACCAGCGTCAGCCCGAGGAAGATGTGCGCCTTGTAGACCCAGTGCACGCCCTCGACGTAATCGGCGGCACCGGCACGGAAGGTGACGATGTGCTGCGCCCACTCGGCCAGCATCACCATCACCCCGCCATCGAGATGGCCGGCGGAGACCTTGATGCTGTACAGGCCAAGGCAGAGCTGGGCGAACAGCAGCACCAGCACCAGCGTGTCACCGAAGCTGCCGATTGCGCGCACCCGCGCATTGGTCAGCCGGCGCACCAGCAGGATGGTGATACCGACGAAGCACAGCGCACCAAAGAAGCCACCCACCACCATCGCCAGCAACTGCTTCTGCGAAGAAGTGATGAAGGGCTCGTACAGCGCGTGCGGGGTCAGCAGGCCGACGAAGTGGCCGCCGAGGATGGCGATGATGCCGATGTGGAAGCAGTTGCTGCCAAAGCGCATGCCGCGGTCGGACAGCAACTGGGTGGAGCCGGTACGCCAGCTGTACATGGCCTTGTCATAGCGCGCCCAGCTGCCGATCAACAGCACCGCCACCGCGATGTAGGGATAGAACTGGAAGGCGAACTGATTGAGGTAATTCATGGCTGGATCTCCCGCGGCTGCGCGCGTGCCGGTGAACGATGGGGTGGATCGCAATCCTGCGAAGGTGCATCGGCGCCAAAGCGCACCGCTTCCTCTTCCCACAGGCGGTCCATGGCTTCGACGGTGTCGTCGCGCACTTCTTCGCTGGCCCGCTGGCGCAGCACGGCCAGGTTGACCTTGCCCTCGCCCGCCTCGACCAGGATTTCCAGCAGCACCGCATGCGGCAACTGCCGCTCGGCCGCGCGCGCGGCGAGCATGCCGGCGATGGGGCCGATGTGGTGCAGCCAATCCTTGGCCTCGGCCTGCGGCCGATGCGCCAGGTATTCCAGCAGCAGCGGCAGATAGTCCGGCAGCTCGCGCGCATCCAGCTCGAAGCCGTTCTTGCGATAGGCATCGATCAGGTCGACCATGGCCTGGCCGCGATCACGCGACTCGCCATGGATGTGTTCGAACACCAGCAGGCTCATCGAGCGGCCACGGTCGAACGTGGCCAGCCAGCGGTCCTGCGCGTCCAGCGGGTCGGTAGCAAGCAGGTCACGGACGAAGGTCTGCAACTGCCTGCGACGGGCCGGCGACAGTGCCGGATCATCGCAGGCCTCAAGCAGCTCCTCGCCATGCTGCCAAAGCTCGTCACGCGGGTAGTCCAGCAATACGCCAATCAGCTTGAGCACACTCATTTCACCACCTCATGCCGGTGCTGGCGGTTGGGATGCACCGCGAAGGTGGTGCTCTTGCGCTGGGTAAACAGATCCGCCGGGCTGTCGCCGTTGCAGCCATTGCCGAAGGTGAAGCCGCAGCCGCCACGCTCGCCGAAGGCGTCGTTGGCGTACTCGCGGTGGGCGGTCGGGATCACGAAGCGATCCTCGTAGTTGGCGATGGCCAGGTAGCGGTACATCTCCTCCACCTGCCTCGGGGTCAGCCCCACCTGCTCAAGCACACGCATGTCTTCCACGCCGTCCACGTTCTTGGCGCGGCGCCAGGCACGCATCGCCATCAAACGCTCGAGTGCGCGGATGACCGGCGCTTCGTCACCTGCGGTCAGCAGGTTGGCCAGGTAACGCACCGGGATGCGTAGCGAGGCGATGTCCGGCAGCTCGCCGCTCATGCCGACATGGCCGCGCTCGGCCGCCGACTGGATCGGCGACAACGGCGGCACGTACCAGACCATCGGCAAGGTGCGGTATTCCGGGTGCAGCGGCAGCGCCAGCTTCCAGTCGATGGCCAGCTTGTAGACCGGCGACTGCTTGGCCGATTCCAGCCAGCTGTCGGGTATGCCTTCGGCACGCGCAGCGGCGATCACCGCCGGGTCGAACGGGTCCAGGAAGATATCCAGGTGCGACTGGTACAGGTCCTTCTCCGCCGCCACCGATGCGGCCTCGGCGATACGATCCGCGTCGTACAGCATCACCCCCAGGTAGCGGATGCGGCCCACGCAGGTTTCCGAGCACACGGTGGGCTCGCCCATCTCGATGCGCGGGTAGCAGAAGATGCACTTCTCGGACTTGCCGCTCTTCCAGTTGTAATAGATCTTCTTGTACGGGCAGGCCGACACACACATGCGCCAACCGCGGCACTTGTCCTGGTCGATCAGCACGATGCCGTCTTCCTCGCGCTTGTAGATCGCGCCGGACGGGCACGCCGAGACGCAGGCCGGGTTGAGGCAGTGCTCGCACAGCCGCGGCAGATACATCATGAAGGTCTTTTCGAAGGCGCCGTAGATCTCCTTCTGCACCTTGTCGAAGTTGTAGTCACGCGACCGCTTGGAGAACTCGCTGCCGAGGATTTCCTCCCAGTTCGGACCCCACTCGATCTTCTCCATGCGCTGTCCGGTCAGCAGCGAGCGCGGCCGTGCGGTCGGCTGGTGCTTCAGCTCGGGCGCGTCGTGCAGGTGCTGGTAATCGAAGTCGAACGGCTCGTAGTAGTCGTCGATCTGCGGCAGGTCGGGGTTGGAGAAGATCTTGGCCAGCATGCGCCAGCGACCACCGGCGCGCGGCACCAGCTTGCCGCTGCCGTTGCGCACCCAACCGCCGTTCCACTTTTCCTGGTTTTCCCATTCCTTGGGATAACCGATGCCTGGCTTGGTCTCGACGTTGTTGAACCAGGCGTACTCCACGCCTTCGCGCGAGGTCCACACGTTCTTGCAGGTGATCGAGCAGGTGTGGCAGCCGATGCACTTGTCCAGGTTCAAGACCATCGCAATCTGGGCACGTACTTTCATCACACCACCTCCCGTGCGGCGCCGGTTGCACTCGAATTCGCGTCCTCACCATCCAGCCAATCGATCTTGTCCATCTTGCGCACGATCACGAACTCATCGCGGTTGGTACCGCAGGTACCGTAGTAGTTGAAGCCCCAGGCCAGCTGCGCGTAGCCGCCGATCATGTGGGTGGGCTTGAGCACGATGCGGGTCACCGAGTTGTGGATGCCGCCGCGGGTACCAGAGATCTCCGAACCCGGCACGTTGATGATGCGTTCCTGGGCGTGGTACATCATCGCCATGCCCGGCATCACCCGCTGGCTGACCACCGCACGTGCAGCAATCGCACCGTTGACGTTGAACAGCTCGATCCAGTCGTTGTCCTCGATGCCGGCGTTGCGTGCGTCGTCCTCGCTCAACCAGACGATGGGGCCGCCACGCGACAGCGTCTGCATGATCAGGTTGTCGCTGTAGGTGCTGTGGATGCCCCACTTCTGGTGCGGGGTGATCCAGTTCAGCACGATCTCCTTGTTGCCGTTCTGGCGCTTGTTGAGCAGCGGCTCCACCGTGCGCGTATTGACCGGCGGCCGGTAGCTCATGAAGGCCTCACCGAAGTCGATCATCCACTCGTGGTCCTGGTAGAACTGCTGGCGGCCGGTCACCGTGCGCCATGGAATCAGTTCGTGCACATTGGTGTAGCCGGCGTTGTAGCTGACGTTGTCGTCTTCCAGCCCGGACCAGATCGGCGAGGAAATGATCTTGCGCGGCTGCGCCTGGATGTCACGGAAGCGGATCGCCTCGTGTTCCTTGCCCACCGCCAGATGGGTGTGCTCGCGGCCGGTGAAGGTGCCCAGCGATTCCCAGGCCTTGACCGCGACATGGCCATTGGTTTCCGGGGCCAGGTGCAGGATCACTTCACAGGCGTCGATGGCGGTATCAATCGCCGGCCGGCCCTGGCTGATGCCTTCGCCCAGCACGGTGTGGTTGAGCTTGCCAAGGAATTCCACCTCGTGCTTGGTATCCCAGCTCATGCCCTTGCCACCATTGCCGAGCTTGTCCAGCAGCGGGCCCAGCGAGGTGAACTTGCGGTAGAGGTTGGGATAGTCGCGCTCGACCACCGCCATGCTCGGCATGGTCTTGCCCGGGATGGCCTCGCACTGGCCCTTCTTCCAGTCAGCCACGCCGAACGGCATGCCCAGCTCGTTGGGTGTGTCGTGCAGGGTCGGCACCAGCACCAGGTCCTTCTCGACACCGAGCACGCCCGGTGCCATGTCGCTGAGCGTGCGTGCGACGCCCTTGAAGATTTCCCAGTCGCTGCGCGATTCCCAGGCCGGATCCACCGCCTTGGACAGGGGGTGGATGAAGGGATGCATGTCCGAGGTGTTGAGGTCGTCCTTCTCGTACCAGGTGGCGGTCGGCAGCACGATGTCCGAGTACAGCGCGGTGGTGCACATGCGGAAATCCAGCGTCACCAGCAGGTCGAGCTTGCCTTCCGGTGCTTCGTCACGCCACTTCACGTCCTCGGGCTTGAGCGCGCCCATCTCGCCCAGGTCCTTGCCCTGCAGGCCGTGACGCGTGCCGAGCAGATGCCGCAGCATGTACTCGTGGCCCTTGCCGGAGGAACCGAGCAGGTTGGAGCGCCAGATGAACATCATCCGCGGGTGGTTCTGCGCGGCATCCGGATCGGCGAAGGCGAAGTCCAGCGAACCGTCCTTGAACTTGGACAGCGCGTAGTCGGCCGGTGCGATGCCGGCCTGTTCGGCCTCGCGCACCAGCTGCAGCGGATTGCGGTCCAGCTGCGGCGCACTCGGCAGCCAGCCCATGCGCACCGCGCGCAGGTTGAGGTCGGCCAGGCTGCCGCTGTACTTGGAGGCATCGGCCAGCGGCGACAGCAGTTCGTCCACCTGCAGCTTCTCGTAACGCCACTGCCCGGTATTGAAGTAGAAGAACGAGGTGCCGTTCATCTGCCGCGGCGGACGGCTCCAGTCCAGACCGAAGGCCAGCGGCTGCCAGCCGGTCTGCGGGCGCAGCTTTTCCTGGCCCACGTAGTGCGCCCAACCACCACCGGTCTGGCCCACGCAGCCACACATGACCAGCATGTTGATCAGGCCGCGGTAGTTCATGTCGTTGTGGAACCAGTGGTTCATGCCGGCGCCGACGATGATCATGCTGCGACCATGGGTCTTGTCGGCGGTGCGGGCGAACTCACGGGCAATCTCGATCACCTCGGCGCGTGACACGCCGGTGATGCGTTCCTGCCATGCCGGCGTACCCGGCACGTTGTCATCGAAGCTCTTGGCGACATTGCCGCCGCCGAAGCCGCGATCAACGCCGTACTGCGCCAGCAGCAGGTCGTAGACCGTCGCCACCAGCGCTTCACCGCCATCGGCCAGCGGTAGGCGGCGCAGCGGGATGTTGCGCTCCAGTACGTCCTCGGCCGGTGCGGCGGTCCAGCCGTCGCTCTCGATGCCGCCGAAATACGGGAAGCTCACCGCCTCGATACCGTCGTGGATGTCGGCCAGGCTCAGGCGCAGGCGCGTGTCATGGCCATCGCTGGCCTTTTCCTCGATGTTCCACTTGCCCTTCTCGCCCCAGCGGAAGCCGACCGAGCCATTCGGCACGGTGATGTCGCCGCTGTTCTCGTCGAACGCCAGCGTCTTCCATTCCGGATTGTTGCTTTCGCCCAGCCCGCCCAGCTCACTGGCGCGCAGGAAGTGGCCTGGCACCAGGCGACCATCGGCACGGCGCTCGATGCGCACCAGCATCGGCATGTCCGAGTACTGGCGGCAGTAGTCCTGGAAGTATTGCGAGGGCGTGTCGACGTGGAACTCGCGCAGGATCACGTGGCCGAAGGCGAATGCCAGCGCGGCATCGGTGCCCTGCTTGGGATGCAGCCAATGGTCGGTGAGCTTGGCCAGCTCCGAGTAGTCGGGGCAGATCGCCACCGTCTTGGTGCCGTTGTAACGCGCCTCGGTGAAGAAGTGCGCATCCGGGGTGCGCGTCTGCGGCACGTTCGAGCCCCAGGCGATGATGTAGCGGCTGTTGTACCAGTCGGCCGATTCCGGCACGTCGGTCTGCTCGCCCCACACCTGCGGCGAGGCCGGCGGCAGATCGCAATACCAATCGTAGAAGGACAGACAGGCACCGCCGAGCAGCGACAGATAGCGCGCTCCAGCCGCGTAGGACACCATCGACATCGCCGGAATCGGCGAGAAGCCGACGATGCGGTCGGGGCCGTATTCCTTGGTGGTGTAGAGGTTGGAGGCGGCGATGATCTCGTTGGCCTCGTCCCAGTTCAGGCGCACAAAGCCACCCATGCCGCGGCGACGCTTGTACTCACGCGACTTGGCCGGGTCCTGCACGATGCTGGCCCAGGCTTCGACCGGCGACAGGGTCTTGCGGGCCTGCCGCCACATGCGCAGCAAGGTGCCGCGGATCAGCGGGTACTTGAGCCGGTTGGCGCTGTACAGGTACCAGGAATAGCTGGCGCCGCGTGGGCAGCCGCGTGGTTCGTGATTGGGCAGGTCCGGGCGGGTGCGCGGGTAGTCGGTCTGCTGGGTTTCCCAGGTGACCAGTCCGTTCTTGACGTAGATCTTCCAGCTGCACGAGCCAGTGCAGTTCACACCGTGGGTGGAACGTACGATCTTGTCGTATTGCCAGCGGGCGCGATAACTGTTTTCCCAGTCCCGCCCTTCGCTCTTGCTGAACCCATGGCCATCGGCGAAGGGTTGTGGGTCACGCTTGAAGAACTGCAAGCGATCAAGGAAATAGCTCATGGTGAATCTCCGTTCGCAAACTGCTGCATCGTGGCTAGGGGTGACATCTGGCTGCTGTACGGGTGTAACTCAGCAGGGTGTTTCGGCGCCCCGCCGGTAGTACCACCACCAGGTCACGGCCAGGCAGGTGGCGTAGAACGCGATGAAGCCGTACAGCGCCATGTCCGGGCCGCCGGTCAAGCTGATCGAAGTGCCGTAGCTCTTCGGGATGAAGAAGCCGCCATAGGCACCGATGGCGCCGGAGAAGCCGACCACGGCTGCCGATTCGATGCTGGCCTGATGCGCAGCGGCCTTCTTGCCTTCAGCGCCTTCATTGGCCGACAGGCGCTCGTGCAGGGTGCGGAAGATCACCGGGATCATCCGGAAGGTGGTGCCGTTGCCGATGCCGCTGAGCACGAACAAGGCCATGAACGAGAGCAGGAAACCGTAGAAGTTGCCGCCCTGGCCGTTATTGGGCAGGAAGTGCAGTACGCCGAACACGGCGGCGATCATCAGCGCGAATACCCAGAAGGTCAGCCGTGCGCCGCCCCAGCGGTCGGCCATGCTGCCACCCACCGAGCGCATCAGCGCACCCAGCAGCGGGCCAATGAAGGCATAGGCCAGTGGATTCACGTCCGGGAACTGGCTCTTGACCAGCATCGGGAAACCAGCAGAAAAGCCGATATAGGAGCCGAAGGTGCCGATGTACAACCAGCACATCAGCCAGTTGTGCTTGCGGCGGAAGATCACCGCCTGCTCGGAGAACGATGAGCGGGCACTGGTCAGGTCGTTCATGCCGAACCAGGCAGCCAGCGCGAAGAAGGCGATGAACGGCACCCAGATGAAGCCGGCGTTCTGCAGGAACAAGGGCGCGCCGCCGTCCACCACCGCCTGCGGAGCGCCGCCCAGGGCACCAAACACGCCTACCGTGATCACCAGCGGTACCACCGCCTGCGATACCGACACCCCTACGTTGCCCAGGCCGGCATTCAGGCCCAGTGCCATGCCCTGGCGCTGCTTGGGATAGAAGAAGGAGATATTGGACATGGAGGACGAGAAGTTCGCGCCACCGAAGCCACACAGGATGGCGATCAGCACGAATACCCAATACGGCGTGGCGGGGTTCTGCACCGCGAAGCCCAGCCACAAGGTGGGCAGCAACAGCGAGGCGGTGGACAAGGCCGTCCAACGGCGGCCACCGAAGATCGGGATCACGAAGGAGTAGAAGATGCGCAGCGTCGCGCCGGAAAGACTGGGCAAGGCCACCAGCCAGAACAACTGATCGGTACTGAAGGCAAACCCGATTTTCGGCAGGCTGATGGTCACCGCCGAAAACAGCACCCACACCGAGAACGCCAGCAGCAGCGCGGGGATGGATATGACCAGGTTGCGGGTGGCAACGCGTTTACCGGTCTGCTCCCAGTAAACCGGATCTTCCGGCCGCCAATCGGTGATGACACCGCCGGGACCGGGCCTGCTGTTTTTTACGGCATCGCGACTGACACTCATGCAACGCTCCAAGGCTGTTTGATACGGCGCTGGTTCTGCTGTGCTGTTGCCTGCCCAGTCGCCACGGCGTCATTAAGCCCGGCGGCCCTGGGGCCGGTATTGATCTTGATCAACCAAAGGCGCCATAACGGCGCCTACCTGACAAATATCAATCTGCGGCGACGCTGACGTCGCTTGCACGGCGCTGCACGCCACGCTGGCGCACGCTGTCACGCACATCGACATCAAACTGAAGATGCAGCGGTTGCGGTTGCAGGGGGAGTTCGTAAGAGAGTCCATCACGGCACGGCAGGCGCTGCTGCAACGCTAGCACATCCTCCTGAGGCAGCGCGAACCGCAGCGCCGTGACGCTGCCATCCAGCCGCGCCTGTTCGCCTGCATGCAGCTGCAGCGCGCAGGAAAAGCCGCCCAGTGCCCCCAGGTCGGTCCGGCTGGTCACCCACTGCCCCGCCAACAACTCGGCCAGCTCGTTTTCGTCAATGCGCAGTCGTACGGACTGCGACTGGATCTGCACTTTCATGAGGCAGAGCCTCCCATTGGATGGGGGTATTGCAGTTCAGCAGACGGGCATCGCCATCGTCGGGCAGGGGCAGCTCGATGCTGCCCAGCTGTCGCTGCAGGCGGTACAACGAGCGCGGCCCGTTCACGTCCATCACCATCGACTGCAACAGGGTGCGACAGCTGCGGTCAATGTTCAAACGCATTGGCAGCGGTTGCCCGCGGAAATGCACGCAGCGAGCGTCACCTGCGTCACGCAACCGCCAAAGAAGTTGCCGGTCGAGCAGCGGCATGTCCACCGCCACCACCCAGACAGGGCCATCCGGCAGCGTCTTCACCACGCTGTAGAGCCCCCCCAACGGACCGCAGCGCGGCACCAGGTCGGGGACCGACTCGACCCCCGGCAGCACCGGGTAGCTGCCGCTGACCCGTAGCGTCTGCGCACCCGCGGCCTGCAGCAGCGCGCACATGTGCGCCAGCAGGGACCTGCCCTGCCAACGCAGCAAGGCCTTGTCCTGGCCCATGCGGCTGGACAGGCCACCGGCCAGCACGATGCCGGCCATGGCCGGCAGGTCAGTGGGCGTGATCGTGGACATGTCCGTCGTCGGCGTGCTCGGCGCTGGGTTGGCACAGGCTGCAGCCTTCGTTCCACTCGCTGTCGCCATCCTGGTAATGCTCCTGCTTCCAGATCGGCGAGCGGTGTTTGACCGCCTCGATCAGCTGCCGGCAGGCACGGAAAGCCTCGTCACGGTGGGGACTGCCGGCGGCAACAACCACCGCCACCTCACCCACCGCCAGGCGGCCCCTGGCGTGGGCCACGTACAGCTTGATGCGCGGGCCGAACTCGGCCTCCACCTCGGCCACCAGGCGCTGGAACTCGTTGAGTACCAGCGGCTCGAACATGTCATAGGTGATGCCCTGCACCGCGCGCCCTTGGTTCAGGTCGCGCACCTTGCCGATGAATACATCGATGCCGCCAAAGCCGGGGTCGGACACAAAAGCGATGCCCTCGCCCGGATCAATCGCGGCGGCGCTGCGCTCGACCACTTTCCATAGATTTTCCGCGCTCATTTCAACCTCCGCTCACCGGTGGCAGGATGGCCACACGACCGTCCGCAGGCAGCGGCTCGCTGTCGCGCAGCACGCGCTTTTCATCGGCAAACACCGAATAGTCCACCAGCCCGGCACGGAACCGGGGGAACCGTTCCAGCAGCAACTCGCGCAATGCCCGGCGCAGGTCCACGATGTGTTCACCGTTCACCCGCACGCTCAGCTCGCGGCGATGATCCAGCTCGGAAAACACACCAAACAACTGCACAACGACCTCTCTCATGCTTCCTCCTGCCGGGCCAGTTGCAGCGGCTCGCGATGCCCCCAACCCTGCACGCGTGCCAATGTGCCGGCCGGGGCCAACGCATCCTCACCTTCCAGAATCGCCCAGGCGTTGGCCTGCAGCATGGTCTTGAGCCGGAACGATTCCTGCCCGGACAACACCCGCACGCTCAGCCGCCCCCCCGCATCCAGTTCCACCCGTGCCCGTGCGTGCATGCGCAGCCCCGGTGGCTTGCGCACATCGCCCTGCAACGGCAACTGCAACTGCGCCTCTTCTTCCAAACCCAGCATGCGGCGCAACACCGGCTCCACGAAGAAGCGCAACCCCACTGCCGCGGATATCGGATTGCCCGGCAGGCCGAAGTACAGGCAACCATCGGCCAGGCGGGCGAACAGCAGCGGCTTGCCCGGGCGGATGGCGACCTTGTGGAACAGCACGGTGGCACCACGGGCACGCAGGGCATCAGGGATGAAGTCATAGCGGCCCTGCGACACCGCCCCCGTACTCAGCATCACGCGCGCGCCGGCGGCCAAGGCCGCGTCCAGCGCAGCATCAAAAGCAGCCACGTCATCGCCAACGACACCGTTCCAGACCACATCAGCACCCGCGGCGTGCAGGCGGCTGACCAGGAAGGGGCGGTTGCTGTCGCGTATCTGCCCGGACTGCAACGGCTGGGCCGCATCACTGATCAGCTCCTTGCCGGTGCTGATGACCGCCACCTGCGGCCGCTGCTGCACCTGCACCCGGGCTGTCCCGAGGGCATGCAGCAAGGTCATGGCGTTCACATCCAGCGACGTGCCAGCGGCAAGCACGGTTTCGCCCAACTCCACGTCCTGGCCGCGCAGCCGCACGTGTTGCCCGGGCGTGACCATCGCCTGCAGACGCACGCGCGCAGGACGACCCTCCACGGCATCCAGCACCTCCACCTGCTCGACCGGCACCACGCTGTCCAGGCCGGCCGGCATGCGCGCACCCGTCATGATTTCCCAGGCCTGTGCTGCCTCCCCCTGTGCTGCGGCATCGCCTGCGGCCTGCCAGCCGGCAACCTGCAATACGGCACCGGCAGGCAAGGGCTGGCCGTCCGCGCACAGGGCGAAGCCGTCCATCGCAGCATTGTCGAACGGTGGCAGGTGCTGGGCACTTACCACTGGCGCAGCCAGCACCCGGTCTGCTGCCTCGGCAACCACCACCTGCTCGGTCTTTGGCGCCGGCGCCTCGGCCAACAGGATCTGCAGGGCCTGCGCGTAAGTGATCATGCGTGGCTGGCCCCGTCGATCATCGCCAATGCATGGCCCAGCACCGGCGTGAGAATGCTCATGCACTGTGCCGCGGCACGCGGGCTACCCGGCAGGGCGATGACCAGCATGCCCCCCAGTTGCACCACCTCGGCACGGCTCAGCCATGCCAACGGCGTGTGCTGCGCGCTAAGGCCACGGAGCATCTGCGCCAGCCCGGGCACGCTGCGCCCACCCAGCGACTGCAACGCCTCTGGAGTGAGATCGCGCGGTCCCAGGCCCGTGCCGCCAGTGCACAGGCAGATGCGGATGCCGCTGGCGGCGAACGCGTGCAGACGCCCGGCCAGCGGCTCGATGCCATCGGCCAGTACTTCCGTGCTGACCACTTCGCCGCCCAGTGCACGCAGCCCCTCGGCCAGCACTGGCCCGGATTCATCCACATAGTCGCCCCGGCTGGCACGATCGCTGAGCGTGATCACCACACAGCTCGCACCTTGCAGCTGTCTTGGCGGACGCGGGCGGAAGCGCTCACGCTCCTCCGCATCCATACCCTGTGGGTGCAACCACACGCCGCTCTTGCCGCCTTCCTTGAACAGCAGCCGGACACCGCCGATCTCCAATGCGGGCTCGACCGGCTTGCTGAGGTCATACAAGGTCAGCAGGGCCGCGTTGACCCCTGCCAGCGCTTCCATCTCCACCCCGGTACGCGCTTCACTGGCGCATTCGCACCACACCCGGATGGCAAGCCGCTCCGGCGCCGGCGCGCAGTAAACCCTCACCAGTTCCAGTGGCAGCGGATGGCACAGCGGCATCAACGCCGAGGCCATTTTGGCCCCCTGCAGGCCAGCAATCTCGGCCATCACCAGTGCGTCCCCCTTGGGCAGACGTCGCTCGACGATCAGGGGATAGGCAACAGGCCCGGCGACAAGCTCACCCACCGCCACCGCGCGGCGACGGGTAATGCGCTTGTCACGTACATCGGCCATATGGAATGCCGCACTCATCTGCCCACTCATTGCTTGTCTCATCCTCCAATCGAGGCCAGATGCGGGGTCAACCCGGTCTGGCCGAAATGCAGTCCATGCCCGGCTGCCTTCAGCCCAAGCTGGGTGGTGATGCACGCCAGCAGCGCGCCCTGGTCCTCATCTGACTGCAGCAGCGGCCGCAGTGCGATGCCGAAGTCACCGAACAGGCACAACCGCAGATCGCCGCGCGCGGTAACCCGCAGGCGGTTGCAACCTTTGCAGAAATCCTTTGAGTAAGGAGCGATGATGCCGATGCTGCCGCGATGGTCGGGATGACTGAACTCACGTGCGGGGCCCGCATCGGCAGCGCGTCTGCGCTCGCTCCAGCCAGCAGCCAGCAACTGCCCGACGATCACATCGGCGCACAGATGGTGACGTTCAAAGTAATCGCGGTTGTCACCGGTGCGCATCAGTTCGATGAAACGCACGCTCACTGGCCGGTCGCGCAAGAAGGCCATCCATTGCGGCAGTTCGTCGTCATTGAGGCCGCGCAGCAGCACGGCATTGAGCTTGACCGATTGCAGGCCCAACGCCTGGGCCAGGGCGATGCCTTCCATCACCTCGGGCAGGCGGTCATGTCCGGTGATGGCATGGAAACGCTCGCGACGCAGGCTGTCCATACTCACGTTGAGCGCAGTCAGGCCCGCACGATGCCAGCCTGGCAGGCGCCTGGGCAGCAGGCAGCCGTTGGTGGTGATGGCAACCTTGCGCACGCCCGGCACCTGCGCCACGGTGGCGATGATCTGGTCCAGGTCCTTGCGCAGGCTCGGCTCGCCACCGGTCAGGCGGATCTTGTGCATGCCCAGCGTGGCAAACGCCCGTACCAGCCTTGCGATTTCATCCACCGCAAGAAAGCGCGGCCGGCCGTCGGCCTGGTAGCCGTCGGGCAGGCAATAGCTGCAACGGAAGTTGCAGGCTTCGGTCAGCGACAGACGCAGGTATGGAAAGCTGCGCCCGAAGCCATCGGTGAGTTGGCTCATGGCTGTTTCACCTCCTGACTGCACGTATCCACGCTCGCCCGGCATGCCGGGGTTCCCTCGCCTGTAGTGACTGACCGTCAGCCTACGTGGGGCTTTGAAGCGATGGCATGACTTAAATCAATCAAGGGCACCGCCATGCCTTGCGAAGCTATGGCAGCATACCCTTTACCAACGCCCTGTCCTGTGACCCCGATCATGATGCTGAACGATTTCAATGGCCTGCTGCAGGCAGCAGGACAGCAAACCGAGCCCCAACGCCTGTTGTTTGTGTTCGTCAAAGCCGACCTGCCCGAATCACCCACCGCCGATCAGCATGCCCGCCACAGCAACGGCGAAGGTGGCACGTTGAGCCCGGTGCTGTGTGTGGACAAGGCCCCGCAGGAAATCGCGTCCTTCCAGACCCTGGCCGCCGAATCCGCCCAGACCGGGCTGGTCTGGGACCTGGTGTTTGTTGCCTCACTGGATGGCCGTGGCGGCATTGCCCCGTCCAGCGATGAAGCAACGCAACCACTGCGCCTGATGGTCAACGCGGTCAACGACGGCCAGATCAGCCGTTTTGCCGCCTTCGATCGCGATGGCACACCGGTGCAGTTCTACTGAGCCAGCAGCTGCAGCATCAGGAAGAACACCACCAGCACCGTATTCAAGCCCCAGGCCACGGTCAGGCCGCGCGCGGCAACACCGTAATTGGGATTTTGCGCGCTCGGCGCCGCCCGCCATACCGCCGGGATGATCCAGCCCGTATACAGCAGCAGCGCCGCGAACAACGCCAGCAACAACGGGGTGCGCCCCTGCGCCAACGCCCAGAGGGCGGCGGCCCATAACAGGTTGCTGGGGATCACCCCCTGCAGCCAGAACACGCGCCAAAGTCGGGAGGGCGGCAGCTTGTCACCTTGGGCGTGGAGGGAACTGACAGCGGTCATGGCTGCAACTCCTAGTCAGCGAGGCATGGGTACACTTTGCGCCGCCGAGGCGGGCGGGTCAAATCCCTGCCCGGTGTCGGCGCGCGCGGACAGAGCCCAACGCCCAGGCGAGCCGCCCGAACGGCCCGCACCATACTCACCCCAGCATGTCCGGCCGGAACAACGAACGGCGGCTGATCATCCTGCCTGCCGTCATGAACACTCCATCGCCGGTGTAATGCAGCGTACGCGGATGCCTGGGCGACACTGCCACATGCGCCTTCACCACCTCGAAGACGAAGAAGTTGTAGCGCTCCACCAGCGCATCGTCGTGCAGACGGCATTCGAGGTTGGCATGACACCGCCCCAGCAGCGGCGCACGCACCCGGGATGCCCGCACCGGCGCAAGATCGAACAGCGCGTACTTGTCCACCGACACACCACTGCAGTTGCCGATGCGCACCACCGTATCCGCCAACGGGACCGTCGGCAGGTTGATCACACACTCCCCACTACGGCGGATCAGATCGAAACTGTGGGTGGCGCTGGAGATCATCAGACCGACCAGCGACGGTGAGAACTCCAGCACGGTGTGCCAGCCCAGCGTCATGATGTTCCGCTGCTGCTGCCATTGCGACGTCACCAGCACGATGGGGCCGGGCTCAAGGTACTGACGCACTTTTTCCACGGGGAAATCCTGCTTGCGTAATGGCGAACGCATCCTGGTCTCCTTGTTTCATGTGTGATCAGCGCTGGACAGCACCACGCTCCGCGCAACAGCACACCACCTGCAGGGGAAGCATTACGTGAGCGTCCCCCATGCAGCGCGTTGTCCCGGCCCCCGCCGGCACTAACACATGCAGCCATGAATCCGTGTCCGGATTGAGCAGACCTACATGGTCGCCGGCTTCTCCTAACCTGCCGGCTTGTATCCCCGTACGCAACCACTGTGCCAAGGACAGACACATGCGACCTCGGAGGGGGTTCACCCCCGTTTTCACGGACACTTACAAGAAGGCCGATCGAGGCCATGAGGAGTGTTCATGTCAAAGCGTCGCAAGTTCAGTGCCGAGTTCAAGCGTGGCGCGGTGGAGCAAGCCAGTCGGCCCGGTGTCAGCTGCGCCCAGGTGGCCCGTGAGCTGGGCATCCGCGACAGTCTGCTGACCCGTTGGAAGCGGGAGGCGGAGACGGTGGGGAAAGCCGCCTTTGGACCGGCCAGAGTTCCGTAGACACTCAGTCGCCGCTCTGCGCGTAGCGCCTCTCAAACTCTACCGGTGACAGTCCGCCAGCGGAACCATGTCGGCGGATGGGGTTGTAGAACATCTCGATGTAGTCGAACACGTCCGAT
>NZ_JCAFUK010000028.1:0-37001 GCF_059371235.1 Stenotrophomonas sp. YJH_SMC_29 | reverse complement strand
TTACGCTGGCCTGAAGGCCAAGGGCAAAGCGAGCAAGGTGGCGCTCGTGGCGGTCATGCGCAAAATGCTGGTGATCCTAAACGCCCGTAAGCGGGACGCCGAGGTGGCCCTCGGCTGCCCCTGACAAGACAGTTGCTACTGGCGCACCTGGTAGATCCACGCCATGCGTGGATTAAGCCGCCGATACACCCGGTAGATCCACGCCATGCGTGGATTGAGCCGCCGACACACCCGGTTGGTCCACGCCATGCGTGGATGAGGTGCCCTCCCGGGAAGGGTCAGAGCCCCTTCCTGCGAAAAGCGATCCGACCCCGTGCCATCAGATCTTCAGATAGATCTTGCGGCGGTCCAGCCACCACGCCACACCCCACCACAGCGCGACGAACGCCAGCGCCTGCAGCATCGACGCCAGCTCAAGCGCCTGCGGCATCGCGGCGACCAGTTGCTGCCAGATCCAGCTCCAGGCACCGCTGGCCATCAGCGCCACCGACATCACCGAGGCCCCCAGATACGCGGTGATCGCATTGACGCCGAAGCGCCGGCCCAGCGCCGGCCATCCCTTTTGGTCGATCAGCACGTGGCCCAACCACAGTGCCAGCGCGGCCAGGCCACCGGTCCACAGCACGTAGCTGGGCGTCCACAGTTGCTTGTTCAACGGCAACACCCCGGCCAGCAACAGGCCCAGCACGGCGGTCACCGCACCCAGCCCCGCCAGCGCGGCGGCACGTCCGCTGCGCAGCAGGCCACCGGCCAACAGGCCCAGTACGGTACTGGCCAGCGCACCCAGCGTGCTCAGCAGCCCTTCCGGGTCATGGCCCAGCCCAGTATCGGCCTGCCACTGGTAGATCCAGGGGGCGAACAGCATGGTGTCCAGGCGGCTGGCCGGGTTGGTCCATGGCGCCAGGTCACCGATGCCCAGCAGCAGCACGGTGTAGCCCACCAGCAGCGTGACCAGCACGCCCACCTGCACGCGCGGCCGCGCATACACCGCCAGAACACCCACCAACGCTGCGCACACCGCGATCCGTTGCAGCACGCCCCAGATGCGGAAGTGATGGGTATGCAGCGCCCACCAGATCAGCAGGTGCAGCAGTGCACCGGCCACGAGGATGCGCAGCGCGCGCTCCAGTACGCCGCGCGCCAACGCCGGTCGCGCCGCCGTATCCCGCGCGCGCGGTGCCACGCTGAAGGCCATCGACACGCCCACCAGGAACAGGAAGAACGGGAACACCAGGTCGGTGGGCGTGCAGCCGTGCCATTCCGAATGGCGCAGCGGTGCAAACACCGCACTCCAGTCACCCGGATTGTTGACCAGCAGCATCGCCGCCACGGTGATGCCGCGCAGGGCATCGATCGAGCCCAGGCGGCGTGGCGGCGTACTGTTCATCAGGCGGCCTCGTACTGTCCGGCAATCCAGGTACCACGCACCTGCAGGGCGTCGTCCAGCAGCACCAGGTCGGCCTGGTAGCCCTCGGCGATATGGCCCAGGCGGTCGTCGACGTTGAGGAACTGCGCCGGATAGGTCGACGCCATGCGTGCGGCTTCGGCCAGCGGTTGGCCAAGCAGCTGCACGGTATTGCGGACGGCGGTGGCCATGTCCAGCGCAGAACCGGCCAGCGAACCGGCGGCATTGCGCACCACGCCATCGATGGCGGTGATGGTTTCGCCATACAGCACGTAACTGGGATCGTCGGCACCGACTGGCGGCATCGCATCGGTTACCAGCAGCAGGCGGCCACGCGGCTTGGCCGCCAGTGCCACGCGCAGGCTGGCCGGGTGCGCATGCACGCCGTCGACGATGATGCCGATCCAGCTGTCGCGGTCTTCCAGCGCAGCGCCCACTGCGCCGGGCTCGCGGCCCTGCAGTGGCGACATCGCGTTGTACAGGTGGGTGAAACCGCGCACGCCCGCATCCAGGCCGGCACGGATCTCTTCGTAGGTGCCTGCGGTGTGGCCGGCGGCAACGATCACGCCCCGCTCGACCAGTGCACGGATGGTCTCCAGCGGCACGCGCTCCGGCGCCAGCGTCAGCAGGGTTACGCCGTTGTCCAGCGACGCGGCCAGTGCGATCTCTTCTTCATCCGGCACGCGGAACTTGCTGGCATCGTGCGTGCCCTTGCGCGCCGGCGCGATGTACGGGCCTTCCAGGTGGATGCCGATCACCCCCGGCACGCCCTGCGCGATGGCCTCGCGCATCGCACCGATGGCTTCGCGCATCACCGCCACGTCATCGCTGATCAGCGTGGGCAGCATCGCGGTGGTACCGAAACGGCGATGGGCCTGCGCGATGGTGCGCAGCGCCGCGACGTCCGGCGTGTTGTTGAACAGCGCGCCGCCGCCACCATTGACCTGCACGTCGATGAAGCCGGGCAGCAGCCAGCCGCCGCCCAGGTCCACCTGTTCGGCCGCGTGGCCGAGCTGCGGCGCGGCATCGGGCAGCAGCGCGCTGATGCGGCCGTCTTCGATCACCACCGCCAGGTCGTCGCGGAACTCATCGCCTGCCAGGATGCGGGCGTTGCGCAGCACGGTGGCCATCACACCGTCTCCGTGACCTTGTTCAGATGCGGCGGCAGGTCCGGGTTGAAGCCACGGCGCAGTGCCAGCGCGTTGATCGCGCGGTAGAAGCTCTGCACGGTCAGCAGCGGTGCGCACAGCGGATGCGGTGCGGCGGCCACCGGCAGGTTGCCACCGGCACCGGCCAGCCACACCTGCGCGCCGCGTGCGGTGAACTCATCGACCACCGCACGGGTACCGGCGCCGGTTTCGTCCGGCTGGGCGAAGGCCAGCACCGGGAAGCCGCGGTCGACCAGCGCCATCGGGCCGTGCTTGACCTCGGCCGAGCTGTAGGCCTCGGCGTGCAGGCTGCAGGTTTCCTTGAACTTCAGCGCGGCTTCCTGCGCTGCACCCAGGCCCAGGCCACGGCCGAGCACGAACAGGTTGGTGGCGTCGACCAGGCCCTCGGTCACCGCGCTCCAGTCGCACTGCCAGGCCTCACGCAGCGCATCGGGCAGCAGGTCCAGCGCTGCACGCAGGCTGCTGTCCTGCTTCCAGTACGCGGCCAGCTGCAGCAACGCGGCCAGCGAGGCCAGGTAGCTCTTGGTCGCCGCCACGCTCTTTTCAGCCCCCGCGTGCAGCGGGATGACCGTGTCGGCCAGCTGCGCCAGCGGTGAATCCTCGACGTTGACCAGCGCGATCACGCGCGCGCCGGCGGCCTTGGCCGCCTCGGCGTTGCGCAGCAGGTCCGGGCTCTTGCCCGACTGCGAAATGACGATGAACAACGCACCGCGCAGCTGCAGCGGCGCCGCGTAGACCGAACCCACCGACGGCGAGGCCGACGCGACCACCAGGCCCAGTTGGGTCTCCAGCAGGTATTTGCCGTAGGTAGCGGCGTGGTCGGAGCTGCCACGTGCGCAGGTGACCACGAACGGCGGCGGCGCGGCGCGCAGGCTGGCAGCCAGCGTTTCCAGGGTGGCGTGGTTGCGCGAGAACTGGCGGGCAACCACGTCGGCCGCTTCGGCGGCCTCGGCGAACATCAGGGTGGACGTGGGGTCTGACAGCGACATGGCGGGCTCAGGCAGGATCGGAAGGAAGGGGGCGTGCGCCGGCCGGGCGCATCGGCGCGGTCGAGCCGCGCACCACCAGCTGCGGCACGAAGCCCTGGTTGTGCAGCGGCGCCGGCGCATCGTCGTAGGCATCGCTGCGCAGCTGCGCGATCAGCAGGCGCGCGGCGTGGCGGGCGATGTCCTCGGTGGCCTGCTTGGCGGTGGTCAGCGGCGGCCACGACTGGCGCGAGAACGGGCTGTCCTCGAACCCGGCGATGGACAGGTCGTAGGGCACGTTCATGCCGGCCGACTTGGCAGCGGCCAGCACGCCGGCGGCGATTTCGTCGTTGGAACCGAAGATGGCGGTGGGCGGCTCGCGCAGCGCCAGCAGGCGGCGCGCACCCCGGAAGCCGTCGTCGAAGGTGTAATCGCCCTGCACCACCAGGTGCTTGTCCACGGTCATGCCGTAGTCCTTCAGCGCGGCTTCGTAACCGGCATAGCGTTCGCCCGAAGAGCGATGCGAACTGCCCCCCCACAGGAAGCCGATGCGCTGGTGGCCCAGCTGGATCAGGTGTTCGGTGATCTCGTAAGCGGCCTCGCGGTCGTCGACGAACACGCAGGCACCGTCGGCGGGGTCTTCGGTGGCGGCGATGATGCGCACCAGCTTGATGCCACGCGCGGTCAGCGCCTGGACCAGGTCGCGGCGCTCGGACATCGGTGCGGTCAGCACCAGCCCGGCCAGGCGCGAGCGCTGTACCCAGTCGGCCAGCTCATCGGCCAGCAGCGGCGAGCTGGAATCGCAGGGATGGATCTGCAGGCCGAAGCCGGTCTCGCGGCAGGCGGCCAGCACGCCGTTCTGCACGCCGATGATGTGGTACGGGTTCGGGTTGTCGTAGACCAGCCCGATCACGAAGGTGGTGCCGCTGCGCAGGTTGCGTGCGGACGGATCGGGCTCGTAATCGAGTTCGGCGATGGCACGCAGTACCCGCGCACGGGTGGCCTGCATCACCGAAGGTTCGTTGTTGATCACCCGCGAGACCGTCTTCAGCGAGACCTTGGCCTTCTCCGCAACGTCCTTGATGGTCGCTCTGCGCATGGGTTTTCCCTGGGGTTGGCTGCCGTCCATCATCGCCGATCAGGCCTTGTCCTGCGGCAGGCCGGCGCGGTGGCCGATCACCGAGTAGAACAGGATGTACAGGTAGCACGGCACCATCAGCAGCACGAACACCAGCTGGAAGTCGATGTGCTGCTTGAGCACGGCGAACAGCTGCGGAATGATCGCGCCGCCGGCAATGCCCATCACCAGCAGCGCCGAGCCGGTCTCGGTGAAACGGCCCAGGCCGCGGATCGCCAGCGGGAAGATCGCCGGCCACATCATGGCGTTGGCGAAGCCCAGCAGGGCCACGAAGGCCACCGAGACGTAGCCGTGGGTGGCCCAGGCGCCGAGGCAGAACACCACACCCAGCACGGCCGAGAAGGTCAGGTAGCGCGACTGCGACACCACGTTGGGGATCAGCAGCAGGCCGACGACATAGCCGACCAGCATCGCGCCCAGGGTCAGCGAGGTGAACATCTTGGTCTGGTCCAGCGGCAGGTCGAAACCATGGCCGTAGGTACCGATCGCATCACCGGCCATCACCTCCACGCCCACGTAGACGAACAGGCACAACACGCCCAGCCACAGGTGCGGGAACTGGAAGATGCTGCGCCGTTCGGCGGCACCGGCGGCGACCGACGTGGCATTGGCTTCGGACGACTTGATTTCCGGCAGCGGCGAGAACAGCACGGCCACCGCCAGCACCACCAGCAGCGCGGCCATCGCCAGGTACGGGGTGTGGATCTTGGCCGCGAACTCGTTCAGCAGCGCGGCCTTGGTGACCGCATCAGCCGCCTGCACCTGCGCATCAAGGTCGCCGATGCCATGCAGCACCAGCGTGCCGATCAGCACCGGGGCGAGCATGCCGGCGATCTTGTTGCAGATGCCCATCAGCGCGATGCGGCGCGCTGCGGTCTCGATCGGGCCGAGGATGGAAATGTAGGGGTTGATCGCGGTCTGCAGCAGGGCCAGGCCGCTGCCGATCACGAACAGGCCGCCGAGCGCGCCCGGGTACCAGCGCTGGGTGGCGAATTCGCCGAACAGGGCGGCCCCCCCGGCCATCACCAGCAGGCTCAGGCTCAGGCCCTTCTTCATGCCGGTACGGCGCAGGATCCACGACGCTGGCAGGGCCAGGAAGAAGTAGGACAGGTAGAACACCATCAGCACCAGGAAGGCGCCGACCTCGCTGAGTTCGAAGGCCAGCTTGACGAAGGTGATCAGCGGACCGTTGAGCCAGGTGAAGAAGCCGATCAGGAAGAACAGCACGCCGACGATGGCGATGGAGGTGGCCACGTTCGGGCGCGCGCTTGCAGCGGGGACGGCGGACATCAGGAGGGCTCCTGCGGCGACGGCCGCAGAACGCGGCGTCGGAGAGTGGCTGGGAACAACGTTGTCACATTCTTTCGATGGACAACGGCGGTTTGTCAACTTCCATCCGACGCCCCCTGCGCGCCATGTTGCACTGCGCAACGCAGTGGCCGTGCATCACGCTGAATGCGCTGGGCAGCTTGAGCCCCATGGCACAACGGTTCCCGCGTGAATCCCGCATTCACGCCATGTAAACGTTTACCACGTGGCGCATTCGTTGCGGCGCAGCAACGAAAGTGTCACGAACTCGTTGACATCGTTGTCAGCGCGGTTACAGACTCCGGCCCAATCGCCGCTCCCGATCCCGGGGCCGGCCCCACCTGCAGCAGGAGCCCGCGTGACCGCCAGCCACCCCGCCCCGGCCCATGTCCTGTCCCGCGTCGCGCCCTCGTTCCTGGCCGCCGACGTCGGTGGCACCCATGTGCGCGTGGCCCGGGTCCAGGCCAGCGGCGATGCCGCCCATCCGGTGCAGGTGCTGGAATACCGCAAGTACCGCAACGCCGACCACGCCGGTCTCAGCGCGATCCTGTCCGACTTCCTGGGCGAAGGCCCGCGCCCCACGCACTGCGTGGTCGCCAGCGCCGGCTACGCCCGCGAGGACGGCACCGTGATCACCGCCAACCTGCCGTGGCCGCTGTCGGCGCGCCAGGTGGAAGCCGATGTGGGCCTGCAGCGGGTCTACATCGTCAACGACTTCGAGGCGGTGGCCTACGCTGCCGCGCAGGTCGACGCCAGCGGCGTGCTGCACCTGTGCGGCCCGGACACCGCCGCGCGTGGCCCGACCCTGGTGGTCGGCCCCGGCACCGGCCTGGGCGCCGCGCTGTGGATCCCCACCGCGCACGGCCCGGTGGTGCTGCCCACCGAAGCCGGCCAGCCGACCCTGGCGGCCAGCACCGAACTGGAAATGGCCATCGTCCGCCACATGCAGCGTGATCGCGCCCATGTGTCGATCGAGCATGCGATCTCCGGCCCGGGCCTGATGAACCTGTACCGCGCGGTCTGCGCGCTGCAGGGGCAGGCGCCGACGCTGGCCAGCCCCGATGCGGTCACCGCTGCGGCCATGGCCGATACCGATGCACGCGCGCGCCAGGCGCTGGATGTGTTCTGCGGCCTGCTCGGCAGCACCATCGGTGACATGGCGCTGTTCTACGGCGCGCATGGGGGCGTCTACCTGGCCGGCGGCATCCTGCCGCAGATCCGCGAATACCTGCATGCCAGCACGTTCGTCGAGCGCTACCTGCAGAAGGGACCGATGGGCGAAGCGCTGGCACGCATTCCGGTGAAGGTCGTCGAGCACGGCCAGCTGGGCGTGGTCGGCGCGGCCAGCTGGTACCTGCAGCAGTCCGCGGCCTGACACCGCAACAGGCTTCAACGCAATCGCAGCACGCAGTACGTGGCACGCCAACGCACGGGACTTCGCCGCCGCCCCGCGCATGTCATCGCAACCGTTATCGAACACCGCCGCCGGCATCCAATCGAGTGATGAGGAGAGACATCATGAACACCCGCAAGACCCTGCTTTCGGCCGCCATCGTCAGCTGCATCGCCTTCAGTGCGCACGCGCAGCAGGCTGCCCCGACCGCCACCGACCTGGACACCGTGACCGTTACCGGCATCCGTGGCTCGATGGAAAAATCGCTGGACACCAAGCGCGAAGCCAATGCGCGCGTGGAAGTGGTCACCGCCGAAGACGTGGGCAAGCTGCCGGCGCACAACGTCGCCGACACCCTGCAGCGCCTGCCGGGCGTCAACATCAGCTCGTCCAGCGCCGATGAAGGCGGCTTCGACGAAGCCGACCGTGTCAGCCTGCGCGGCACCAGCCCGAGCCTGACCCAGACCCTGATCAACGGCCACACCGTCGGTTCGGCCGACTGGTTCGTGCTCAGCCAGGGCAACAACGTCGGCCGCAGCGTCAGCTACTCGCTGCTGCCGTCCGAACTCGTCAGCTCGGTGGAAGTGAACAAGTCCTCGCAGGCCAAGCTGCAGGACGGCGGCACCACCGGCACCGTCAACATCATCACGCGCAAGCCGCTGGAGTTCTCCAAGCCGTTCACCGCGGAAGGCTCGATCGGCCTGGTGCGCTCGGACCAGGCCAAGTCGAACGACCCGCAGTATTCGGCGCTGTTCAACTACAAGAACGACGAAGGCACCTTCGGCGTGATGGTGCAGGGCTTCAGCCAGAAGCGCGAACTGCGCCGTGAAGCGCAGGAAATCCCGGGCGGCTTCTTCAAGATCGGCGCAAACGATCCGGTCGCCAGGACCAATCCGGACCTGATCGGCGTCAACGTTCCGGGCCTGCTGGGTTCGACCCTGTTCGAACAGACCCGCGAGCGCAAGGGCGGCCTGGTCTCGCTGCAGTTCAAGCCGAGTGACAGCCTCACCCTCGGCCTGAATGGTTTCAGCTCCGAGCTGAAGGCGAACAACTACAACCGCAACTTCATGATGTTCGGCAACAGCTTCGCCAAGTCGCAGGCGCCGGATCCGGGCTATGTGGTCAAGGATGGCGTGCTGACCAATGCCACCTACCGGGGCGTGCCGGGCACCGACTACGCGGTGTACGACATGATCTATCGTGAGTCGAAGGCCAAGTCGAGCTATGTCACTTTCGATGCCGACTGGCAGATCAACGACAGCCTGACGGCAAAGTTCCAGGCCGGCAGCACCAAGGGCACCGGCGAAACGCCGCGCCAGTACATCGCCGAAGTCACCCTGGCCAACGGCGGCGGCGCCAGCTGGGCCACCCACGGCAATGGCTCGCCGATCGACTGGAACGTCGGCGGCGACATCTCGCCCAACGGCGTGACCAGCTTCGGCACCTGGGGCAACCAGCAGGTCACCGCCGAAGACAAGGAGAAGTGGGCCACGCTCGACTTCAACCAGTACTTCAACGATGGCGGCGTGCTGAGCTCGATCGACTTCGGTCTGCGTTTCGCCGACCACAAGCGCGAAGCACTGTCGCCGGAAGGCGCAACGCCGGGTGACATCTGGAGCGCACTGAAGAACGGCGCGACGGCCAACTATCCCAGCGGCTTTGCCGGTGACATCGGCGGCACCTTCCCGCGCAACCTCTGGTACTTCACGCCGGGCGCGCTGAAGGACGCGGTGACCAACAACTCCACCTGGCTGGCCGGCAATGATGGCCCGACCGGTCGCCACAACTACGGCGCCGAATGGAAGGTGAAGGAGAAGAACTTCGCCGGCTACGTGCAGGCCAACTTCCGCGGCGACTGGTGGAGCGGCAACGTCGGCCTGCGCTACGTCAACATCAAGCAGGACATCGACACCTACAACGCCGTCAGCAAGGCCGCTGATGCAGATGTCAGCAGCCTGTTCGGCATGTGGGAGCGCCTGGTCTTCCAGAACAAGCGCAACCGTGTGCTGCCCAGCGCCAACATCAAGTTCGACCTGGACGACTCGCTGGTGCTGCGCGTCGCCGCCTCGCAGACCCAAACCCTGCCGGACTACTCGGCACTGGGTGCCTCCTCGTACGGTTCGGACCTGAACCGCACCGGCGGCGGCGGCAATCCGAACCTCAAGCCGACCCTGTCCACCAACCTGGACGCCAACCTGGAGTGGTACTTCATGCCGCGCGGCCTGCTGTCGGTGGGCGCGTATCACATGGACCTGAAGGACTACATCGCCTTCGACGTGGTCTCGCGCCAGCTGTACAGCGAACTGACCAACCAGCTCGAGACCTACCAGATCTCCACCCCGATCAACGCCGACGGCAAGGTCACCGGCGTGGAAGTGGCCTACGAGCAGCCGATCGGCGAGTACTTCGGCATCAATGCCAACTACACCTACGCCAACGGCACCACCTCGCATACCTGGTCGGATGGCTCGCACAACCTGCTGGGCACCTCGAAGAACACCTACAACGTGGGTGCCTACTTCGAGAACGAGCGCTTCGGTGCCCGCGTCAGCTACACCCGCCGTTCCTCGTTCCTGATCAGCCTGTCCGGTACCAATCCGTACTACCAGGATGACTTCGGCACGCTGTCGGCATCGCTGAGCTTCAAGGCCACCGATTGGCTGAGCATCAGCCTGGATGGCCTGAACCTCAACAACCCGACCTACAAGTACTACCAGACCGCGGCCATCCCGACCTCGTTCTACAGCAACGGTCGCCAGTACTACCTCAACTTCCGCTTCAAGTACTGATCCAGCGGCAGCAACATCGCCGAGTCGTGCACGCACGCCGGGCCTGGGTCATTCCGGGCCCGGCGTTTTTCATGTATAGCGTTCATCGCACCGTTCCAAGGAGTCGTTCCGATGGTCAAGCCTTCCCGCGCCCGGATGCGCAGCGCGCTGCTGCTGGGCAGCCTGATCGCCCTGCTGCCGGCACTGCCGGCGCTGGCCGCCGATCCCACGCCCGCCACCGAAGCCCCCGGCCCGCAGCTGCGCACCGGCAGCCTGATGCTGATTCCCGCGCCAGCCACTGTGCAACGCGGCCAGGGCAGCGGCATCACCGTGCGCGCCGATACCGTGCTGCTGGCCGAAGGCGAGGCCGCACAGCGCGTCGCCAGCCAGTTCGCCGACCTGCTGGCGCGCAGTGGCGGCCCGCGCCTGGCGCTGGCCAAGGGCAAGACCGCGGCCAGCACCGGTGGCATCCGCTTCCAGATCGTGCCCACCTTCCGCGACAGCGGCGAGAGCTACACGCTGGAAAGCACCGCACAGGGCGTAGTGGTACAGGCCGGCAACGAAACCGGCCTGTTCTATGGCGCAACCACCCTCGCCCAGCTCGCCACCGGCGGCAGCAACGGCGTGCTGCCGGCAGTGCAGATCCAGGACGCGCCACGCTTCAGCTGGCGCGGTTTCATGCTCGACTCGGCACGGCATTTCCAGAGCCTGGACGAGATCAAGCGCGTGCTCGATGCGATGGCCGCGCACAAGCTCAACACCTTCCATTGGCACCTGACCGATGACCAGGGTTGGCGCATGGAGATCAAGCGCTATCCGAAGCTGACCGAGGTGGGCAGCTGCCGCCTCCCGGCCGGCGACGGTGGCATCGATCCGGTCACTGGCAAGGAGCATCCGTATTGCGGCTTCTACACGCAGGACCAGATCCGCGAAGTGATCGCCTATGCCGCGAAGCTGCATATCCAGGTGATTCCGGAAATCGATGTGCCGGGGCACGCGACCGCAGCGATTGCCGCGTACCCGGAACTGGGTTCGATCAATACCCCGCTGAAGCCGATCAGCGAATGGGGCGTGTTCCCGAACCTGTTCAACGTCGAAGACAGCACCGTCACCTTCCTCGAAAACGTGCTGGAAGAGGTGATTGCGCTGTTCCCAGCCAGGTACGTGCACGTCGGCGGCGACGAGGCGGTCAAGGACCAGTGGGAAGCCTCCAGGCAGGTCCAGCAGCGCATGCGTGCGCTGGGCATCAAGGATGAAATGGCCATGCAGAGCCACATCATCAAGCGCCTGGAGACCTTCCTGGAGGAGCACGACCGGCGCCTGATCGGCTGGGATGAAATCCTCGAAGGCGGGCTGCCGCCGCAGGCCACGGTGATGTCCTGGCAGGGCACCGAAGGTGGCCTGGCCGCGGCCAGTGCCGGCCATGACGTGGTCATGTCGCCGGTCGGCTACCTGTACCTGGACTACCTGCAGACGGCCTCGCCGAACGAACCTCCCGGCCGCCCGACCCAGGTCAACCTCGGCAAGCTGTATAACTTCGAACCGGTGCCGGCCGAGCTTGCGGCCGACAAGCGCCAGCACATCCTGGGCCTGCAGGCCAACATGTTCACCGAACACACGCGCACCTACGCGCGCCTGCAGCACAACCTGTTCCCACGCCTGGCCGCAGTGGCCGAGACCGGCTGGAGCACGCCGGAACATCGCGACTTCCGCGATTTCCTCGCGCGCCTGCCCGCGCAGCTGCAACGCTACCGCGCCTGGGGCCTGGCCTACGCGCAGACGCCGTTTGAAGTGGGCGTGGACTACACCGATGATCGCGCGAAGAACTCCGTGACCGTGTCGCTGGCCAACCCGCTGGGCTATGAAGTGCGCTACAGCACCGATGGCCAGCCGGTGACGGCGCAGTCGCCGCTGTACCAGCAGCCGCTGACCGCGCAGCTGCCCGCTACCGTGCAGGCCGCCGCGTTCTACCAGGGCCAGATGCTGGCGGCGAAGCCGACGGTCGCGGCGTTCAGCGCACAATCGCTGCTCAGCCGCCGCAGCGATGAACTGCTCAGCTGCGTGGGCAGCAAAGGGCTGGTGCTGCGCCTGGAAGACGATGGCCCGCGCGAGGGAACGCGTGCGGTGTTCAACGTGGACATCTTCCAGCCGTGCTGGCGCTGGCCGCAGGCGCAGCTGGACGGCATCGGCAGCGTGGAAGTCCGCGCGGGGCGTATTCCGTACTACTTCCAGCTGGCCCACGACGAGCCCAAGCGTCGCTTCGAGAAGGCCAAGCGCGCGCACGGCGAGATGCAGGTGCGTCGCGGCGATTGCAGCGGCAAGGTGCTGGCCGAAGTACCGCTGCCGGCCACGCCCGATGCCGATGGCTTCGTGACGCTGCGTGCGGCGCTGCCGAAGGGGACGCAGGGCACCGCTGACCTGTGCATCAACTTCACCGGCGACACGCGCCCGGCGATGTGGGTGCTGGATGAGGTCACGCTGGGGAAATGACGGCAGGCCTGTCCGGGTGGGTGCCGACCTTGGTCGGCACCTCGGGCACTTCATCCACGCATGGCGTGGATCTACGGTTAGGTGCCAAACTGGGTTGGCACGCCTTTACCCGCGCCAGCGCAGCAGCAGGTCGCGCATGGGGGTCAATGCCGTGCCCATGCCCGCCAGCACGCCCACCGTGTTGGCGATGGCGTCCATCGGATCGGCCATGCGGTCATCGGTCAATGCACCCTGCGCGAACTCGATGCCGATGCCCATCAGCACCAGGCCCACGGCCACCCACAGCAGCGGACGACCGCGACGGAACAGCTGCACCGCGCTGCCGGCCAGAATGAAGTAAGCGAGGACGTGTTCGCCCTTGTCGCCGTTTTCCGGCAGCGGGATCGGCGGCGGCGGGATCAGGCAGACCACGATCACCAGCAGCACCGCGCTGAACCACAGCGCGGTCCACAGCCGCGGCCGCCGCAGCGGCTTGATCAGCGGCAGCGCATCGCTCACAGGCGCCAGCTCAGGTCACCCAGCTCGAAGGCGGGCTCGAAGTCGACGCCGCGCTGCAGGCCGATCGCCTGGAAGCGCTCCCCCATCTCGGTCGGCAGGGTCAGCTTCTTCACCTGGTCGCGCAGCTGGATACGGCCGACTTCATCGGTGCGTTCCTCGGCCAGCGACAGCACCTGGTCAAGGCCGTTGCCGAGCAGGAAGCTGGCCTGGCTGCAGTAACCCGCCAGCTCGAAACCGCCGTGCATGCCGGCCTCGGCCATCGCGGTGAAATCCACCGACGCGGTGATGTCCTGCAGGCCCGGCCAGCGGTGCACGTCGTTGTGCACGTGGTGGCGGTAGAACGCGCGCACGGTGCCCTCATCGCGGTCGTGCTGGTAGAACTCGCCACGGTTGTAACCGTAGTCGATGAACAGCATCGCGCCGCGCTGCAGGCCGCCCGCCACTGCCTGCAACCAGTACGGCAGCTGCGGCAGCACCTCGGAGCGGTAGCCCTCGGCGAAGGGGCGCTCCAGGTAGCGCTCGATGTGGCGCACCGCACCGTTGAGCAGGATGTCGGCCGGCTGCGCGCCACGGATGAAGTTGCCTTCGGCGTCCAGTTCCACGGTTTCCTCGTAGACCTCGCCATCCCGGATCAGGAAGCGCGGCGTCGGCAGCGCGTCGATTACTTCGTTGGCAAACACCACGCCCTCCCAGTCCTCTTCGAACGGGCGGTCGACCCAGTCCACGCGCGCGGCCAGCTCCACCGGCAGGTTCTGCTGCAGCCGTTGCTGCTGGCGCTCGCGCAGGTCGGCGCTGGGTTCAAGGATGGCGTAGCGCGACGGCAGTGCATCAAGTTCCGCCAGGCGCAGCAGCACCGCCTCGGCGAACGCACCGGTGCCCCCCCCCAGTTCCAGCAGGCGCGCCTGCGCGCCCAGCTGTGCGAATACCGGCGCCAGCGCATTGGCTACGCTGCCGGCGAACAGGCTGCCGAGCTCGGGCGCGGTGGTGAAATCGCCACTGCCACCAAACTTGCTGGCACCCGCGCTGTAATAGCCCCAGCCGGGCGCATACAGGCACAGCTCCATGAAGCGGGAAAACGGCATCGCCCCGCCCTGGGCAAGGATTTCGGCGCGCAGGGCGGCCGCCAGCTGGTCGCTGTGGGCCAGGGCATCGGCTTCGGGCAGGGGGAAGGTGGGCTGCATGGCGTCTTCGAATGCGGTGACAATGGTGCACAGGATAGCCGAGCCTTGGAGGACCCTCGATGAGCGACACCCACCCCGTGGTCCTGATCACCGGCAGCGCACGCCGGATCGGTGCGGCCATCGCCCGCCAGTTCCATGCCTGCGGCTGGTCGGTGGTGCTGCACGCCCACACCTCCAGCGCCGAGCTGCAGCAGGCCGCGTTCGATTTCGACAACGTGCGCCCCGGCAGCGTGCTGGCCCTGCAGGCCGACCTGCGTGACGCCGACGCCCTGCCCGACCTGGTGGAACAGGCGGTTACCCACTTCGGCCGCCTGGATGCGCTGGTCAACAATGCTTCCAACTTCTTCCCCACTCCGCTCGGCCAGGTCACCGCTGAGGCGATGGACGCGCTGTATGCGGTCAACGCACGCGCGCCATTGCTGCTGTCACAGGCGGCGGCGCCCTACCTGCGCCGCCAGCAGGGCTGCATCGTCAATTTGACCGACCTGCACGGCACCGACCCGATGCGCGACCACATCGCCTACACCATGGCCAAGGCCGCGCTGGAGATGGCCACCCGCGCGCTGGCGCTGGAGCTGGCACCGAAAGTGCGGGTCAATGCGGTCGCGCCGGGGGCGATCCTGTGGCCGGAACAGGGCAAGGACGATTTCGCGCGCGAGGCGCTGCTGGCACGCACGCCGTTGGCGCGGATCGGCACGGTCGAGGAGATCGCCGAGGCGGTGTACTGGCTGGTGGCCGAGGCCAGCTTCGTGACCGGCCATACCCTGCGCGTGGATGGCGGGCGTACGGTCAGCTGACGGATTGCCGGCCAGCGGCCGGCACTACCGGTAGTGCCGGCCGCTGGCCGGCAGCCCCGTCATTCCAGGTCAACCACCTCGAACGCCTCGCCAAACTGCGGGTGCGCGCGCCACAGCGTGGCCAGGTCCAGTCCGCTGACCGGATCGATGAAGTCCGGCGCGATGTCGGCCAGCGGCTTCAACACGAACGCGTGCTTCAGCTCCGGCCGCGGGATGCGCAGGTGCCCCGGCCCTTCCACCACCAGGTCGCCATAGAACACCACGTCGATGTCCAGGGTGCGGTCGGAGAAGCGCGGCCCGCTGCGGTCGCGGCCATGCGCATCCTCCAGCGCATGCAGCCAGTCGTCCAGTTCCTGCAGCGGCAGGCCGGTCTCGATCGCCACCGCGTTGTTGAGGAAGGCCGGGCCATCGAAGCCGACCGCGGCAGTACGGTAGGCGGGCGAGACCTGCAGCGCGCCGAAGCGCTCGCGCAGGGCCGTCACCGCGGCGTGGAGGTAGCGGCGGGGCTGGACGTTGCTGCCCAGGCTCAGGAGCACGGTGGTCATGCGGTTCAGGTGACGGCACTTGGGGGGCGTGGACATGCCGTCGTCACGGCGGCCTGCCTACAATCCGGGACGCACATGATAGGGCACCGACATGACCTATTGCGTTGGAATCGAGGTGGACGAGGGCCTGGTCTTCGCTGCCGACACCCGGACCAATGCCTCGCTGGACGATGTGCGCGTGCATCGCAAGCTGCACGTGTTCGAGTATCCCGGCCAGGCAGCCTACGTGCTGATGGCGGCTGGCAACCTGGCCACCACCCAGCTGCTGGTGTCGCGCCTGGGCCGCGACGCCGCAGAGCGACGCGTGCCCAACCTGCGCGACATGACCCACCTGTTCGAAGCCGCCGCGTATGTGGGCCAGCTGTTGGTGGACAGCCAGGTGCACAGCAGCCACAGCGAACACGGCCATGACGGGGTCAACACCCAGGCCACGCTGATCTTCGGCGGCCAGATCGCCGGCGAGCGGCCCGGGCTGTACATGATCTACCCGCTCGGCAACGCCATTGCCGCCTCGCCGGAGACGCCCTACCTGCAGATCGGCGAATCCAAGTACGGCAAGCCGATCCTCGACCGCATCCTCAGCCCGGCCACGCACCTGGAGGATGCCGCGCGTACGGCGATCGTGTCGCTCGATTCCACCATCCGTTCCAATCTGTCGGTGGGCCTGCCGATCGATCTGGCGCTGCTGCGCGACGGCGAACTGCGCATCGGCCAGCAGCTGCGGCTGGGCGCGGATTCCACGCTGTATGCCGACATCCACCAGAACTGGTCGCGGCGGCTGGAACAGGCGGTGGACGCGCTGCCGCGCTTCCCCTGGGAAACCCTGGACCGGTAGTGCCGGCCGCTGGCCGGCAACCGCGTTGATCCCACCACACAGGGATGCCGGCCAGCGGCCGGCACTACCGTGGCATCAGCCCAGCGCTTCGGCCACCGCGCGGAAGACCAGCTGCATCTACTGCAGCTGGAACAGGCGGTGGACGCGCTGCCGCGCTTCCCCTGGGAAACCGACGGATGGTAGTGCCGGCCGCTGGCCGGCAACCGCGTTGATCCCACCACACGGGGATGCCGGCCAGCGGCCGGCACTACCCTGGTATCAGCCCAGCGCTTCGGCCACCGCGCGGAAGATCGGCTGCATCTACTGCAGCTGGAACAGGCGGTGGACGCGCTGCCGCGCTTCCCCTGGGAAACCCTGGACCAGTAGTGCCGGCCGCTGGCCGGCAACCGCGTTGATCCCACCACACAGGGATGCCGGCCAGCGGCCGGCACTACCGTGGCATCAGCCCAGCGCTTCGGCTGCCGCGCGGAAGATCGGCTGCATCTGCTGCGGCAGGGACAGGCGGTGGACGCGCTGCCACGCTTCCCCTGGGAAACCGCCGGACGGTAGTGCCGGCCGCTGGCCGGCAACCGCATTGATTCCACCGCACGGGATGCCGGCCAGCGGCCGGCACTACCCTGGCATCAGCCCAGCGCTTCGGCCACCGCGCGGAAGACCAGCTGCATCTGCAGCGGCAGGAACAGGTAGCCGCGCTTCCCCTGGGAAACCGCCGGACGGTAGTGCCGGCCGCTGGCCGGCAACCGCGTTGATCCCACCACACAGGGACGCCGGCCAGCGGCCGGCACTACCCTGGCATCAGCCCAGCGCTTCGGCCACCGCGCGGAACACCTGCTGCATCTGCAGCGGCTTGCGCAGCACATGCACCTCCACGCCGGGCGGGAACGCATCGGCGGGCACGGCCACCGCGGCATCCTCCAGCACCAGCGCCGGCCCGCGATAGCCCAACGCGGCCATCTCGCCCAGCAGCTGGCTGGCCGGCAGCAGCTTGGAACCGGCATCGGCGATCACCAGGGCCGGCATCGCCTCCTGCTGCATCCAGCGCAGCGCCGCCGGGCCATCGGACGCCAGCTGCAGCTGGTAGCCCTGGCTGGACAACGCATTGCCGAGCAGCGACAGGCGCGTGGCTTCGCCGTCGACGACCAGGATCGACTGCCCACTGCCCAACGCCACCAGCTGTTCGATCGGCTCGCTGCCGTCGCTGGCTTCGTGCATGGGCAAGCGCAGTTCGAAGCAGGTGCCCTGCCCCGGCTGGCTGCTGACATGGATGCTGCCGCCGGCGCCTTCCACGATGCGCTTGCAGGAAATCAGGCCCAGGCCGGTGCCATCGGCCTTGGTGGTGAAGAACGGATTGAACAGGTGCGACAGCGTGTCCGCGTCCATGCCGATGCCTTCATCGGCCACGCAGATGCGCATCCAGTCCACGCCATCGCGCTGGCCGGCATGGCTGGCGGTCAGGCTCAGGCGGCCACCGTTGGGCATCGCCTGGATCGCGTTGAGCGCCAGGTTCAGCATCACCTGCTGCAGTTCGGTGTAGTTGGCGTCGACCACCAGGCCTTCATCCTGCACCTGCAGTTCCAGGCGCACGGCATCGGGCACGTTGCTGCGCAACAGCAGGGCCACCGCATCGAACAGGCCCTTGATCTCGATGCGCTCGCTCGGCTTGCGCGATCCGCGCACGAACGACAGCATCGATTCGGCCATCTCGTGGCCACGGCGGCCACACTCGGCGATGACATCGGCCAGGTGGTGCAGCTGCGGATCGTCGGTACGCGCCTTCAGCAGGTCCGGCATGATCAGCAACGGCTGCAGGATGTTGCGCAGGTCGTGGCTGAGCCCGGCGGCAAGCAGGGACAGGCTTTCCAGGCGCTGCGCACGCATCAGTTCGGTTTCCACGCGTGCGCGCTCGACCGCACTGCGTGCATCGCGGATCGCACGCGCGACCGCCGAGGGCAGGCGTGCCGGCAGGTGCTTGATGATGTAGTCGTTGGCGCCCTTCTGCAGCGCCGCCACCGCATTCTCCTCGCCCATGGTGCCGGAGACGAAGATGAAGGGCACTTCCGGCGAGGTCTCGCGCACGATGCGCAGCGCATCATCACCGGAGAACCCCGGCATGCTCAGGTCGGACAGCACGATGTCCGGCTGGAACGCGGCCAGTGCCTGGCGCAGCTCAGCCTCGCTCTCGACGCGCTCGAAACGGGCGTCCAGGCCCGCATCGAGCATCTGTTCGGACATCAGCTCGGCATCTTCCGGTGAATCCTCCACCAGCAGGATGCGCAGCGCCCCCAGGGCGGGACCGGTCAGGGGCATGGGCTCACTCGAGTTCCGGTGCCTGGTTGATCAACGCCCAGAACTTGCCCAGGGTCTGCACTGCGCCGAAGAACTGGTCCACATCCACCGGCTTGACCACGTAGGCGTTCACGCCCATGTCCCAGCTGCGGGCCAGATCGCTTTCCTCGCGCGAGGACGACAGGATCACCACCGGCAGGCGCTTGAGCTCCTCGTGCTCGCGGATCTGCCGCAGCACTTCCAGGCCATCCATGCGCGGCATCTTGATGTCCAGCAGCAGCACCGCCGGCAGGCCTTCCTCGCGCTCGGCGAAAGCGCCGCGACGCAGCAGGTAGTCCATCACTTCCACGCCGTCTTCGACGTGCACGATGGGATTGGCCAGGCGCGCCTCTTCCAGGGCATCGATCGCCATTTCGGCGTCGGCCGGGCTGTCTTCGGCGAGAAGGATGGTGCGCAGAGTGGTCATGCAGAAGGCCCTTGTTTGTCCGCGTCGTTCGCGGGAGGCAGGTAGAAGTGGAAGGTGGCGCCGACGTCCGGCTCGGCCTCGGCCCAGATGCGGCCGCCATGGCGGGTCAGCACGCGGCGCACGCTGGCCAGGCCGATGCCGGTGCCCGGATAGTCGCTGGCCTTGTGCAGGCGCTGGAACACACCAAACAGTTTGCCGGCGTAGGCCATGTCAAAGCCTGCACCATTGTCGCTGACCGTGAACTGATGGCCACCATCGGGCTGCGGCTGGTAGTCCACGCGGATCTTCGCCGGTTCACGGTTGCCCGAATATTTCACTGCGTTACCAAGCAGGTTCAGCCAGACCTGGCGGATCATGTTCTCGTCGCCCACCACGATCGGCAACGGCGCGATGCTCCACTCCACCCGGTGCGCATGACCGCTGTTCTCGGCCTCGGTCTGCAGGTTGGCATCGAGCATGGCGCGGGTATCGGCCACCAGCGACTGCATGTCCACGGCCTGCTGGCGCATCGCCGCACGGCCCAGGCGCGAGTAGACCAGCAGGTCGTCGATCAGCGCCGCCATGCGACGGGCGGAACTGGAGATCACCTCCAGGTAGTGGCGGCTCTTGTCATCGGCAGCATCGCCAAGGTGGCGCGACAGCTTGTCGGAGAATCCGGCCACGTGGCGCAGCGGCGCGCGCAGGTCGTGCGAGACCGAATAGCTGAAGGCTTCCAGCTCGCGGTTGACCTCGGACACCTGCGCGACCTTGCCTTCCAGCTGGCGGTTCAGCTCTTCCTCGCGCAACTGCACTGCGCGCTGCAGGGTGACGTCGCTGATGGTCAGCAGCACCACCTCGTCATCGGTGTCGGGCAGCGGCATGCGGCGCGCATTGAGCATCATGTAGCGCACCATGCCATCGGCGGTACGCTGCTCATGCTCGAAGTCCCAGAGCTCGCGGCCACGCGACAACACATCGGCCAGGCGCTGGCGCACCACCGTATCCCGCCAGGCGCCGTCGCCGACGTTTTCCAGCAGCAGGCCATCGGCACGCTCGTCCTGCAGGTCGTACAGTTCGGCGAACGCCGGGTTGTGCAGCTGCACGCGCAGGTCGCGGTCGAGCAGCACGATGGGTTCGCGCACGGTCTGCAGTACCGACGCCGCACGCGCGGCCGAGCGCAGCGACTGGCGTTCGGCATGCAGGCGGCGGCCGATCTGCCGCTGCAGCAGCCACAGCACCAGGCCCAGCAGCGCCAGCTGGATCACCAGCGAGCTCCACGCGACCAGTTCGGTCTGCTTGCGCTGGCGCGCGGCCTGCTCTGCACGCCGTGCCAGCAGCGTCTGCTCGCTGGCCTGCAGTTCTTCCACCAGGCCCCGGATCGGGTACCGCGTGCTCAGGTCCTGCACCAGTTCGCGCTGGTCGCTGTTCGGTTCGGACCGGGCCAGTTCGCGTGCCACCGCCAGGCGGCCGTCCAGCATCGATTCGATGCGGCCAATGCGGATCAGCTGCTCGGGGTTGTCGCGGGTCATCCGCCCCAGCTCGGCCAGCCGTCCGGGAATGTCGTTGGCCTTGGCCATGCGCTCGCGCAGGCCGGGCGCATCCACGCCCTTGGACAGGGTCAGGGCGGCCGATTCGACGTCGCGCACATCGGCCTGCAGCTGTTGCAGTGCCACGCCCACGGCCTGGGTATGGTTGACCCAGGCCATCGCCTCTTCGCTGTCCTGCTGCAGTTTGCGCAGCGTCAACCACGGCACCACGATGATCGCGGCAGCCGCCAGCGCCAGAGCCGGCAACCGCCAGCGGTCCCAGATGTCGTCACTGAAAACCAGCGCCATAGTTCCTCGTCAGCACGGCCGCGGAGCGGGACCTGGGGCGGAGCCCGGCTGCGGCGGAACCGGCAATATAGCGCAGGCGGTCACAACTCTGGAGCCCGAAGCGCGGCAGGCTGGCCGGGCTCACGCAGCCGGCCCCATACGCGAGTGGGCGCCCCTTGCGGGGCGCCCACCCTGTTCAACGCGTGGTGGCTGTTCAGCGCTTGGCGGCGGCGCTGACCTTCAGCGCGGCGGCATCGACGCGGGTCACGCCCTTGATGCCCTTGGCGGTATTGACTGCCTTGTCCTTCTCCGCCTGCGTGGCGACGGCGCCGCTCAGGCTGACCACGCCGTTCACGGTTTCCACCTTGATCTCGGTGCCCGGAACGTTGCTGCTGGCCAGCAGGTCAGCCTTCACCTTGGTGGTGATCCAGGTGTCGGTCACCGGCTCATTGGAGTCATGGCGATCGGCATGGGTGGTCGGGTGGGCACTGGTCGGCGGGCTCTTCGCGGCCGGATCCTTGGCGAATGCGGCCGAGGAGGACATGGCCAGGCCCAGCGTCAGGGCCGAGGCAATCAGCGTGCGGGTCGTATTGCTCATCGTGTCGTACTCCTTCGGAATGTGCTGCCAGTCTGGACAAGCGCACGTGGAGCAGGCGTGGCGTTGCGGTCATGCTGCCGTGAATCGGCAGCCCGGCGATGCCAATGGTTCAGTTTGGGTTCGTCGCCATCGTCGTTTACCCTGCCCTTCCCCATTGCCGGAGCCCTGCCATGCGCCCCGACCTGCAACTGGCCCTGATCGGTTACGGCCTCGCCGGCCGTGTCTTCCATGCGCCGCTGATCCAGCACACGCCCGGGCTGGCGCTGCACAGCATCGTCAGTTCACAACGCGACACGCTGCTGCGGACGTTCAGCGATGTGCACGTGCGTGCCACGCCGCAGCAGGTATTCGATGATCCGGCCGTGGATGCCGTAGTGATCGCCACGCCCAACGAACAGCATGCGCCACTGGCCATCGCGGCGCTGGCGGCAGGCAAGCATGTGCTGGTCGACAAGCCGTTCGCACTGGACGTGGCCGAAGCGGAAACGGTGCTGGCGGCGGCACGCAACGCCGGGCGCATCGCCACCGTGTTCCAGAACCGGCGTTTCGATGCCGACTTCCTCACCCTGCAGTCGCTGCTGGCCGAAGGCTCCTTGGGCGACGTGGCCGAGTGCCACGCGCACTTCGACCGCTACCGGCCACAGGTGCGCGACCGCTGGCGCGAACAGGACGGGCCCGGCAGTGGCCTGTGGTACGACCTCGGTCCGCACCTGCTGGACCAGATGCTGGTGCTGTTCGGCTGGCCCGACGCCATCGATGCCGATCTGGCCGTGCAGCGCGAAGGCGGCGGCGGCATCGATTACTTCCACGCGATACTGCACTACCCGCGGCATCGGGCGATCGTCCACGCCGGTTCACTGGTGGCAGCGCAGACGCCGCACTTCAGCGTGCATGGCAGCACCGCCAGCTGGATCAAGCACGGACTGGACGTACAGGAGGCGCAGCTGCGCCGCGGCGTTGCGCCGGGCGCACCGGGCTGGGGCATTGATCCGCGGCATGGCGAGCTGGTGCGCTGCGATGCCGAAGACAACGTGCAGCGCAGCACCGTCGACAACCTGCCCGGCGACTACCGCCGCCTGTATGCACAGTTCGCCTCGGCGATGCACGGTGACGGCGAAGCCACGGTCAGCCCGGTGCAGGCCCTGCAGCTGATGCGGTTGCTGCAGGCCGGCATGGACAGCGCGCGCGAAGGGCGGCGGATCGCGTTGGGGTGATCGGCAGGGCTGCGCCCTGCACCCGCAGAAGCGGTAGTGCCGGCCGCTGGCCGGCAACCTCAACAGCAACAGCAAAAGGCGGCTATCCGTGAGATGGCTCTTGTAGAGTCGAGCCATGCTCGACTGGCTGCATGGGGTCAGAGCCCTTTCCTGCGGAAGGGGATCCGACCCCGATCTGCCTGGAGTCGGATCCCTTCGGCAACGCCGAAGGGCTCTGACCCCACCGCAGTGCTTACGACTTCTTGATCGCGTGCCCGCCGAATTCATTGCGCATCGCCGACAGCAGGCGGTCGGTGAACGAATTGGATTCGCGCGAACGCAGGCGTTCCAGCAGCGACAGCGTGATCACCGGTGCAGGCACGTCCAATGCGATTGCTTCGGCTACGGTCCAGCGGCCTTCACCGGAATCCTCCACGTACGGGGCAATGCCATCCAGCGACGGATTGCGCTTGAGGGCTTCGGCACTCAGGTCCAGCAGCCACGAACGCACCACGCTGCCGTGGCGCCACACCTCGGCGACCTGGGCCAGGTCCAGTTCCATTTCCTGCTTGCGCTCCATCAGCGCGAAGCCCTCGGCGTAGGCCTGCATCATTCCGTACTCGATGCCGTTGTGGACCATCTTGGTGAAGTGGCCAGCGCCGGACGGGCCGACACGACCCCAGCCCCGGTCCTCGGCCGGTGCCAGCGTGCGCAGCAGCGGTGCGATCTGCTCCACCACCGACGCTTCGCCACCGACCATCAGGCTGTAGCCTTCCTGCAGGCCCCACACGCCACCGCTGGTGCCGCAGTCGACGTAGCCCAGATCGTCCTCGGCCAGCGCCCTGGCGCGGCGGATCGAGTCCTGGTAGTTGGAGTTGCCGCCGTCGATGACGATGTCACCTTCGGCCAGGTGCGGGGTCAGCTGGCCCAGCGTCTGGTCTACGGTTTCACCGGCCGGCACCATCAGCCACACCACGCGCGGCACCGGCAGCGCGGCGACGGCGGCGGCCAGCGAATCGACCACCTCCAGGCCCGCCTCGGCGGCGCGCTCGCGGGCGCCTTCGCCCGGGTCGTAGCCGACCACGCGGTGGCCGCCGCGATGCAGGCGCTGGGCCATGTTGGCCCCCATGCGGCCAAGGCCGATCATTGCAATGTCCATTGTTTCACCTTCAGTTGGGGTCTAGGGTCAGGCTGCCTGGCCTGCCGGTAGCCGCGCAGTGGCGCAGTTGCGCCTCGCGCCAACGCCGGTAGAGCGTGGTGTGCAGATTGTGCACCGCCAGGTCGATCGAAAACGGGGTTCGCGGGTTGCGGTCGAGCAGCCGGGCGATGTGGTAGCCGATGGGACGTATACCGCGTGGATGCACATAGATCACGAACTGCCGGTAGAACGGATCGTCCAGCAGTTGATCCATGCGCGCCAGCGCCGCGTGGTAGCGCGGCGCCAGCCGTGCGCGCAGCTGTGGATCGCGCTCGTACAGCAGCCGCTCGAAGTAGCGCTGGCCGGTACGCGGGATGTCCTGCGCCAGTGCCCACACCTCGGCATTGCGCTGGTCATACCAGGCCAGGCCGCCGTGCGTGGCCAGCGCCTGCGCAGCATCCTCGCCCACCTCGACCACCACGAAGTTCTCGGCCTGGTTGCTCAGGTCGTCCAGCGTGCCTTTGTCGTACACATGTTCGATGAAACCGGGCACGCCGACGAACGCCTGCCGTCCCATCGCCGAGGTGCGCACTGCCTTGCCATCGGCGAAGAACTCGCCCGCGTGCGCGCCAAGCAGAATGCTGTCGGTCCGGTGCAGCGCGAGGAAGGTGCCGATCGACAGTTCATCCGCCGCAAAGCCGGCGTCGAACGCAGCGTCGCCGTACAGCTCGCGCTGGGTGGCCAGCTGCGCAACCTGGCGACCGACACCGCATTCGGCACGCACGGCCCCGCTGTAGAACGCCTCCAGTGCGCGGCTGTTGCCCGCACTGGGCATGAAGCCACGGCCGAGGCTGCGCGTGCGCTGCCACCCCTGTGCCGGCGCGCCGTGCACGCCGAAGCCGATCCAGCCCAGCTGCAGGCCGGAGAACCGGAATCCGGGATTGCCCTCGAGTGCCTGCGTCGCACGCCGCGTGGCTGCGCCCAGCTCGAACGCGTAGGCGCAGACCGTGGCCGGATCATCCAGCAGCTGCTGCAGCAGCGCCTGCCGTGCGTTCGGGGCGAGGGCCGCTGGCCAACGCACCTGCAGATCGCCGGCGGCCTGCGCCGCAGCCAGCGACGCACGCGTGCACACTGCGCCGCCGTGTACCTGCGGTGCCCTCACGACCGCGTCCTCGAAGCGCCAGCCCAGCCGTTGCAGCAGGCCCTGCGCACAGTCCAGCGACGGCGCTGCCACGACCCACGATGGCACCAGCAGCAGGGCCACGCTCAGCCACCTGCCGCGCACGCTCAGCCCTGGTCCGTCGCCGCCGGTGCGGGTTCCGGCGCTGTGGCCGGTGATGGCGATGGCGAAGACGCGCCCGCTGCAGCGGGAAGGTACTGCTGCAGGCGCTGGAAGAAGCGGCGATAGAACTCGGCATCGGTGACCGTGCTGCTGGCCACCTTCACCAGCGAGTCGTCGTTGCTGCCGAACGGCAGCGACACCGAGCCCAATGCGCCCACGCCGACACTGGCCGACGTCGGGCTCTTCTTCAGCGCGTAACGGTCCTGCACCGCGCTGACAAACACCAGCGCCTGGCCGCCACGCGGCGCACACGAGATGCGCAGCACCAGCTGCTCATGATCGTCCTCGCGCGGCTGGAAGTTCTTGTTGCCTTCCACCTGGGCATCATCGGCACGGGCGATGGCATAGCCCTGGCTGAGCAGCGTGCGGCGCGCGGCCTCGCAGGCCTCCGCAGGGCGCCCCTCGACGGTACGCGAGAAGGTGTCGCCGGAGTCGAAGGACTCGCGCAGCACGGTGCTGTCGGCGGCGCGGCCACCACAGGCCGACAGGATCAGGGCGCTGGCACAGGCGACGGCAGCGCTGGAAAGACGGGAGGCCCGCATGGGTGCTCCTGCGAGGACGGTAGCGGCAAGGGTAGTCCCGCCGCCGTGTGCGGCAGGTCGACATCGCCGCCCATGTTGCTCCCGGTTCATGCGCCGGCAGCGCCACGGACGGGGGCCCTCAAACAGACCGGACCCCAAAATAGAAAGGGGCCGGCAATGCCGGCCCCTCGGGGATCGCGTGGTGCGCCGGTTCAGTCCGCCCAGCGGCCCGCGCCGGTGGACTGCGGCAGCACCTGTGCCGACAGCGGGCGGTCGTTGGCCAGCAGGTTCACCGCGTCGGCCAGGATCGACGCCGACTCGCGCAGCAGCGGGTCCGGGCGCTTCTCGGCAGCCTTCTCGCGCGCCGCATCCTTGACGATGTCACGCTCGTTGCCGGTCAGGCCATCATCGCTGCTGTCATCGGCCAGCGGGTCCAGGGCCAGGCCCAGTGCCTTGCGCTGCACCTGGCGCTCCTTGCGCTGGGCATCCTGGCGCTCACGCTCGGCGCGGCGGGTGGCCTCGTTGAGCGAGATGTACTTCTTGGCCGCCTCGGCACGGAACTGCTCCACGTCCTCGTTCCACCACTGGAATTCCTTGTCGGTCGCGATGCGCGCGTCGTGACGGGTTTCCAGCTTCGGCAGCAGCGGCGCGAAGTTGCCGTACTGGGTATGCGGCACGGCCGCGATGCGGGTCCACGGCAGTGCGTTGTCGTAGGTGCTTTCGCCGAACTCGGTGGCATCGACGCTGGCCGGGAACGCCAGGTCCGGCACCACGCCCTTGTGCTGGGTGCTGCTGCCGCTGATGCGGAAGAACTGGGCGATGGTCAGCTTGACCTGGCCGAAGCGCTGGGTTTCGCCGCTCGGCCAGCGATCGAGGTCGACGATGTTCTGCACGGTGCCCTTGCCGAAGCTGGTTTCACCGATCACCAGGCCACGGCCGTAGTCCTGGATGGCACCGGCGAAGATCTCCGAAGCCGAGGCCGAACCGCGGTTGATCAGCACCGCCAGCGGGCCGTCCCACGCCACGCCCTGGTTGCGGTCGCTGTTGACGGTGACGCGTCCGCCGGACTCGCGCACCTGCACCACCGGGCCCTGTTCAATGAACAGGCCGGTCAGTTCGATCGCTTCATCCAGCGAGCCGCCCCCGTTGTTGCGCAGGTCCAGCACCACGCCGTCCAGCTTGTCGTTCTTGAAGCCGGCCAGCAGCTTGGCCACGTCGCGGGTAGCCGAGGCGTAGTCGGCGGCATTGCGGCGGCGGCCTTCAAAGTCCTGGTAGAAGGTCGGCAGCTTGATCACGCCGATCCTGCGCGCCGGTTCGCCGTTGGCGGCCGGGATGCTCATGGTCTCGCCCTTGGCGGCCTGTTCGGCCAGGCGCACCTTCTGGCGGGTCAGCACCAGCGTGTGGTGCTTGCCGTCCACGCCCTCGGCGGCCGGGATGAACTCCAGCTTGACCTGGGTATCCTTGGCACCGCGGATCTTGGCCACGACGTCGTCGATGCGCCAGCCGATCACGTCCTCGACCGGCCCGGACTTGCCCTGGCCCACGCCGACGATGCGGTCGCCCGGTTTCAGGGTGCCGTCCACTGCGGCCGGACCACCGGCGATGATCTCGCGGATCACCACCATGTCGTCCTGCCGCTGCAGCTGCGCACCGATGCCTTCAAGCGACAGCGACATCGCCTGGTTGAAGTTCTCGGCGGTGCGCGGGGTGAAATAGTCGGTGTGCGGATCGACAGCGCTGGTGTAGGCGTTCATGAAGAACTGGAAGACGTCCTCGCCCTTCAGCTCATTGACCGACTTTTCCAGCGTGGCATAGCGCTTGTCCAGCGTCTTGCGGATGTCATCGGGCTTCTTGCCGGCCAGTTTCAGGCGCAGCCAGTCATTCTTGACCGACTTGCGCCACAGCTCGTCCAGCTCGGCGCTGCTGGCCGCCCACGGCACCTTCTTGCGGTCGTACTCGAAGCGTTCGTCGGTGGTGAAGTCCGGCTCCTGCTTGAGCAGCTTGCGCGCATAGGCCACGCGTTCGCCGACCCGTTGCTTGTAGACCGCGAACACCTGGAACGCCGGCTCCAGCTCGCCACCACGGATGGCCGAGGAGATGTTGGCTTCGAACGGCGCGAAGCGCGCCACGTCGGCCTGGGTGAAGTACTGCTTGGCGCCGTCCAGCGTTTCCAGGTAGCGCTTGAACACGTCCTTGGAGGTGGCCTCATCCAGCGCGCGCGGGCGATAGGCGTAGCGGCTGTCGGACAACAGGCCGTACACCAGCTTGGAGGTGGTCACCTGATCGGCGGTAGCCGCGGCGGGCAAGGCAGGCGAGTCGGCCTTGGCCGCCAGCGCCAGCGGCGCGACCAGCGCCAGGGCCATCAGGAATGCGGGGGCTTTGAATTTCATTGACGTGCTCGAAGGCGCCTTGCCAAGGGAGAGACTGCGGGGTGTTCAGACACCGCGACAGTGCCGAAAGTTGCCGGGTTTGTCACCCGGCCGCGCTCGGTGGAAAACCAGCCTAGCCGGGCCGGTGTAGCAAATTGTGAATGCAGGCGAAGGCGTGCGCGCGCCCACCAGGGTGGTGGTGGCATCCCTTGGCAGCGCCGGGCCATGTCCCGGCGGCAACCGCTTACCGGACGCCGGCGCCCTTGGCCTGGACGTCGGCATGGTACGACGAGCGCACCATCGGGCCGGATGCCACATGGCTGAAGCCCAGCGCGTAGCCGTAGTCTTCCAGCGCCTTGTAGTCCTCGGGGGTCCAGTACTTCAGCACCGGGTGGTGATGCGCGGTCGGCTGCAGGTACTGGCCGATGGTGATCATGTCCACATCGTGCGCGCGCAGGTCACGCATCGTGGCCTTGATCTGTTCGAAGTCTTCGCCCAGGCCCAGCATGATGCCGCTCTTGGTCGGCACGTCCGGGTGCTGCGCCTTGAAGTTCTTCAGCAGGTTCAGCGACCACTGGTAGTCCGCACCCGGGCGCACGTTGCGGTACAGGTCCGGCACGGTCTCGATGTTGTGGTTGAACACATCCGGCGGATTCTGCGCCAGGATCTCCAGCGCACGTTCCATGCGGCCCTTGCCGCGGAAGTCCGGGGTCAGCACTTCGATGCGGGTACCCGGCGACTTTTCGCGGATGGCGGTGATGCAGTCGACGAAGTGCTGGGCACCGCCGTCGCGCAGGTCATCGCGGTCGACGCTGGTCACCACCACGTACTTCAGGCCCATGTCGGCCACGGTCTGGCCCAGGCTGGCCGGTTCGTTGGCATCCGGCGGCTTCGGGCGGCCGTGGGCGACGTCGCAGAACGAGCAGCGGCGGGTGCAGACCTCGCCGAGGATCATGAAGGTGGCGGTGCCGTGGCCGAAGCACTCATGGATGTTCGGGCAGCTGGCTTCCTCGCAGACCGTCACCAGGCGGTTCTCGCGCAGCTTGGCCTTCAGGTTCTGCACCGCATTGCCCGAAGGAATGCGCACGCGGATCCACGACGGCTTGCGCAGCACGGGCGCATCGGCGAACTGCACCGGCGAACGGTTGATCTTGTCACCGCCCAGCTGCTTGACCCCGGCCTGCAACGGCGCGGCGGACGGAGAATCGCCCTGCACGATCTGCAGGGGAATGGAACGGGCGGTGGTTTCAGTCATGGCGGTTCCGGGGGCGGTCAGGCGGCCGCAGAAAGATCGGGCAGTTCGGGCGTGTGCTGCAGCAGCAGGCCGAACTGGCGGGCCAGGTGGTCCAGCAGCACCGGCTTGACGGCCTCCATGCCGGAGGGGCCGCCCAAGTCTACCACCGAGGTCACCTGCAACCCCTGATAGCCACAGGGGTTGATGCGGTGGAAGGGTTCCAGGTCCATGGCCACGTTGAACGCCAGCCCATGGAAGGTGCAGCCGCGGCGCACGCGGATGCCGAGCGCGGCGATCTTGGCGCCACCGACGTAGACGCCCGGGGCGCCCTCGCGGCGTTCGGCACCGATGTTCCACTCGGCCAGCGTATCGATGAGGGCCTGCTCGATGCGGCACACGTAGTCGCGCACACCAATGCCCAGCCGCGGCAGGCGCAGCAGCGGATAGACCACGATCTGGCCGGGACCGTGATAGGTCACCTGGCCGCCGCGGTCCACGTGCAGCACAGGGATGTCGCCCGGCGCCAGCACATGCTCGTCCTTGCCGGCCTGGCCCAGGGTGAACACCGGATCGTGCTCGACCACCCACAGCTCGTCGGCATCGGCGTCGCTGCGCTGGTCGGTGAAGCGCTGCATGGCGCGCCACACCGGCTCATAGGCCTGGCGGCCAAGGTCACGCACCACCGCCGGACGCGGCGCGCGGTGTTCCGGGGCGGCCTCGGCCGGGCAGCTGTCGGCTACAGCGTCCACTTCACTTCCGGGTGGTCGCGCAGCGCCTGGTGGGCCAGGTCGTACTGTTCGCGGCTTTCTGCCTTGAACACGATGCGGACGGACACGTACTTGCCGTTGGACGAATGCTTCCAGCTGATGCGTTCGTTCACCACATCGATGCCGGCAGCCAGCAGCAGGCGGGGGAGCTCATGTTCCAGGCCGCGGTTGGCCGCGCCCATGGCGCTGAGCTCGAACTGGCCGGGGAACTGGAAGCCGTGGTCGGGGTTGTCGGACTTGATTTCCATGGGCCCATTATCGGGCCGCAGGGCAACAAACCCAAGAGTATTCATCAACATCAAAGGCGGTACCGGCGGCCTGCTGCGTTGCAGGTGGCACCCACACCGGCGCTGCCATGCCCAACGGCAGCTGACTGCGATTCCTGCGCCGGCGCAGGCGGCGCCGCCGCGCCGCACGGCTGGCGCCCGCCTTCACGCGAGGCCCCCGGCGCCTGCGCGGGTAACAAATTGTGTCCGCCGGACAATGTTGTTTTCGGAACAGACAAGTGATCCGGACGCGCTCGTTCCGGCGCGCGGGCGCGAGTACCGTGGCGTTGCAGAAAACGACAGAAAACCATCCCCTTCCCCATGAGCATTCCACCCATGCATCGTGTCGCAGTCCTTGGGCTGGCCGGCCTGCTGGCCACCGCCCTCCCCCTTGCCGCGCAGGCGGCCGAACAGTGTGGTCCGGACGCCATGCGCGACCACCCGCCCCAGGTCAATTTCCGCGTCGACAACGACCTGTTCGGTGGCCGCCACCAGGACCAGGGCTACACCAACGGCGCGCAGCTGACCCTGGTCTCGCCGAACCTGGTCGACTACACCGATGACCCCTGCCTGCCGCGCATGGCGCGCTGGGTGAACCAGTACCTGGAAGGCCTGCACCCGGGTCGGTTCGAACAGCAGAACATGATCTTCAGCATCGGCCAGGGCATCTTCACGCCCTCCGACCCGGCCCGCCGCGACCTGATCAAGGAGGACCGGCCGTATGCCGGCGTGCTGCTGGCCAGCTTCGGTTTCAATGCGCGCAGTGGCGACCGGCTGCAGACCACCCAGCTGGCGGTGGGCGTGGTCGGCCCCTGGGCACAGGGCAAGCAGGTGCAGGATGCGGTGCACGACCTTCTGGGCGACAAGAAGTTCGAGGGCTGGGACAACCAGCTGCACAACGAACCGGTGTTCATGCTGACCCACGAGCGCATGCGGCGCTGGCCGGCCGATGCCAGTGTCAACGCCGGCGGCTGGGGCTGGGATGCGATCAGCCACTACGGCGGTGCCATCGGCAATCTGGAGACCAAGGCCAATGCTGGTGGCGAGCTGCGTTTCGGCTGGAAGCTGCCCGATGATTTCGGCAGCACGCCGTTGCGCCCGGCGGGCGAGAACACGGCACCGACCCGCGGTGGCCGCCCCAGTGGCTGGTCCTGGCACCTCTTCGTGACCACCGACGCGGCCTGGATGATCCGAGACATCACCCTGGACGGCAACACGTTCCGCAGCAGCCACAGCGTGGACAAGCGCCATGTGGTGGCACAGGGCGGCTACGGCATCGCGGTGATGCGCGGGCGCTGGAAATTCGCGATGGCGCGTTACCACAGCACCCGCGAGTTCGATGGCCAGCGCCAGTCACCCGTGTTCGGCAGCTTCACCATCAGCCGCGCGCTGTAAGCGGGCAGGCTATCGGTAGTGCCGGCCGCTGGCCGGCTGCCGGCAGATCCGGATGGGTTGCTGCGGAGCCGGCCAGCGGCCGGCTCTACCCCCCGTCCCGGATGGGTTGCTGCGGAGCCGGCCAGCGGCCGGCTCTACCCCCCGTCCCGGATGGGTTGCTGGGAGCCGGCCAGCGGCCGGCTCTACCCCCGTCCCGGATGAATTGCTGGGGAGCCGGCCAGCGGCCGGCTCTACCCCCCCGTCCCGGATGGGTTGCTGGGGAGCCGGCCAGCGGCCGGCTCTACCCCCCGTCCCGGATGGGTTGCTGGGGAGCCGGCCAGCGGCCGGCTCTACCCCCCGCGTGCGGGGGGAAGCGGCCTCCCGAAACAGAAAAGGCCGGCATTTGCCGGCCTTTTCGTTCACCACGCCGGGGCGTGGATCATTCCGATTCCCACCACATCCAGAAGCTGTCCCACAGGCGCTTGAAGAAACCGGCCTGTTCGACGGCGGCCACAGCCACCAGCGGCGCTTCGGCGATGACCTTGCCATCCAGCGTGACCTTCACGGTGCCGATCTGCTGGCCCGCGGTGAACGGTGCCTCCAGGGTCTTGGGCACGTCGATGCTCGGCTTCAGGTCGTTGTAGCGGCCGCGCGGCACGCTCACCAGCATCGGCTGGGCCACGCCCAGCTGCACCTTGTCGGTGGTGCCCTTCCAGACCTTGTGCTCGGCCACGGCCTTGCCCGGCTCGTACAGGCGATGGGTCTCGAAGAAGCGGAAGCCCCAGTTCAGCAGGGCCAGGCTGTCATCGGCACGCTGCTTTTCCGACGCACCGCCCAGCACCACGGCAATCAGGCGCTGGTCGCCACGCTGGGCCGAGCTCATCAGGCAGTAGCCGGCTTCGGAGGTGTGGCCGGTCTTGATGCCATCCACGCTGCCATCGCGCCACAGCAGCAGGTTGCGGTTCGGCTGCTTGATGTTGCCGACCTGGAATTCCTTGATCTTGTTGTACGCGTAGGTTTCCGGGTAATCACGCACCATCGCGCGGCCCAGCAGTGCCAGGTCGTAGGCGGTGCTGTGATGGCCTTCGGCGGTCAGGCCGTGGGCGTTGACGAAGTGCGAGTCCTTCATGCCGATCTTGGCGGCGTAGCTGTTCATCAGCGAGGCGAAGGCTTCTTCGCTGCCGGCCACATGCTCGGCCAGGGCGATCGCGGCGTCATTGCCGGACTGGATCGCCATGCCCTTCTCCATGTCTTCCAGGCGTGCGGTCTGGTTGACCGGGAAGCCGCTGTAGCTGCCGTCGGTACCCGCACCACCCTCGCGCCAGGCGCGCTCGCTCATCATCACCTGGTCATCTGCACGGACCTTGCCGTTCTTGACCTCGGCGGCAACCACGTAGGACGTCATCACCTTGGTGATGCTGGCCGGGGCCAGCTGCTCGTGGATGTTCTCGCCGGCCAGCACCTGGCCGGTGGCGTAGTCCATCAGGACCCAGGCCTTGGACACGCTCGGCGCCGGGGCCGGCGGGGTCGCGACGGTGGCCGGGGCAGCTGCGGCGGCGGCAGGCGCCGGCGTGGCCGGGGTCGGCAGCGGCGTCTGGGCGGAAGCCAGGCCCACCACCAGGGTGGCGGCCAGGGCGGTGGCGGCGGAACGGAAATTCATTGGACAGCAGGCTCCAGGGGACGGCCAGGAATGGAGGGTGGAACGAAGCGGCCATTGTAAGGCCGGGCGAGCCTGGGCCGGCAGCACCAGCCCAGGCGGATCAATCCTTGACGATCTGCGGCGAACCCAGGCCCAGACCGGCGATGCGGCCGACAAGTTCCGCGGCACTGGCATGGTCGCTGGCGGGAACGCGCAGGCGGAACAGGGTACGGCCACCGGCGGCGATGTCGCTGATGGTCGCGCCGACAATGCCGGCCGCGTTGAGCTGGCCCATCGCGCGGTTGGCATTGTCGCGGCTGGAGAAGCTGGCGACCTGCACCATCACCGCGCCGACCACCTGCTGCGACAGGCTGGGGGCTGCTGCGGTGGCGGGCACCGTACGCACTGCGGCCGGCGCGACCGTGCGCGGCGCGGCGCTGGCGACTGCAACCGGCGCCGTTGTGGTGCTGCGCACCGGCGGTGCGCTCGGCGGCAGGCTGCTGACCGCCACGTCCGGCACCGCGCTGGCCACGCCCTGGGTGGTGGCCGGCTGGCCACGCGCAGGCGTGGCGTCGGCCGGCAGGCGCTTGACCAGGCGATCGATGTCGCTGTCGGCGGTGGCACGCGCGGCCGGTACCGGGCGCGCCCCGGCCACCGCGACCGCGGTTTCCGCGGCACGGCGCTCGCGGCGCGACGGCTTCTGCGCCAGCAGGTTGCTCTCGCCCGGCTGCAGCGCACGCACTTCCACGTTGCCGGTGCCGCGCTGGGTGATGCCCAGGCGCACTGCGGCGGCATAACTGAGATCGACCACGCGGCCGTCATGGAACGGGCCACGGTCGTTGACGCGCACGATGACCGATTCGCCGTTGTCCAGGTTGGTGACGCGGGCGAAGCTGGGCAGCGGCAGTGTCTTGTGCGCGGCGGTGAACTGGTACATGTCGTAGACCTCGCGGTTGGAGGTCAGGCGGCCATGGAACTTGGCGCCGTAGTACGACGCCGTGCCGCGCTCGACATAGTTGCGGGTGTCGTCGAGCACCTTGTACGACTTGCCCAGCACCACGTAGGGCGATTTGTTGCCGATCGCCGAACGCTCTTCGGCGGTCACTTCCGGCTCGGGAATGCAGGCGACGTTGGGAATGTAGTCCGGGGTGCTGTCACGCACGCCGGGTCTGTACAGGCCGCCGGCGGTGTAGTTGCCGCGCGTGTTCGGGTCTTCCTTGGCCGCCGCATACGGCGAGCCCTCCGGGCAATGTGCCGGGCGCGCGCCGCGACCCTGCACCACCGTGCCGCTGGGCTTGCCACCGTGGCCGGCCGTGGCCGGCTTCTTCGGCGCGCTGCTGCAGGCGGCCAGCGCGAAGACGATCAAGCTCGGGACCAGCCATCTGATGTTCATGCCGGGGGCAGCTCCTGTCCGGCGATGGCCTGGGACAACTGGAACACGGCCATCGCGTACATCTTCGAGAGGTTGTAGCGGGTGATCGCGTAGTAGTTCTGGAAGCCCAGCCAGTACTGCTTGCCCGTGCTGCCTTCCAGCGTGATCGGCGTGGCCGTGGCGCCCGGCTGCACCGGTGCGCTGGGCTGGTAGCCGCGCTGCGCCAGGTCGGCCAGCGACCAGGTCGGCATCCACTCGGTCGGGTTGAATTCCTCGCGCCCCGGCGCCAGCGTGGCCGGTACGGCCACCTGGCCACCCCGGACCCAGCCGCCCTTCTTCACGAAGTAGTTGGCGATGGACGAGAACACATCGTCATAGCTGGTGAACAGGTCACGACGGCCATCGCCATTGCCGTCCACGGCGTAATCCAGGTAGCTGGACGGCATGAACTGGCCCATGCCCATCGCACCGGCATAGCTGCCCTTGAGCGTGGTGATGTCCAGCTTCTCCTCGCGGCCCAGCTCGAACAGCTTGGCCAGTTCGTCGCGGAAGAACAGCTCGCGGCGCACTTCGCGTTCCAGCTTGGCCGGGTCGCCACTGCGCGGGTAATAGAACGCCAGCGTGTACAGCGCATCGAGCACGCGGTGGTTGCCGGCATTCCTGCCATAGCTGGTTTCCACGCCGATGATCGCCACGATCACTTCGGCCGGCACGCCGGTGCGCTGCTGCACGCGATCGAGTTCGGCGCGGTGTTCGGCCAGGAACGCGCGGCCGCCATCGATGCGCGCCTTGCTGATGAACATCGGCCGGTATTCATTCCACGGCTTGACCCGCTCGGCCGGGCGCGACATCGCGGCGATGATCGGTTGGCGCACCTGTGCCTGGTCGAGCACGCTGCGGATCTGCTCCGGCTTGAGGCCATAGCGCTTGGCGGTATCGGCGATGAAGCGGTCCCGCGCGACCTCGAACGGCACCGGAGTGAGATCGACCGGCGGCGCGGTGGCGGCGGTGGCTTCAGGCGCGGCCTCGGCCGGGCCATGGGCCTTGGCGGCGGGCTGGCGCGGCGTGCTGCTGGCCTGGGGCGAAGACGGTGGGGACTTCGGCTGGGTCGCGCAGGCGACCAGGCCGAGGGTGAGCATGCAGGCCAGAGTGCGTCGAATCATCGTCGCAGGTTAGCAGGTCATGGATGAATTAAAACCCCTAACACCATGAATCACAACGATTTGCCCGCGTTCAGCGGGAAATGTGAAGACGTCGTGATCGGGCTTCCCCATTCAGTGAGAGGTTGCCGGTTGCGTCCCCATCCCCGCAGACGCAACCGGCGACCGGATCCGGTCGGTACCTGCGCGGCTGCCGCTCCCCAGTGGCAGTACCCCGCGCTCCCTGTACCCGTTGGATCAGTACTGCTTCCCGCCCGACGCCCCCTCGCGCTGCAACGATTGACGGCGCGCCGTGCCGAACGGGCCGCCATTGTGCAGGCCGATTACGACAAGTCCATTGATCAAGATCAACGCGGTGTAAAAGTGTGAACCAGCTAACGTTTTTTGCGGACTTTGGTCGGTAGGTGTATTGCATCGCATTGTTGTGAGAACGCTTCCACAACAGGCACTGCGCAACGTCAGAGAGTTTCCAGCCAACGGCGCAGCCCCTCGTGGGTGGAGTCTGGGTGGTCGCAGAAAGCCGGATTGCTGAGGGCTGGCCGGGTGGGTGGGCAGTGCGGGGACGCCGTGAACCCATCCATGGGGGCTTGGCCGCGGCATCCATGCCGCGGACACCCCGCACTGCCCACCCACCCGGCCGCTGACAGTTGTCGGGCGCGTTCACCCACGGAGAAGAAAAGAGAAGATCAAAAGCAAAAGCGGTTTGGCGGGTCGCTTCATCGCCTTGTGTGGAGCCGAGCCATGCTCGGCTCACGAGCAAGCGCAGCGCCGCGACCCGCTTTTGATTTTCTCTTGCTTCTCCGTGGGTGGCAGACCGCCAAAATCTGTCAGAGGGCGGTCGGGTTGGGTACGCGGGGGTGTCTGATCTGGCCCCCCGTCAGCGGACGCCAAGAAGCGATACTTTGATCGCACTTGGAGGTCCCTTATGTCCCGTATCACCCGTCGTAGCTACACCGATGAGTTCAAGCACCAAGCCGTGGAGCTGGCCGAG
>NZ_JCAFUK010000027.1:0-45235 GCF_059371235.1 Stenotrophomonas sp. YJH_SMC_29 | reverse complement strand
CGCGCCGATGGCCAGCTGGTTGGCCTGGCGGGCGTGCTCGGCGTTCTGGCGCACGGTGGAGGTCAGTTCCTCCATCGAGGCGGCGGTTTCTTCCAGGTTGGCGGCCTGCTGTTCGGTACGGCGCGACAGGTCGCTGTTGCCCGAGGCGATCTCGCCGGCGGCCAGGGTGATGCTGGAGGCGCTGGCCTGGATCTGGCTGACGATCTGGGTCAGCTGGGTGACGGTGGTGTTGGCATCGTCACGCATGCGGGCGAACACGCCGTTGAACTGGCCCTCCATGCGCGTGGTCAGGTCGCCGGCGGCGATCGACTGCAACAGCTGCGAGAGCTGGCCCAGGTTGCCGTCGGCGACCTGCATCATGGTGTTGAGGTGCTCGATCATCAGCTTGAAGTCATGCTGGAAACGCTGGGCGTCGCCACGCTGGCTGAAGTCGCCTGCGGCGGCCGCCGCGGCCAGCTGCTGGATCTGCGAATTGATCGCCAGCAGGCTGGCCTTGGCTGCGTCCATCGATTCGTGCAGGATCGCGCGGCTGCCGGGCAGGCGGCGTGCATCCGGGGCGAGGTTGCCGATTGCGTACTGGTTGAGTACTTCAATGGCATCGACGATTGCATCGAGGTGTTCGAAGATCACCGTATTGATGCCGTTGGCCAGCTGGCCATACACGCCCGGGAAATCCTCCGGAATGCGGTGGCTGATGTCCGGGCCGGCGTGCATCTGCGCCATCAGCTGGGTCTGCTCGCTGAAGCGGCGCAGCATCGTGGTCATCTCGGCGGTCGCCGCGAGCATCTTGCCGGCTTCGTCCTTGCTGGTGGCCTGGGTGCTGACGCTGAGGTCACCCCGGGCGACGGCCTGGATGGCATGCACGGCTTTGCCGAGCGGGCCGGTCACCGCGCGCGAGATGACCGTGGCCAGTGCGGCCGCCACCAGCGACAGCAGCACCACGCAGGCAATGATGGCGATCATGCTGGTGCGATGGGTGGCGTTGGCGTCGGCAATCTTGCCGTCCATCTGCCCGGCGATGTGCGTGCCGAGGGCCTTCATGGCGGCGAACAGGTCACGCCGGGCCGGGCGCGACTGCTCGTCGGAGATCTGCTGTGCCAGCACGCCATCGCCCGCGGCCACGGCTTCGCGCATGGCTTTGTTGGCGGCGAAATAGCGATCCAGCTGCGCGCTGGCGGCGCGATACAGTTCACGCTCCTTGGCCAGCGCCGGCAGCGCGGCGTAGGCGGCCAGCTCGTCATGCACGCCCTTGGCGGTGTCGTCCATGCGCTTGGTGTAGTCGGCCACCTTGTCCGGCTGGTCCAGCATGCTCAGCAGCGCCAGTTCGTAGGTGCGGAATTCGCCCAGCTGCGAGCGCGCCTCACCCAGGTGCTGGACCGAAGGAATGTCGTTGCCGGCCATCTCGCGCAGCTGCGCGTTGGCCTCGCTGAGGCGCAGCAGGGCGAACGCACCGAGGACCAGGGTCATCAGGGTGGTGAGGGTGAACCCGAGGGCCAGCTTGCGGGCGATGGGCAGATCGTGGAACCACTTCATGCAGGGTGCTCCAGGTGGGCAGAGTACCGGCGACGGTGCGCCGGATCGGGGGTGGTTGCAGAGCGAACGGGGGTGCCCGGTGGGGTTCGGTGACGACCGTCATTGCGAAATAACGGCGCCGTCCGCGCGGACTTTATGGACGCAGATCACATTCGGTTGCGTAGGGATGACAGCGCGAAAGCGTTGCGGCGCCGGGGTTTCGCTTGGATGCGGTGGTTGCAGCCGCAACCATCGTGTCGACGGAGTTCACAGAAGGGATGGGGTCAGATCCCTCTTCCCTGGAAAGGGAACTGACTCCGGCTGGAATGGCGCGCAAACAAAAACCGCCGCCCCGAGGGGCGGCGGTTCAGTGCACGCTTGCTGTGTAGATCAGGCGGCCTGCGGTACCCGCAGCGAGCGCACCAACCCACCGATGTCGACGATCAGTGCGACGCGGCCGTCGCCCAGGATGGTGGCACCGGACACCCCGCCGATGCGGCGGTAATTGTTCTCGATGTTCTTCACCACCACCTGCTGCTGGCCGACCAGCTCGTCCACTTCCAGCGCGATCTTCTGGCCATCGCCTTCGACCACCACCACCAGCGATTCGCTGCCGGGTGCGCGATTGCCGTAGCCGTAATACTCGCTCAGCGACAGGATCGGCAGGTACTCGCCACGGACCCGCAGCACGCGGCCTTCGCCGGCCATGCTGCGGATGTCCTCGGCCTGCGGCTGCAGGGCTTCCAGCACGTAGGCCAGCGGCAGGATCAGGGTTTCGCCGGCCACTGCCACGGTCATGCCGTCGAGGATGGCCAGGGTCAGTGGCAGGCGGATCAGCGTGCGGGTGCCGGCGCCGAGGCTGCTTTCGATCTGGACTTCGCCGCCCAGTGCCTGGATGTTGCGACGGACCACGTCCATGCCGACGCCACGCCCGGAGAGGTCGGTGACCGCATCGGCGGTGGAGAAGCCGGGCTGGAAGATCAGGTCCCAGACCTGCGAATCGGTCGGGTTGTCCGGCACGGCCAGGCCGCGCTCGGTGGCCTTGGCCAGGATCTTGGCGCGATCCAGGCCGCGGCCGTCGTCGCTGACCTCGATGACGATGTGGCCGCCCTGGTGCGAGGCTGCCAGCGTGATCGTGCCGGTCTCGTCCTTGCCCGCACCGCGACGCACGTCGGGCATTTCCAGGCCGTGGTCGATCGAGTTGCGCACCAGGTGCACCAGTGGATCGGCGATCTTCTCGATCAGTCCCTTGTCCAGTTCCGTGCCTTCGCCGACGGTGCGCAGGCGCACCTGCTTGCCGAGGCGGCTGGACAGGTCGCGGACCAGGCGCGGGAAGCGGCGGAACACCGCATCGACCGGCAGCATGCGCACGCCGATCACCGCTTCCTGCAGGTCGCGGGTGTTGCGTTCAAGCTGGTCCAGGCCGGCGAACAGGCTTTCGGCGTGGATCGGGTCCAGCGCATGCGAGACCTGCTTGAGCATGGCCTGGGTGATGACCAGCTCGCCGACCAGGTTGATCAGCGCATCGACCTTGTCGACGCTGACGCGGATCGAGGTCTCCGCTTCCTGGCTGTTGCCACCGCTGGCAGCAGGCGCGGCCGCAGTGGGGGGCGCCGCGGCCGCTGCCGGCGCAGGGGCGGCGGCAGGAGCCTGCGTGGCCAGGCTCGGCGGCGCGGCCGGACGGATATCCAGTTCGCAGTCGTCCAGCACCCACGCGAAGGTGTCTTCGATCTTGCTGCGCGGCACCTTGCCGACCAGGCCAAGGTCCCACGCCAGGTGGGCTTCGAGCGGGTCGAGCTGGGCGAAGCCAGGCAGGCGCTCCATGCGCGCGGCGACCTGCAGCGAGCCGAGGTGTTCCAGCTCGCGGATGATGCGCAGCGGGTCGTTACCGCTCATGAACAGCGACGGCGCCGGAGTGAAGCCGATCTGCCAGGCTTCCGGCGTATCGTCCACCTTGGCGGCCGGCGCCGGGGTGCTCGCTGCGGCCTGCCCGGACAGCACTGCCTCCAGCCGCGCCTTCACTGCGGAAACGGCGGCCGGATCGGCGGCCTGGCCATGTTCGGCCTCGCGCAGCAGGGCACGCAGCACGTCCACCGAGGACAGCATCGCGTCGACGGCATGGCCTTCCAGCGCCCGCTTGCCGGCGCGCAGCTCATCGAGCAGCGTCTCCAGCACGTGGGTCAGTCCGGCGATGGCATCGAAGCCGAAGGTGCCGGCGCCGCCCTTGATCGAGTGGGCGGCGCGGAACACCGAATTGATGATCTCCGCGTCCTGCTGCCCCGATTCCAGGGCCAGCAGGCCAGCCTCCATCGCGTCGAGGCCTTCGCGGCTCTCCTCGAAGAAGGTGGCGTGGAAGCGTTGCAGGTCCATGCTCATGGCAGTGGTGGTCCGGAAGCGAAGAGGGGGAACGGTGCGAGGCGATCAGCCCAGCACTTTCTGCACGGTGGCGACCAGCTGTTCGGGATTGAACGGCTTGACCAGCCAGCCCGTGGCGCCGGCGGCCTTGCCTTCGGACTTCTTGTCGGCAGCCGATTCGGTGGTCAGCATCAGCAGCGGGGTGAACTTGTAGTCCGGCAGCTGGCGCAGTTCGCGGATCAGCGCGATGCCGTCCATGTTCGGCATGTTGACGTCGGTGACCACCGCATTGAAGCGCTGGCCCTTGGCGCGACCGAGCGCGACCGCGCCGTCTTCGGCTTCTTCGACGGCAAAACCGGCCGAGGTGAGGGCGAAGGACACCATCTGGCGCATCGACGCCGAATCGTCCACCACCAAGATACGTGCGCTCATGCAGCGTTCTCCACAGATTTCAGGTTGTCATGGGTTACGTCCAGGCCCAGGGCCTGGGTGACGCCCAGCAGGCGCGCGGCGTCACGGAAGGTTGCGGTGCAACCGTGGAAGCCGGTGCCCAGGCCTGCCTCGCGGCGGGCCTGCACGAATGCACACAGCACCTGCACGGCGGCGGTGTGGATGCGTGCGACCTGGCTGGCATCCAGGGTCAGCTCGCCTGCCTGCTCCAGCAGTGGGGCGAGGCGGTTCTTGAGCTCGGCGGTGCTCTCGATGCCGAGATCCCCACCCAGTTCGACAGTGCTCATCGTTGCTCCGGACAAACGGTTCCGTGATCCATAACGGCACCCCGGCAGGGTTCTTTAGCGGAATCGACGCGGGGCGTCGATGCGGTCGCTGTTGAAAAGGGGACGGAGGGGATTAAGTCGCAAGCGACCTGGCTCTACCGCAGCCCCCTCGGCAACGGCGACTGCGCAGTGGGGACGTAAGGTGTTGATCCAACGGATCAACTCCTTGCGTCCCCGACAGGCACCGCTTCGGCGCAAAGCGCCGAGCCACTTGCGACTTAATCCCCTCCGTCCCCTTTTTCTGCTCAGCTCAACAGGCGGGTGGCGTCAAGCAGGATCATCGGCCGTTGGCTGACGCGGGCGACGCCGCGGAACAGGTCGTTGGAGATCTGGCAGATGCGCGCGGTGTCGGGCGGCTCGATCTGCGAATCGGTGAGGTTGGCGACATCCTCCACCGCAGACACGCGCAGGCCGATGGTCTCGCCGTCCTCCTCCAGCACGACGATGCGGGTCTGGGCGTCGTCTTCTGCCGCCGCGGCGCCCAGGTGCAGGCCGAGGTCCATCACCGGCACCACCTGGCCGCGCAGGTTCATGATGCCGAGCATGGCCGGCGCAGTGCCACGCAACGGCAGCAGTGGCACCGGCAGCACGACCTCTTGGACCTTCAGCAGTTCCAGCGCGTAGGCCTGGGTGCCGCAGCGCAGGCGCAGCCAGCGCGAGGTGCGTTCGCCGGCCCGGCGGTTCTGTGGATGCGGGCTGTGGGCTGGCTGGTGCGCCTGCGCCTGCAGTTCCTGCCAGGTGCTGGGGCGGTTGCCCGTGGGCGCGTCCATGGCCACGCGCGGTGGTGGTGCGGCGGCCGCCCGTGCCACCGGGGGCGGCGCGGGACGTGCGGCAGGTGCCGACACCGGTGCTGCGATCACGGCCGGCGCGGGCACAGGGACGTCCTCGCCTTCGGCAGCGGCCTCGAACGCGGCCTGCAGCCCGGGGCTGTCGGTGTGGGCGAGGCGATGGCTGTCTGCGGGATCGGTCTCGTAGATCACTTCGTCAGGCAGATCGTCCCAGGTCGGCTCCGGGCCGGCCTGCACAGCGGCGGCGGGGGCAGGCGCGGTTTCGTGGAGGACGTCGGCTGGCAGGTCATCCCAGGTCGGCTCGCGTTCGCTGGCCGCAGCGCTCGCCGCGGCTGCGTCTGTGCCAACGGAGGCGGCGGCCGCCTCGAAGGCGGCGTCCAGCGCGGCGTGGTCCTCGCACGGCGGAGCGGCGACGGTTCCGGTTTCGTAGATCACGTCGGCGGGCAGGTCGTCCCAGGTCGGCTCGCGTTCGCTGGCCGCGGCGCTCGCCGCGGCGGCGTCGACGCCGACGGAAGCGGCCGCCGTCTCGAAGGCGGCGTCCAGCGCGGCGTGGTCTTCGCTCGTCGGGGCGGCGGCGGTTCCGGTTTCGTAGATCACGTCGGCGGGCAGATCGTCCCAGGTCGGCTCGCGTTCGGGGGGCGCTGCGTGCGCCGCGCCTGCCTCGGCGCCACCGGGTGGCGGTTCGGCCGGCGCAGCCGGGGCGATCGCCTCGCCCAGCAGCTCGTCCAGGTAGTCGTCGAGGACGCCGGTGCTGTTCATGCGGCCTGCTCCAGGGCGCGGGCATCCTCGCCGAGGATCCAGTTCAATGCGCGGCGATAGGCGGCCAGGCCGCGGCCCGGATAGTCCTCGCCGACGCTCGGCAGGGTCAGGCCGGCGGCATTGCTGATGCGGGTGTCGATCGGAATCGCGTCTTCCCACACGCGGTTGCCATGGCGGTCCTGCATGGTGCGCAGCGACTCGTTGCCGGCGCGGGTGCGGCGGTCGAACAGGGTCGGCAGGATCGAGATCGGCAACGGGCGGCGGCGCGAACGCTCGACCATCTCGCCGGTGCGGACCATGCCATCCAGGCCGTGCAGGGCCAACGGCTCGGCCTGGGTCGGGATGACCAGGCGGTCGGCAGCGGCCAGGGCATTGATCATCAGCAGGCCGAGGGTAGGTGCGCAGTCCAGCAGAATGTAGTCGTGCTGGCCCTGGTGACGTGCCAGCGCGTTCTGCAGCGCCAGGCCGAGGCCGGGCTGGTTGGCGCTGCGGCGCTCCAGCGTGGCCAGCGCCGATTGCGCGCAGACGTAGTCCAGGCCCTGGATGTTGCTGGCATGGCACAGGCCGGACAGGTCCGCCGGCGGCGTGCCGAACAGTTCCAGCACGCCGGCCGGCGGCGGATCCACCGGCACGCCGAAGGCGCGGCTGAGCGAGGCATGCGGATCGAGGTCGATCAGCAGCACGCGATGGCCGAGGGCGGCCAGTCCGCGGCCGAGGGCGAGGGTGGTGGTGGTCTTGCCGACTCCGCCCTTCTGGTTGGCGACAGCCCAGATGCGCATCGGATTACTCCTTCATTGCCGGGGGAACGGCGGCGCCGACGCGGCTGCCAGCCGGCACCGGCGGCAACTTCACCGGTGCGATGGGGGAGGTGGGGGTGCTGGCCGGAGTTGCGGCGGCCTGTTCGGTGACGGTGCTGCCGGTGGTGCCAGTGGCGGCGTTCAGGCGCTGGCCGAGCGGGTCCACCGAATGCGAGGTGTCGGCCAGGATGATGACCATCACCCGGCGGTTGCGGTTGCGGCCCTGCGCGCTGTCGTTCTCTTCGCGGGGCCGGAACTGGCCGTAGCCGACCATGGCCAGCCGCGAGGGCTGCACGCCCTGGTCGGCGAACAGGTGCACCACGCTGGCGGCGCGTCCGGCCGACAGCTCCCAGTTGGACGGGAAGGTGGCGGTGGCGATCGGCACGTTGTCGGTGTGGCCTTCCACGCGCACGCTGTTGGGGACGTCGCGCAGCACGTCGGCGAGGCTGGACAGGGTCTGCCGCGCGTGTACGTCCAGCGCGGCCGAACCGGTGGGGAACAGGATGTCGCTGTTGATCTCGACTTCGATCCACAGTTCGGTACGGCGCACGCTGATCATGCCGCGGTCGATCAGCGGCGCCAGCGCGGCGGTGAGGCGATCGGCAATCGTGTTGAGCTGGCGCTCGGCACGGGCGATCTGCTCCTGGTTGTGCACCGACACCGGCATGCGCATCTGCGAGGCCATCGACGGCAGCAGCGTCGGGTCGTGCGAGGGCGCCGGCGCCGATGGGCCGATCTTGGTGCCGGACTTGATCACCGACGGGCTGTCCCAGCCGCCGCCCTGCACCTGCTTGTTGCCCACCTGCACCGGATTGATCGTGCGCGGCGCGCCGCCGAAGGCATCGGTCAGCGCGTCGGCCATGATCCGGTACTTGCCCTCGTTCACCGAGGAGATCGCGTACATGACCACGAAGAAGGCGAGCAGCAGCGTCATCAGGTCGGCATAGGGGATCGCCCATGCTTCGTGGTTGGCGTGCTCTTCGTGGTGCTTGCGGCGGGCCATGTCAGTGCAGGAAGCCGGAGAGGTTGGTTTCGATGTTGCGCGGGTTTTCGCCCTGGGCGATCGAGATCAGGCCTTCGATGACCATCTCGCGGTCGCGCGTGTTGTGCGAGATCACGCTCTTGAGCTTGGCAGCGATCGGCAGGAACAGCAGGTTGGCCGAGGCGATGCCGTAGATCGTGGCGGTGAACGCGGCGGCGATGCCGTGGCCGAGCTTGCTCGGGTCAGCCAGGTTCTTCATCACCGCGATCAGGCCGAGCACGGCGCCGATGATGCCGAGGGTGGGGGCGTAGATGCCCATCGCCTCGAACACCTTGGCGCCGGCCTGGTCCTGGTGTTCCTGGCTGCCCAGTTCGATCTCCAGCATGTGCCGCATCGATTCGGGCTCGACGCCGTCCACCAGCAGCTGCAGGCCCTTGCGCAGGAACGGGTCCTGCTGCGCTTCCACCTGCGATTCCAGGCCCAGCAGGCCCTGGCGGCGGGCGATGTTGCTCCACTCGACGATCTGCTGGATCAGCTCGCGGCGGTCGCTGTGCGGGGGGCGCACGACCCAGCGCACGATCTTGAACGCATGCTTGAACACCGCCGGCGAGGTGTGCAGCAGGATCGCGGCAACGGTGCCGACGATGACGATCACGAACGCCGCAGGCGACCACAGGGACGCCAGGCCGGCGCCCTTGAGGATGCTGCCGCCGACCAGCGAGGCCAGGGCGAGAAAGAGTCCAATGAGGCTGAGTCTATCCATGGATCCGGTATCGGCTTGTATGAATGGGACTTGAGACACCGGTAGATCGCGTAACGACGGTAGTCACAGTTTTCGGGGCACCGGGACTGGCCCGGCGAGCGTCAGCGCAGGCCGTCCACATCCAGGATCAGCGCCATGCGACCATCGCCGATCAAGGTTGCACCGGCGTAGCCGCGCAGGCCGCGCAGGGCCTTCGGCAATGGCTTGATGACCACTTCCTCGCGCCCGCGGACCTGGTCCACGACCAGGCCGAAGCGCGCTTCACCGGCCTGCAGCACGACGATGGTCAGCAGGGTCGACGTGGCGGGCGTCACATCCAGCCACTGGCGGAGATCGACCAGCGGCAGGGTGTGCGAACGGCGGTCGAGCACGGCGCGGCCATCGAACCATCCCAGCGACGTGCCAGGCGCGTGCAGCACTTCCATCACGCGGGCCAGCGGCAACGCATAGACGTCTTCGCCGGCCTGCACCAGCAGCGTCGGCAGGATCGCCAGGGTGAGCGGCACGCGGATCAGGAAGCGGCTGCCACGGCCCAGTTCCGACTGGATCTGGATCTGCCCGCTGAGTTCGCGGATGCGCGACTGCACCACGTCCATGCCGACGCCACGGCCGGAGATGTCCGTGACCTGCTGCTTGGTCGAAAAGCCCGGCAGGAACACCAGGTGCAGGCACTCCTCGCTGCTCAGGCGGGCGGCGGCCTCGGGATCGATCAGGCCCTTCTCGCGCGCCTTCGCACGCAGCTTTTCCGGATCAATGCCGGCGCCATCGTCCTGCACCTCGATGCTGACGTAGTCACCTTCCTGCTGCGCGGACAGCCGCACGTGGCCCATCCGCGGCTTGCCCTGTGCTTCGCGCAGGTCGGGCATTTCCACGCCATGGTCGATGGCATTGCGGACCAAGTGCACCAGCGGGTCGGCCAGGGCCTCGACCAGGTTGCGGTCGAGTTCGGTCTCGGCGCCGATCAACTCCAGGTCCACTTCCTTCTTCAGCGAGCGGGCGACATCGCGGGCGACCTTGGGGAAGCGCGAGAACACCTTGCCCACTGGCTGCATGCGGGTGCGCATCACCGCCGACTGCAGGCGCGCGGTGGCGATGTCCAGGGTGGACACGGCGCGGTCCAGCTCCTCGTCGCGCAGGCGGGCACGCAGGGTCTTGAGCCGGTTGCGCGACAGCACCAGTTCGCCGATCAGATTGACGATCGCATCCAGGCGCTTGGTGTCCACGCGCACGGTATGTTCCGCCTCGGCCAGCGGCTTGGCGGCCGGCTTGGGCGCCGGCGCCGGTGCGGCCGCCGGGCGTGGGGCAGCGAGCGGCGCCGGCGCCGGCGCAGCGGCAGGCTTGGCGCCGGGTGCGGCGCCACCGTGCAGCTGGTCGAGCAGGGCTTCGAATTCGTCTTCGCTGATCAGCCCGTCGTCGGCCTTCTTGGCCGGTGCGACCGCGGTCGGGGCGTTGCCGCCGTGCAGCTGGTCAAGCAGGGCTTCGAATTCGTCGTCGGTGATCAGGTCACTGCTACCGGCTGCCGGAGCGGCGGCGACAGGCGCCGCCGCGGTGCCACCGTGCACATCGAACTGGGCGATCAGGTCCGGCGGTGCATAGCCCGGTTCGGTGCCGGACGACACGGCGTCCAGCATCGACTGCAGGTAGTCCAGCGATTGCTGCGCGGCGTCGAAGTGGTGCGCCTGCAATACGGCCTGGCCGGCGCGCGCGGCGCCCAGCGCTTCCTCAGCAGCGTGGCACAGCTCGACCATCGCGGTGACGCCAAGGAAGCCGGCGCCGCCCTTGAGCGTGTGATAGCCGCGGAACACCGCGTTCAGCTGTTCGCCGTCCTGCGGTGCCTGCTCCAGCGACACCAGCTGTTCGCCGAGGCGATCCAGGATTTCCTGTGCCTCGATGATGAAATCGGCAGTGATGTCGTCGGATACCGCGCTCATGCTTACAGCCCCAGATCCGACAACAGGTCGTCGGCGTCGTTCTGCGAGACCGCGTGGCGGTCCAGTCCCTTCAGTGCCGGCCCGGCCAGTTCCGGGTCGGTGCGATGCTGTTCCGGCGGCAGGCCGAGCGCGCCGAAGCCTTCGTGCACGCGGCGGACGATGCCGACCACGCGACGGATGATCTGCCCGGTCAGGTCCTGGTAGCTCTGGGTCAGGGCGATCTCGGTCAGGTTGTGGCGGATGCGCTCGAGCTGTGCGTCCTGGCCCGGCTGCAGGCCTTCGGCGCGCAGCTGCTCGGTCAGGCTGCGGCATTCCTCGGCCAGGTCCAAGGTGCGGTGGGTAGCCTGTTCGGTCATCGCCACCACATGGTCCAGGCGTGCGCAGGCATCGTCCAGTTCACCGGCCTCGCTGGGCACGGTCGGCAATTCGCCCAGGGCCTGCCCGAGCTCGCGGGCCAGCCGCGAGAGGCCGCTCATCATCGGCTGCGTGCGCAGCGCGACCAGCCCGTCGATGCGTTGACGCCAGGCGGCTTCATCGCCGGACTCCAGCGCGTCCAGGGCTTCCTGCAGGCGCAGGGCGAGGGCGTTTCTGTCGACCGTGGTATCCATCAGGCGCTGGCCGCCAGGCGTTCGAAGATCTTGCCGAGCTTTTCTTCCAGCGTCTGCGCGGTGAACGGCTTGATGATGTAGCCGTTCACGCCGTTCTGGGCTGCTTCGATGATCTGCTCGCGCTTGGCTTCGGCGGTGACCATCAGCACCGGCAGGGTCTTCAGCTTGGCGTCGGCGCGGATCGCCTTGAGCAGTTCGATGCCGGTCATCACCGGCATGTTCCAGTCGGTGACCACGAAATCGAACGGCTGGCTCTGCAGCAGCGACAGCGCGGCATGCCCGTCCTCGGCTTCGGCGGTGTTGGTGAAGCCAAGATCGCCCAGCAGGTTCTTGACGATCCGACGCATGGTCGAGAAGTCGTCGACGATCAGGATGCGCATGTTCTTGTTCAAAGCAGAGTTCCTTTGTTGTTCATTCCGGGCGGCCGGGGGCAGCCGCCTCGGGCATGTTCACTCTTCCAGGCCGGCGTCCGCCGCCTCGAAAATCTTCAGCCGTCCACGCAGGCGCAGCACGGCCTGGCCGTGGATCTGGCAGACCCGCGATTCGCTCACGCCGAGCACCGCGCCGATCTCCTTCAGGTTCAGTTCCTGCTCGTAGTAGAGCGAGAGCACCAGCTGTTCGCGCTCGGGCAGGTGGCCGATGGCCTTGCCCAGCTCGCGACCGAACTCGCCACGCTCCAGCACCTGTTGCGGGGTCGGGCCGCCCTGGGCGACGGTGTCCAGCTCGCCCTGGTCTTCGATGCGCGATTCCAGGCTCAGCACCTGGCCGCGCGCGGCGTCTTCCATCAGGCGCAGGTACTCGGGCAGCGGCATCTCCATCGCGGCGGCGACTTCGGTGGCGCTGGCGGCGCGACCGCTGCTCTGTTCCAGGCGGCGGATGGTGGCGGCCGCATCGCGTGCGCGCCGGTGCACCGAGCGCGGCACCCAGTCGCCACGGCGGATCTCGTCGATCATCGAGCCGCGGATGCGGATCGAGGCGTAGGTTTCGAACGAAGCGCCCTGGTCGGCGTCGTAACTGCGCGAGGCTTCGATCAGGCCCATCATGCCGGCCTGGATCAGGTCGTCCACCTCGACGCTGGCGGGCAGGCGCGCGGCCAGATGGTGGGCGATGCGCCGCACCAGGTCCGAATGCTGGGCGATGACATCGTTGGCCGCCGAGCGCTGGACTTCCCTGTACTGGGCTGCGCCTTTCATGCTGCCACCCCACGCTGCTTGAGGATGCGTTCGAGGAAGAACTCGACGCCACCGCGCGGTTCGGTCGGCGCCTGCCAGCGCGCGGTACGGCGTGCGATCTCGGTGATCGCCAGCGCCGACGGGCTGGACGGATAGGCCTTCACCACCGGCTGCTGGCGCTGCACCGACAGGCGCAGCCAGTCATCCTGCGGCACGCAGCCCAGGTAGTTCAGCGAGACGTCGGCCAGGAACTTCTCGCAGACGCGGGTCAGCTTTTCGTACAGCACGCGGCCCTCGTTGGGGTCGCGGACCATGTTGGCCACCACCTGGACGCGGTCCACGCCCCGTTCGCGCGACAGCACCTTGATCAGCGCGTAGGCGTCGGTGATGGACGCCGGCTCGTCACAGACCACCACCACGGTGTCCTGCGCGGCCTGGCAGAAGGTCAGCACGCCGTCGGTGATGCCGGCGGCGGTGTCCACCACCATGATGTCCAGCTCGCGTTCCAGTTCGGAGAACACATTGACCAGGCCGACGTGCTCGGCGGGGGCCAGCTCGGCCATGTGCCGGCGGCCGGACGCGGCCGGCACCACCAGCACCCCGTTCGGGCCTTCGACGATGACGTCGTCCAGCGAGCAGCGGCCGGCGACCAGGTCGGCCAGCGTAAAGGTGGGGTTCAAGCCCAGGATCACGTCGATGTTGGCCAGGCCGAGGTCGGCGTCCAGCAGCAGCGTGCGCTTGCCCATGCCGGCCAGCGCCACGGCCAGGTTGGCCGACACGTTGGTCTTGCCCACGCCACCCTTGCCGCCGGTCACGGCAATGGTGCGCACAGGGCCGAGCGGCTCGCTGCGGGTGGCCGACAGCGGGAAGGTCTTGGTCAGCTTGGCGTACTCACGCGACGGCATGGTTCAACTCCGGGTTGCAGGGCATATCGGCCGCTCGGCGCAAATCTTCAAGGCGAAGTACAAGATTGGCTGCACTGGCCCGGTGCAGGTCCTCCGGAACGTCCTGCCCATCGGTCACCCAGGTGATCGGCAGGGCGTGGTCCACGGCCACCGACAGGGCGTTGCCGAAGCGGCCGGTCTCGTCCAGCTTGCTCAGCACCAGGCCCTGCAGGTTGGCGGCGCCGAAGCGGCGGACCACCTCGTCCATGTCGCCGAAGCTGGTGTTGGCCGGCAGCACCAGCAGGGTGCGGACCTGGCGCGCGGCGCGCAGCCACTGCAGCTGGGCGGCCAGCGCGCGGTCGCGCGGGCCCAGGCCGGCGGTGTCGATCAGCACCAGCTTGTAGTCCTTCAGGCGTTCCAGCAGCTGGTCCAGGTCGGTGCCGCTGTTGGCCTCGTGCACCGCGATACCGAGCTGGCGGCCGTAGCCATACAGCTGCTCGCGGGCGCCGATGCGGGTGGTGTCGGTGGTGACCAGGGCCACGTCACGCGGCGCATGCTTCTCGGCGAAGCGCGAGGCCAGCTTGGCGATGGTGGTGGTCTTGCCGGCGCCGGTCGGGCCCACAAGGGCGATCACGCCGCCTTCTTCCAGCGGGTCGACCGGGGCGATCGGCAGCTTGCGCGAGATCAGCCCCAGCATCAGGCCGCGGCCGCGGTGGGCTTCGGTTTCCAGCGGAATCTGCATGGCCACGTCGCGGGCCAGGCCGGCGTCGAAGCCGTACTCGTCCATCAGGTCCAGCGCGGTGGCGCGCACCGGGCAGCCGCGCAGGCGCTCGTCGGTGAAGCGGTTCATCTCGCGCTCGATCACCTGGCGCATGCCGGCCACTTCCTGGCGCAGCTGGCGGATCTCGGCGTCGTCCTGGGCGACCACCGTCAGCACCGGGCCCGGGGCCAGGGTGGGCGCCGGCGCGGCTTCGACGATGGCATCGGCCAATGCCGGTTCGGTGGCGGCGTTGGCCGGCTGCCCGTCGGCGACGGCAGCGGTCGGCAGCGGCGGCGGCTGCAGCGCCGGCGCCACGCTTTCGTGATGCGCCTCGTGCGGCGGATCGATCGGGAAGCGGGCGCGGTTGGCCGGCACAGCCGCGGCCGGTGCGACGATGGCTTCGGCGAACGGCGCGAAGATCTGCTCCGGCAGTGCCGGTTCGTTGACGGTGGCACGCGCCAGGGTGGCGGCAAAGCCGGTGCTGCCACGGGTCGGCACGATCTCGTCGGCGCTGTCCAGCGTGCGGCCGGTGGCGCCGACGGCGGCGCGGGCAAGGGCGGCCACCGCCGAGGTGGTGGCGGCGACCGGTTCCGGCGCCGGGGTGGCGCTGCGGCGGCGGGTGACGGCGGCGATCACCGCGTCGGCGGCGGTGCGCGGCTTGGCTGCCGGCGGCGGTGCGACGTCACGGCGCGAGGCTTCCAGTGCACGCTGCACGGCGCTCTCGTCATAGTTGGCGGCGGCGACGATCTCGATGCCTTCCTCGATCCGGCGGTTGGACAGGATCACGGCGTCAGGACCGTGTTCCTTGCGCACCAGGTTCATGGCCGAACGCATGTCGGCGGCGACGAATCGTTTGATTTTCATGCTGTGGTCACGAGGCGAAGACGGCGGGGTGGCGGTCGGGGAACTCGGGTGATCGGTGGTCTGCACGGTGCGGGTTCCCCTTGGTATCGGTCTGTTGCGTTGGTTCGAAAGTGGTGTCTGTTTTCTGGCGCGTCGGAGCCCGGCGTCAGCTGATCGTTCCGACCAGCTTCAGGCGCTTGTCTTCCGGCACCTCGCTGTAGGCCAGGACCGACAGCGACGGAACGCTGTGGCGGACCAGGCGGGCCAGCGCGGCGCGCACCGGGCCGGGTACCAGCACGACCGCGGGCTCGTTGCGGGCTTCCTGCTTGCTGACACATTCGGCCAGGCTCTGGTGCAGTCGCTCAGCGAGTCCGGGTTCCAGCGCGGCGCCGTTGCCCTGCGTGGACTCCTGCAAGACACGTTCCAATTGCGGGTTGAGGGTGAACACCGGCAGCTCCGCCGACATTCCGGCGATCTCCTGCACGATGAAGCGGCCCAGTGCGGTGCGCACGGCAGCGGTCAGCACGGCCGGGTCCTGGCTGCTGGGCGCGTGTTCGACCAGCGCTTCGGCGATCTTGCGCAGCTGGCGGATCGGAATGCGCTCGACCAGCAGGTTCTGCAGCACGCGCACCACCGCCGACAGCGGCAGCGCCTTGGGCGTCAGATCTTCGACGAGCTTGGGTGCGCTCTTGGCCAGGTTGGCCAGCAGGTGCTGCACTTCCTCGTGGCCGAGCAGTTCCGGCGCGTGCTCGCGGATCAGGTGCGAGAGGTGCGTGGCGACCACCGTGGCCGGATCGACCACGGTGTAGCCCAGCGTTTCGGCCTGGGCGCGCTGGTGCGGCTGGATCCAGGTGGCATCCAGGCCGAACGCGGGGTCCTTGCCGGCGATGCCCTCCAGGGTGCCCAGCGCGCTGCCCGGGTCCAGTGCCAGCTCGCGGTCCGGGTGGATTTCGGCGGTGGCCACCGGCACGCCGTGCACCAGCACCCGGTAGCCGTTGGCGGGCAGTTCCAGGTTGTCGCGGATGTGCACCGATGGAATCAGGAAGCCGACATCCTGGGTGAGCTTGCGGCGCACCCCCTTGATGCGCGCCATCAGTTCGCCGCCCTGGTTGCTGTCCACCAGCGGAATCAGCCGGTAGCCGACCTCCAGGCCCAGCGGATCGACCGGTCGCAGTTCGTCCCAGCTCAGCTCGGCAGTGGGGGCCGCAGCGGCCGGGCGCCCGAGCGCAGTGAGCGCGGCGGCATCGGTGCCACTGCCTGTCGCGTCGGCGGCCGGTGCCTTGGTCTTGCGATACAGCTTCCAGGCGATGAAGCCGAGGATCGAGGCCAGCGTCAGGAAAGCGACGTTGGGCATGCCCGGTACCAGGCCGACCAGGCCGATGATGCCGGCGGTGATCGCCAGCGCGCGGTACTGGCCGAACACCTGTCCGGTCATGGCCTGGGCCATGTCCTGCGAGCGCGAGGCGCGGGTGACCAGCATCGCCACCGCGCTGGAGACCAGCAGGGCCGGCAGCTGCGCCACCAGGCCGTCACCGATCGACAGCAGGGTGTAGGTCGCAGCGGCCTCGCCGAACGGCATGCCATGCTGCAGCACGCCCACCGCCAGGCCACCGAGCATGTTGATGAACAGGATCAGGATGCCGGCGATGGCGTCGCCGCGGATGAATTTGCTGGCGCCGTCCATCGCACCGTAGAAGTCGGCTTCCTCGCGCACTTCCTCGCGGCGCAGCTTGGCTTCTTCACGCGTCAGCAAACCGGCGTTGAGGTCGGCGTCGATCGCCATCTGCTTGCCGGGCATCGCGTCCAGGATGAAGCGCGCGGTCACTTCCGAGACACGGCCGGCGCCCTTGGTGATCACCACGAAGTTGATGATGGTCAGGATCGCGAACACCACGATGCCGACCGCGTAGTTGCCGCCGATCACGAATTCACCGAAGGCGGCGATGACCTTGCCCGCGGCATCGTGGCCGTTCTGGCCGTTCAGCAGGATCACGCGGGTGGAGGCCACGTTCAGTGCCAGCCGCAGCATGGTGGTGATCAGCAGCACGATCGGGAAGATGGTGAAGTCCAGCGGGCGCTTCACGTAGACCACCGCCAGCAGCACCATCAGCGAGATGGCGATGTTGAAGGTGAACAGCGCATCGAGCACCGGCGCGGCCAGCGGCACCACGACCATGGCCAGCAGGGCCAGCACGATCAGCGGCGCGCCAAGGCCCTGGCGGATCATTTCCAGGGCGCGGCGGGTGTTGAAGCCGGCGGAGGGCTGGGCGCTCACGGGCGGCCTCCCTTACCGAATTCATCCACCTGGATGTGCGGGGCGTCCGGCATCGGGCCAGTGCGCCAGGCGCGCAGCTGGTAGACGTAGGACAGGACCTGGGCGACGGCCGAATACAGTCTCACGGGGATTTCCTTTCCGAGTTGGCCTTCCCGATACAAGGCGCGTGCCAAAGGCGGGGCAGAGACGATCGCGACCTTGTTGCCGTCGGCCACTTCACGGATGCGCAGGGCGGTCTCGTCCACGCCCAGGGCGACCACGGTGGGGGCGTTCATGGCGCCGCCCTCGTACTTCAGGGCCACCGCGTAGTGGGTGGGGTTGACCACCACCACGTCGGCGGTGGGTACCGCTTCCATCATCCGGCGGTTGGCCATCTGCTGCTGCAGCTGGCGGATGCGGCCCTTCACCTCGGGGCTGCCCTCGCTCTCCTTCATTTCCCGGCGCAGCTCTTCACGGGTCATCTTCAGCTTGCGCATCCAGTTCCAGCGCTGGTACGGCGCATCGATGGCGGCCAGCACCAGCATCGCGCCGGCGGTGGCCAGCAGCAGGCGCAGGGTGAAGCCGAGGCCGTCGGTGATGGCCGTCTCCAGCGGGTGGTGGATCAGCCCGCGCAGGGTGTCGAAGCCGGTCCAGACCACCAGCCCGGCGGCGACGCCGACGAAGGCCACGCGCAGCAGCGATTTGGTGAACTCGGCAATGGCCTCCGGGCCATACAGGCGCTTGAGCCCGCTCATCGGGTTCATGCGGTTGATGTCGGGCAGCAAGGCCTTCTGCGACCAGCGCAGGCCGCCCATCACCAGCGGGGCGACGAAGCTGGCCAGCAGGCAGACCAGCACCAGCGGTGCGATCACCAGCATGAACTGCAGCAGCAGGTCGCCGAAGTGGCCGAACAGTTCCTTCGGGTTCTGCCGCAGGCTCTGTTCCGGGCTGAGCGCGTGCTTCATCCAGGCACTGGCGCCGCGGCCGATCGAGCCGCTCATGGCCATCACCGCCAGCACGCCGGCGCCGAACACGGCGGCGGTGCCGAGTTCGCGCGAGCGCGGCAGGTTGCCCTGTTCACGGGCATCGCGCAGGCGTTTTTCGGTGGGTTGTTCGGTCTTTTCGCCGGCGGATTCGTTCTCGGACATCACGGGCACTGCGGCAGGGGTTGCCGGAGTGCGTGCAAGAACCGTTCCACGCATGGCGTGGATCTACCGACAGCCCGTTCTGTAGAGCCGAGCCCACGCTCGGCTACGGTTGGGGCCAGGCGCGAAGCACAGCCGGGCATGAGCTCGGCTCTACAGGAGAGTGCCGCAGGAATCGTTCCGTGATGGCGGGCGTGCGTGGCCCGGTGTCAGCCGGGCGGGTATTGCGGCGGTGGGCTCTGCGCCAGTTCCACCCGCGGCCGCGGCAGGTCGTGCAGCTGCATGAAGCGCGCCGCGTCGACCGGGCGGCCGAGCAGGTAGCCCTGCAGGAAGTCGCAGCCCAGGCGCTCCAGGTAGGCGCGCTGCGCAGCGGTCTCCACGCCCTCGGCGACGATGTCCATGTCCAGCGCGTGGCCCAGCGCCACGATCGCCGAGACGATCACCACGTCCTCGGCACTGTGTTCCAGGTCGCGCACGAAGGCGTGGTCGATCTTGATCTCGGTGGCCGGCAGCCGCTTCAGGTACAGCAGGCTGGAATAGCCCGTCCCGAAATCATCGATGGAGATGCCCACGCCCAGCGCCGACAGCGCCTGCAGCAGGCGCAGGCTGGTGTCGGTGTCGCGCATCACCGTGCTTTCGGTGATCTCCAGCACCAGGTGGCGCGCGGGAATGCGATGGCGCTCGATCACTTCGCGCACGTCGCGCAGCAGGTGGGGCGAGCCGAACTGCACTGGCGACAGGTTCACCGATATCGACCAGCCTTCGTGGCCGGCATCGTGCCAGTGGCGCAGCTGGCGGCAGGCCTGGTCCAGCGCCCAGCGGCCGATCTCGTTGATCGCGCCGCTGCGCTCGGCCAGGCGGATGAAACGGTCCGGCGGAATCAGCCCATGCTCCGGGTGCTTCCAGCGGATCAGCGCCTCGGCACCCGCCACCTTCTGCGTGGCCACGCGGATCTTGGGCTGGTAGTGCAGGAACAACTGCTCGCTGCCAATGGCCCGGCGCAGGTCGGCCAGCAGCCGGAACTGCTGTTCGGCACTGTCGTTCATCCAGTCAGCGAAGAGCACGAAGGCGTTGCGACCGGACTCCTTGGCCTGGTACATCGCCGCGTCGGCGAAGGCCATCAACTGGCGCTCGCTGGCGGCGTGGTCCGGGCAGATCGCCACGCCGATGCTGGCGGTCACCTGCAGTTCGTTGTCCTGCAGCAGCGGACCGCTGCCCACCGCCTGCAGGATGCGCCGGGCCAGGGTCGGCAGGTCTTCGTCGTGCTCGATGCGCACCACCAGCACGAACTCGTCGCCGCCCAGGCGGGCCAGCATGTCGTTGGGCCGCAGCAGCTGCCGGGTACGCTCGGCCACCGCCACCAGCAGCGCGTCGCCGGCCTGATGACCGTAGGCATCATTGACCTGCTTGAAGCCATCCAGGTCCATGAACATCACCGCAAAGCGGTTGCCGCCCTGTTCGGCTTCGGCCAGCGCCTGCACGATGCGCCGCTGCAGCAGCAGGCGGTTGGGCAGGCGGGTCAGTGGATCGTGCAGCGCGGCCTGGGTCAGTTCCTGCTGGGCATCGGTCAACGAGGTGCTCAGCATCGAGTTGCGCAGCCGCAGCAGCTGCGCCTCCACCCGCTGGTCCAGCCATGAAACCACCAGCACTACCGCCAGGATCGCGACCGTCAGCACCACCACCAGCATCGCCAGCCACTCGCTCTGCAGGCCATCGCCGACCGCCGCGCCGCAGATGCTGCCTTCCGGGAAACGCGCGGCGGCCATGCCGGTGTAGTGCATGCCGACGATGGCCAGGCCGAGCAGGCCCGCGGCTGCCAACCGGTCACCGACGCGGGTGCGCTGCGCGCGCAGGCGGAACGCCACGTACAGCGCGGTCCACGACGCGGCCACCGCCACCACCAGGGAGAGCAGCAGCCAGCCCGGGTCGTAGTCGATTCCCGGCTGCATGCGCATCGCCGCCATGCCGACGTAGTGCATGCCGGCAATGCCGGTGCCCATCAGCAGAGCACCACCGGCCAATCGCGGATGGGGCAGGGTGCGCAGCGAAACCAGCCACAGTGCGAACACCGACGAGGCGATCGCCAGCGCCAGCGAGAGCAGGGTGATGGGCAGGTCGTAGCCCAGTGGAATGGGCAGGTCGAAGGCCAGCATGCCGATGAAGTGCATCGACCAGATGCCCAGGCCCATGGCAAAGCCGCCGCCCAGGCGCCACCACCAGGCCGCGCCCTTGCCGGGGGCGGTGACCGTGCGTCCGGCCATCGCCAGCGCCGTGTACGACGCCATCACGGCAACCAGCAGTGAGATCGCCACCAGCCACGGGTTGTACGTGCCTACCAGCATTCGTCAGTCTCCCGGACCTGCCTGTCGACGGAAACTACGGTGGGGCATGCATGAGGCAGGCCGACGCGGACGGGCGCCGGCCAGGTGCGGCATCCCCCCGGTTGCCGCGCATTCACTCTAACGCGCAGACCGGGGGGGACTTCAAGCGGCAATTCGTGATGACCGGGTCAGTGTGTGACCGCGTCCGCAGCCTGGAAGGCGGCGTCGAACAGTCGCTGTACCGGCGGTCCCATTTCCCCGGCCAGCAGGGCCAGCAGGAACAGGCCCAGCAGCAGCGAGACCGGCAGGCCCAGCTGGATCGGGTTCAGCGCCGGGGCGGCACGCGCCAGCACGCCGAAGGCCAGGTTCACCGCCAGCATCGCCACGGTCAGCGGAATGGCCAGGCTCAGCGCGCCGCGCAGCACGGTCAGCAGGAAGGTGGGGGCGATGCTGAAGAAGGCATGCGGGTCCGGCAGCGGGGCGCCAATCGGCAGCGCGCGATAGCTGTCCACCAGCAGCGAGATCAACGCCAGGTGGCCGTTGGCGGTGAAGAACAGCAGGCCGAACAGCAGGTAGAACCACTGTCCGATCACGCCGGAGGTTCCCCCGCGCAGTGGATCGCTCATCTGCGCGAAGGCCAGGCCGGTGCCCTGTGCGATCAGTTCGCCGGCCATCGCGCCGGCTTCGAACACCAGCCGCAGCATGAAGCCGATGGACACGCCGATGGCCAGTTCACGGGCAATGGTCAGCACTGTAGCCGCGTCGAAGCCGGTCCAGTCCGGTACCGGCGGCAGCAGCGGGGCCAGTGCGATGGCCAGGGTGCCGGCCAGCACCACGCGCACCCGCGATGGCACCGCACGCGTGCCGACCATGGGCATGGCCATCGCCACTGCGCCGATACGCAGCATGGTCCACAGCACCGTGCCGATCATGCCGAAGGCCTGCAGGCCGTCGGCCGCCATCTGTGTCGCGGCGTCCATCGAAGCGCGTGCCCTAGCCGATCAGGTGTGGAATGCGCTGGAACAGCAGCGTGGTGAATTCAACCAGGTGGCCGATCAGCAGGCTGCCCAGCGCGAACAGCACCGCGGTCAGCGCTGCCGCTTTGGCGACGAAGGCAATGGTCGGTTCATTGAGCTGGGTCGCGGCCTGCACCACGCCCACCACCACGCCCACCACCAGCACGGTGAGCAGCAGCGGGCCGGCGACCCACAGCACGGTGATCAGGCCGCCACGCAGTTCGGTCAAGGCAAGTTCGGGAGACATTCGGGTTCCATCTGCTTGTGCAGCGTCGAGCCATGCTCGACGGCGCTTTGTGGGGATATCAGGCCGGATTGAAGCTGGCCGCCAACGTGCCCACGGTCAGCACCCAGCCATCGACCAGCACGAACAGCAGGATCTTGAACGGCGCCGACACCAGCATCGGCGAGAGCATCATCATGCCCATCGACATCAGCACGCTGGCCACAACCAGATCGATGATCACGAACGGGATGAAGATCAGGAAGCCGATCTCGAAGGCGGTCTTCAGTTCGCTGGTGACGAACGAGGCGACCAGCACCGGGAACGGGATCGCGTCGGGGCTGGCGTAGGTGCCATGCCCGGCGATGCCGGCGAAGGTCATCAGGTCGGTCTCGCGGATCTGCGCCAGCATGAACCCGCGCAGCGGCTGCGTGGTCAGCGTCCAGGCGGTCTGGAAGTCGATGTCGCCGTTGAGGTAGGGCGCCATGCCCGCGCTCCACGCCTTGTCCCAGGTCGGCATCATCACCATCGCGGTGAGGAACAGGGCCAGGCCCAGCAGCACCTGGTTGGACGGCGTCTGGCCGGTACCCAGCGCCTGGCGCAGCAGGCCCAGCACGATGATGATGCGGGTGAACGAGGTCAGCACCAGCAGCATCGACGGGATCAGGGTGATCGCCGTCATCAGCAGCAGGGTCTGCAGCGGCAGGCTGACCGGCTGGCCGCCGATCTTGCCGACATTGACGTCCGGCAGCGGGGTGGCCGGGGCACCGGGCGCGGCGAACGCCAGCGCCGGCAACAGGCACAGGGCAAGCAACAGCAGCCACGGCATCAGGGTGGCAAGACGGGTACGGGTGACACGCATGTCAGGGATCCTTGCGCAGCCGCTGCTGCAGCAGCTGGGCGAAATTCGGCAGGTTCTTGAAGTCCGGCACGCGCACCGGTGCCGGCGGCGGCAGCGGTTCGGGCAGGGCATGCAGGGTGTTGATGCCGCCGGCGGTGACGCCCAGCAGCAGTTGCTGGCCATTGACCTCCACCACTACCACGCGCTCCTTGGCGCCGACGCTGAGGCTGGCCACCAGCTTCATGCCTTCGGCCGGGCGGAAGCCGCTGCCGGGCATGCGCTTGAGCAGCCAGCCCAGGCCGATCACCAGCGCCAGCACCGCCAGCAGCGCCAGCACCGCGCCGAACAGGCTGGGCGCGGCGGCCGCATGCTGACCGACCTGCGGACCGATCGGGGCGGCGGTCTTGCCGACCGCCAGCAGGGTGGAGGCCAGCGGGCTCAACGCAGTCTCCGGATCCGCTCGCTCGGGCTGACCACGTCGGTCAGGCGCACGCCGAAGCGGTCGTTGATCACCACCACTTCGCCGTGTGCGATCAGGGTGCCGTTGACGAACACGTCCAGCGATTCGCCGGCGCCGCGCTCCAGTTCCACCACCGAGCCCTGGTTGAGCTGCAGCAGGTTGCGGATCGGCAGGCGGGCACGACCGACCTCCAGCGACAGGGTCACCGGCACGTCGAGGATCACGTCCAGGTTCAGGTCCGGACCGTTGGCCTCGTCGGCCTGCAGGCTGCTGAACTGGGCCGGGGTCGGTTCGAGGGCGTCGATATCGTTCATTGCGGGTCTTCCTGGATGACGGGTACGCGCGGGCGGGTGCCCGGCGGATGGGTAGCGGTGATCTTCACGGCGTTCATGCCGTTGGCGATGCCGAACTCGCCGGTGAACACCGGAATGTTCTCCACGCACAGCGGCACCTGCGGGCTCAGCTCGATCGGCAGGATGTCGCCGACCTTCAGCTGGGTCAGGTCGCGCAGGGTCATGCGCTTGCTGGCCAGTACGCTGGACAGGGTGACTTCGGCGATGTTGAGCTGCTCGCGCAGGGTCTTGCCCCAGCTCTCGTCGCGGTCGTTGCGGTCGCTCTGGATGCCGGCATCGAGCAGTTCGCGGATCGGTTCCAGCATCGAATAGGGCAGGGTGACGTGGATGTCACCGCCGCCGCCGTCGAGCTCGACGTGCAGGCGGCACACCACCACGTATTCGCGCGGGGTCACGATGTTGGCGAAATGCGGGTTGATCTCCGAGTTGATGTACTCGAAGTCGACGTCCATCACCGGTGCCCACGCTTCGCGCAGATCGGCGAAGGTCTGCTTCAGCAGCAGGTGGATCACCCGCATTTCGGTGGCGGTGAACTCGCGGCCCTCGATGCGGGTGGGGTAGCGCCCGTCGCCGCCGAAGAAGTTGTCGACGATGGCGAACACCAGGGTCGGCTCGAACACGATCAGGCCGGTGCCGCGCAACGGCTTGAAGCGGATCAGGTTCAGGTTGGTCGGCACATACAGCGAGTGCATGTAGTCGTTGAACTTGATCAGTTCGATGCCGCGCACCGACAGCTCGGCCGAGCGCCGGATCAGGTTGAACAGGCCGATCCGCCACAGGCGCGCGAAGCGCTCGTGGACCATTTCCAGGGTCGGCATGCGACCACGGATGATGCGGTCCTGGCTGGCGAAGTCGTACGAACGCGCTTCGCCTGACGGGGGTTCCGCATCGGTCTCGACCGCGCCACTGTCCACGCCGTGGAGCAGGGCATCGATCTCGTCCTGGGACAGCAGATCATTCATCGGTGGGCCCTTACTGGGTCACGAAGCTGGTGAACAGCAGATCGTCGGCGCCGTTGCTGCCGGTCTCGGCCTTGAGCACCTTCTGCACCTCGGCCAGCGAACTGGCCTGCAGCTTCTGCTTGCCGGCGACATCGGCGATCTGGTCCGGGCTGACCTGCGAGAACAGCATCAGCAGGCGCGCGCGGATGGCCGGGGCATGGGTCTTGATCGCTTCCAGTGCGGCCGGGTCGCGGGTCATCAGCTGGACCTCCAGCTGCAGGTAGCGCGGGCCGTCGACCGGGCCATTGAGGTTGACCACGAACGCCGGGTCCAGCGCGAAGTACTGCGCCGGGGCCGGGGTCGCGCTCTTCTTCGGCGCCTGCGCGGTCTTCTCTTCGTGCTTGGACTGGGTGAAGAACCACACGCCGCCACCAGCGGCAGCGGCAGCCAGTACGGCCACCAGTGCGGTGATCAGGATCGGACTGCGCGGCTTGGCGGCCTTGTCCTTCTCGGCGGTCTTCTTGGTTTTGTCAGCGGCTGCGGCCACGGGGTGAAGCTCCTGAGGGTTGCTTCACCGGGATATGCAAGGGGTGTGCCGAAGGCGGGGCAGTGGGGTGCGACGGAATTCCGTCGGAGGCGCGGACGGGAGGGTGCCGATCCTCGCTGGCGCTGGTGCAGGGTGCCCGGGCGGGTGCCAAGCGCCCAGCGCTGGTGGGTGCCAACCTTGGTCGGCACGCCTGTCAGGCGTAGGCGTCCAGCAAGCCGCGCTGGCGGATCAACTGTGCGGCCGACACGCTGGTGTCGCCCGGCGTCGGTTCTCCGTCGCGGGTGAGGCCGCTGCCACCGGGCTGGCCCGACGCATTGCCGTCACCGCCCGGTGCCTGGTGGCCGACGTCGGCGTGGGCCAGCTGGAAGCCCTGTTCGCCCAGCAGCTCGCGCAGCCGCGGAAGGCTGCTTTCCAGTGCCTGCCGCACGTCCACGTGCGGGCTGCTGAAGCTGGCATGCACCTTGTCGCCGTTCAACTGCAGGCGCACATCGACCGGTCCCAGGTCGTCCGGGCTCAGGCGGATGTGGGCGTGGCCGATCTTCTGGTCGGCCAGCCAGCCCAGGCGTGCGCCGATGGCCTGATCGAAGCCCTCGTCACCGAGCACGGGCTTGGGCGTCGGTTCGCCATTGAAGATCGCGGTGCCGGTGGCGAGTGCGGCCTTCAGGTCCTGCACGGCGGCCGCTGGCGGTGCGTGCAGCAGCGGCGCACTGGCGCGGTCGCCAACGGCGGCCACGTCGCTGCCTTCGGCGCGCTCGCTGCGCTTGCCGGGCAGGATCATCTCCGGCAGGGGCAGTGCGGTGGCGTCGTCAGCGTTGGTGGGCGCCGGTTTGCCGTCGGCCGCCACTGGCGCTGCGCTTGCCGCTGCCGGCGCGGCTGCAGGCAGTGCCGTGTTCGCGGCAGGGGGAGCGGGCAGCGCGCTACCGTCGCTGGCCAGCGATGGCGCAGCGGTGGTCGGCAGGGCGGCGGCCGGATCCACGGGCGTCGGCATCGCCAGCACCAGGCCGGCCAGGCCGAGCGGTGGCCACGGGGCGTCCTCGGTTGCGGCAGGCTTGTCCTTGTCGGTGCCGGCTCCAGCCGGGGTCACGGCAACGGGCGGCAGCGGCGTCGTTTCAGCGGTTGCCGCTTCGCCGTCTGCGCTGCGTTCGCCCGGTGCCTGGCCATGGCTGTCGGCGGTCGATGGCTGGCTGGGCGTGGATGGCGTCTGCGTCGGCGTCGCGGCGCCGCCGGCAGGCGCAGGTGAAGAGGGTGCGCCACCCTGCAGCAGTTGGCTGAAGTCCTTGCCGCCTTCGCTGCGCGGGGCACGCGCAGCGCTGTTGCTGGCGGCTGGCGTGGCGGTGTTGGCGCTGCTGGCGAGCGGAGCGGGCATCACGGGCGGCCTCCCTGCTCGGTGCCGTCCTGATCTTCGGCCTGCACCAGGCGCGCACGCCGCGCACCGATATCGTCCATCTCGCGCTGGTCGCGGCGGTCGGTCACCACCTTTTCCTGCGCGCGGTAGCTGGCGGCCAGCTGCTCCAGCACCGCCTTGTCACGGCTGGCCAGGATCAGGCGCGCGCGCTCGGCCTCCACTTTTTCGCGGTTGCCGTTGACCGTGGCCTGCTGCTGCTCGACCGCGCTGTCCAGGCGATCAAGGAAGGCGCGGCGGTTCAGCAGCTGTGCCGGGCTGGTCGCTGCCATCTGGGCGTTGGCGTACTCCTCGGCATAGCGGCGCAGTTCGTCCAGGCGCGACAGATGGGTGTCGAGCACGCGCTGGCGTTCGGCCAGGTCGCGGGCGACCGCGTCCTCGTGTTCCTGGGCCCGCTTGAGCAGGGGATCGATGCGCTTGGACTGGTTCATGGCTTAACTCTCTTGTTCCACCAGGCGCTGCAGCGCCGCCTGGCTGTGCGGGAGATCTGCGGCCTTGGCAACGTCCTGGCCGAGGAACTCCATGATTTCCGGCCAGCGTTCCAGGGCTTCGTCGGTGGCCGCGTCGTTGCCGCGCTGGTAGGCACCGATCGCGATCAGGTCCCGGTTGGCCGAGTAGGCCGAGACCAGTCGCTTCAGCTTGCGGATGCGCAGGCGCCACGGCTCGTCGGCGATTTCCGTGACCACGCGGCTGACCGACGATTCGACGTCGATGGCCGGGTACAGGCCGCTGTCGGCCACGCGGCGCGAAAGCAGGATGTGGCCATCGAGGATCGCGCGCGCGGCGTCGGCGATCGGGTCCTGTGGATCATCGCCTTCGGTCAGTACGGTGTAGAACGCGGTGATCGAGCCGCGGCCCTTTGCGCCGTTGCCGGCGCGCTCGACCAGCGCCGGCAGCTTGGCGAACACCGACGGCGGGTAGCCGCGGGTGGTCGGCGGTTCGCCAACCGACAGCCCGATCTCGCGCTGCGCCTGCGCAAAGCGGGTCAGCGAGTCCATCAGCAGCAGCACGTTCAGGCCCTGGTCGCGGAACCACTCGGCGATGGCGGTGGCACGGTAGGCACCGTGCAGGCGCGCCAACGGTGGCCGGTCGGCAGGGCTGGCCACCACCACCGCGCGGCGCAGGCCTTCCTCGCCCAGCGTGGTCTCGACGAAATCGCGTACTTCGCGGCCACGTTCACCGATCAGGCCGACCACGATCACATCGGCGGCGGTGTAGCGGGTCATCATGCCCAGCAGCGTCGACTTGCCGACGCCGGAGCCGGCGAACAGGCCGACACGCTGGCCGCGGCCGATCGGCAGCAGCGCGTTGATCGCGCGCACGCCCACGTCCAGCGGTTGGGTGATCGGTTCACGCGCCAGCGGGTTGATCGACACGCCGGCCATGCCAACGTGGCCTTCGGCGCGGATCGGCCCCTTGCCGTCCAGCGGCACGCCGTCGCTGTCGATGACGCGGCCGAGCAGGCCTTCACCCACTTCCACGCCGCCACGTCGCGCCGACGGCACCACCCGGGCATTGGGCAGCAGGCCGTGCAGTTCGGCGCTGGGCATCAGGTAGGTGCGTTCGCCGGCGAAGCCGACCACTTCGGCATCGACCCAGCCGCCATCGACCACTTCCACCTTGCAGCTGGCGCCCAGCGGCGCCTCGCAGCCGACCGCTTCCAGGGTCAGGCCGACCGCGCGGCGCAGCACGCCCTCGCGGATCAGCCCACGGCCATGCGCGGTATCCACGCGCAGGCCATCCAGGCGCCGGGCCAGGCGCAGGTTGCGGGCCACGGCCCAGTCGGCCGGCGGCGTCGTGGTTTGCGGTGCAGCGCTCATGCCGTCGCTCCGGTCTGGCGGATCACCGCATCCAGCGCACCGCGCAGGCGGGCTTCCAGGGTGCCATCGATGCGCACCGCTTCGGCGTGCACGCGCAGGTCGCCACGGCTGAGGCTGGTATCCGGTACTAGGCGCTGCGCCGGCGACAGGTTCAGCAACGGGGCGAGCGCGGCGATGTCATCCGGATGCAGCCGCACTTCCACCTCGCGCGTGCTGCCGCCCACGGCGTCGATCGCTTCGCCGACCAGCTGCGCCAGCAGTGCCGGCTCCGCCTCGTAGGCGCGGCCGACCAGCGCCCCGGCGATGCGCACCGCCAGTTCACCAAGGGCGCCGACCACTTCGTTCTCCAGCCGCACCAGCGGCCGGCTGAAGTTGTCGAGGATGCCTTCGATCTGCGCGGCGAGGCGACGCACCTCGGCCTGGCCCTGGCCGTAGCCTTCGGCATGGCCCTGATCGAATCCTTCCTTCTCGGCGCTGTCCTGGATCGCCTGGATTTCCTCCAGGGTCGGCAGCTGCAGCGGCGGCTCCGGTTCGTGTTCCGGGTCCGGCTCGGTGAGTTCGAACGCGTCCTCCTGCTCCAGCAGCGGTTCGGGCTGGGCCAGCAGGTCCGGGGCAAGCCAGCGCACGACGTTGCTCACAGCATGGCCTCCGCGCTGCCGCCGATGGTGACGGTGCCTTCATCGGCCATGCGCTTGACGATGGCCAGGATCTCGCGCTGCGCGCCTTCCACGTCGGACAGGCGCACCGGTCCGCGGGCCTCCATGTCTTCCAGCAGGATCTCGGCCGCGCGCTGCGACATGTTGCGGGTGATCTTGTCACGCACCTTGATGTCGGCGCCGCGCAGGGCCAGGCCCAGGCGCTCGCCGCTGACTTCGCGCAGCACCAGCTGCATCTCGCGGTCGTCCAGGTCGACCAGATCGTCGAAGACGAACATCAGGTCCTGGATGCGGTTGCTCAGCGGCGCATCGATGCGCGCGATCTCGCCCAGGATGGCCTGGTCCTGGCCGCTGTCCATGAAGTTCAGGATGTTGGCCGCGCACTGCACGCCACCGATGTTCGACGACTTCAGGTTCTGGTTGCCGGCGAACTGGCGCTCCATGATCTCGTTGAGTTCATTGAGCGCGTTCGGCGGGATGCCGTCGAGGGTGGCGATGCGCAGCAGCACGTCCACGCGGGTGCGATCGGGCAGCAGCTTCAGCGCGTCGGCGGCCTGGTCGGTTTCCAGGTGCGCCATCACGATGGCGATGATCTGCGGATGCTCGTTGCGCACCAGGTCGGCCACCGCGCGCGGGTCCATCCACTTCAGCGCGTCCAGGCCGGTGGTGTTGCGGCCCAGCAGGATGCGGTCGATCAGGTTGCCGGCCTTCTCGCTGCCCAGCGCCTGCACCAGCATGTTGCGGATGTAGTCGTCCGAGCCCACGCCCAGCGAGGTCTTCGAGCCCAGCTCCTGGCCGAACTGGTCCATCACCCGTTCCACCTGCTCGCGGGTGATGTCGGTCATCGTGGCCATGGCGATGCCGATCTTCTGCACTTCCTTGGGTTCCATGTGGCGCAGCACTTCGGCCGCGTCCAGCTCACCCAGCGAAAGCAGCAGTACGGCGGCGCGCTGCACGCCGGTCAGGGTTGCCTCAGTCATTGGCCACCCAACCCTTGACCACCTGGGCCACGCGCTTGGAGTCGGTCTTCACGGCTTCACGCGCCATCCGCAGTCGTTCCTCATAAGAATCCACCGGCAGGGCCAGTGCGTCCGGCCCGGCCAGGCTGGCCCGGTCGGCGCCCAAGGCCGGCAGCGGGGTGCCATCGTCATCGACCAGCTGCACGTCTGCGGTGTGCGGCTCCAGTGCCTGCGGGTCGTCCTTCCTGTTCTGGCCGGTGATCGCGCGCAGCGCCGGGCGCAGTACGCCGAACAGCAGCGCCAGCACCACCACCGCGCCCAGCAGCATGCGGCCGGCATCGTGCACCCACGGCAGCTCCCACCACGCCGGGCCTTCCTCAGGCGTGGTCTCGCGCACGAACGGGGCATTCATCACCGACACGGTGTCGCCACGCTCGGCGTTGAAGCCGACGGCCTGCTTGACCAGCGCTTCGACGCGGGTCAGTTCGGCAGCCGACAGCGGCTGCGGGCTCATCTTGCCGTTGGCACCGGCACGCGGCACATTGTCCACCAGCACCGCCACCGAGACGCGCTTGATGCGGCCGGCCGGCTGGCGGGTGTGCTGCAGGGTGCGGTCCAGCTCGTAGTTGCGGGTGGCGTTCTTGCTGCTTTCGGTCGGGGCCTGCGCGGTGGCCGGTGCGGCCTGCTGGCCCGGCGGGCTGTTGCTGGTCGCGCCCGGCACGCCCTGCGGGCCCGGGGTGCTGGTGGTGTTCTCGCTCATCTGCTCGCTGCGCAGCTTCTGCGGTTCACCGTTGTAGAGCTCACGGGCTTCCTCGGTCACCGAGAAATCCATGTCCACGCTCACTTCCGGATTGACCCGGCCGGGGCCGGTCATCGGCTCCAGCAGCTCGCGGATGCGCTGGTTGAACGAGGTTTCCTGGCGGCGCACCTGCTCGAACTGGGCGGCGTTGACCGCCGCTTCGCTGTTCGGGTCGGTGATGCTGAGCATGCGCCCGCTCTGGTCGACCACGGTCACCCGTTCCGGCGCGAGGTCCGGAATGCTGGCCGCGACCATGTGCACGATGGCGTCCACCTGGCTGCGTTCCAGTTGCTGCCCGCCCCGCAGTTCCAGGGTGACCGAGGCGCTGGCCACGTCACGCTGGCGGGTGAACGCGCTGGGCTTGGGAATGGCCAGGTGCACGCGTGAATCACGCACCGGGCGCAGCGTGTTGATGGTGCGCGACAGCTCGGTTTCCAGTGCGTGCTGGTAACGCGCACTTTCCACGAACTGGCTGACGCCGAAGCCGGGATCGCGCTCCATCAGCTCGAAGCCGAGCTTGCCGCTGTCGGTCAGGCCGGAGCCGGCCAGCTTCAGGCGAGCGTCGTGCAGGTTCTTTTCCGGCACGGTGATGCCACCGGTGGCCGGGTCGAGTGCGAACGGAATCTGCGCGGCGCGCAGCAGGTCGGTCGCTTCCGCCGTCGCCTTCTGGTCCAGGCCGGTGTACAGCGGGACCATGCCCGGCTTCTGCGACCAGAAGAACACGGACAGGCCTGCCGCCACCGCCACCGCGATCATTGCCATCAGGCCCAGCCGACGGGTGATCTGCAGACTCTGCAGGCGGTCGAACCACTGCCCGGCCTTCTCGGCGTTCAGGCTGTCCTTGGAGAGCGTCAGTGCCATGCGTCTCTATTCCTTACAGCGGCATGTTCATCACGTCCTGGTAAGCCTGGACGAGACGGTTGCGGACTTCCACGGTGGCGCGGAAGGCGATCTGGGACTGCTGCGAAGCGACCATCACCTTGGCCAGGTCGGCGCTGGGGTCGCCCATCTCGAAGGCCTTGGCGAGGGCGCCGGACTTCTGCTGCGCATCGTTGACGCCGGCAATCGCACCACGCAGGGTTTCGGTGAAGCTGGCCGGCTGCACCTGCGGCGCGTCCAGCACCGTGCCCGGCAGGGCATTGCTGCGCGGCGTTTCGCCCAGCGGGTTGAGCGCCGGCTGTCCCATCTGGGTCTGATAGGAGCGGATCTGCGAAAGGATCGAAGTGACGGAGTGGGACATCTGCAACGGTTCCAGAAACAGGGATGGGGTTGTCTGCTGTAGCCAGTGCAAGTGCCGTGCCGAAACCGGTTTTCGATTCAGTGACGTGAGGAGATTGGATGTGCGTGCGGGGTTGCACCCCGCGCCCCGCGGTGGTGCCGGCCGCTGGCCGGCAACCTCAACGGCAACGGCCGAAGCCGGAGCAACAGCAGAAGCGGGTCTGCGGAGGGATGGCGGGGTGGGTCCGGTTACGGGGACGCCGTAAACCCGTCCTTGGGGGCTTGGCCGCGGCATTCATGCCGCGGACACCCCGCAACCGGGCCCACCCCGCCTTCGACAGGTGGCCGCGATCTGTTGGAACCTGCTACTGATGGTTGGTGCCGACCGTTGGTTGGCACGGGGTCGGATCCCGTTGCAACGCAACGGGCTCTGACCCCATTGGCGGCGTCATTTAACCGGCGTCGGTTTTCTGGCCTATGGCTGCAGGGTCCATCGGCCGGAATTCTGGCGCTGGCGCGGTGCGATGGGGCCGTCATGCTGGGTGTAGATGAAACGGCCCTGGCGGTCGCTCTGACAGGTCAGCAGCAGGGTGTAGTGGGCGGGGCCGGCCGGATGGGCCTCGGTCATCTGGATTTCCGTGATATGCGGGGCCAGACGCTGGTAGCGGTAGCTGCCGGCGATGCGGAGGTCGGTGCCGAGGATGTCCAGCACGTACTGGCTGCCAGCAAAGCTGAGCTGCACCATGCGTCCGGCGTTGGGGTTGTCCGGCGCGTGCAACGGGTCGCTGAGGTTGGTGAACTGTCGTTGGTCGAGCGTGGCGGGCAGGGTGCAGTTGGCCGCGGTGGCCAGGGCTGGGCAGAGCAGGGCGGCGAGCAGGGCAAGGCGATGCATGGTGGGACCTCGTTGGGGTGTCCTTGCCATGCTCCGCACTGCGGCCGGGTTGTCTCTAGGAAAACGTGGAAATGAAGCGGGGTCAGCTGACCACGATGGCCTCATCTTCGTTTCCGGAATTGCGCTCCCGGCCAACCGTCGACACTGGCGTTTGAGGTGCGCTCCTTCACTTCCTGGAGCCACGCTTCGAAAAAGTCACTCGGCAGGAGATCCTCGGTATTGGTGAAATGAAGGTCATGGCTGAACTTGAGGCTTAGCTTTCCAGTAACGGCGTCGAAGTGCGCCTTTAGCTGGGTAGGAGGCTCCCGATTGTGACCTTCATGAAGCTCAATCAAGCGGTCAAAGTCGTCCAGAAGAAGGTTCAGCAAGGCGAACCCACGGTCATCTGATACATCAAACTGCTGCCCATCCCGGGTGACGGGAGAGTCGTTCAACTCGTGAATCCTGTAGATGCCACTACCTATTTCATAGAAGACGTCTGCAGAGGAAGTACCAGCTTCCGCTGCGCCGTACAGGTACACACCATCCACGCGATTCTCTCCGTACTCCAGACAAACGCTGAGCATGGATTCCAGTATTTCCTGCATGGAGCCTTCAAAGGTCTCGCTCATGACATTCCTCGGTGGCAATCGCAACCCTTGAGGCTATTGCGTCCCGGAGCGAAGCGCATTGGGAATAGTTGCAAATCCCACAAACACCAACGCCCGGGCAAGCCCAGGCGTTCGTGCCCCCTTCATGCTGGTAGCGCGGTTCAGCCGGCCAGCTCGGCCTGCTCGCGCTCGATGCCGTACTTGCGCAGCTTTTCCACCAGGGTGGTGCGGCGCAGGCCAAGCAGCTGGGCGGCGTGGGCGACCACGCCCTGGGTGCGTTCCAGTGCTTCGTTGATCAGGCCCAGTTCGATGTTGGCCATGTGGTTGCGCAGGTCCAGGCCATCGTCGGGCAGTGCCGCCGGCGCCGCCGGGCGATTGACGGCGATACCGTGTTCCAGCGCCGGCTGGTTGCCGCTGCCCGGGGTGTGGAACGAGAAGCTGCGCAGGTCCAGGCGGTCTTCGCTGGCCACCGGTGCTGCCGGTGCCGGTGCGGCCACCGCGGCCAGTGCGGCGTCGCCACGATAGCGGGCCGGCAGGTCCTGTACGCGCACCGAGCCACCCGGATGCAGCACCGCCAGGCGCTCGACCAGGTTGGTCAGCTCGCGCACGTTGCCCGGCCATTCGTAGCTGGACAGCGCCTGCAGCGCTTCGGGAGTGAAGCGCACTTCGCCACGGCCGGTGCGGGCCAGCTGCGCGGCGATGGTTTCCACCAGCGCCGGCAGGTCCTCGCGGCGCTCGCGCAGCGCGGGCACTTCGATCGGGAACACGTTGAGGCGGTAGAACAGATCCTCGCGGAACTTGCCCTCGGCGATGCGGGTCTCCAGGTCGCGGTGGGTCGCGGCCACCACGCGCACGTTGCAGCGGATGGTCTGGTTGCCACCGACGCGCTCGAAGCTGCGTTCCTGCAGCACGCGCAGCAGCTTCACCTGCATCGGCAGGCTCATGTCGCCGATTTCGTCGAGCAGCAGGGTGCCGCCCTCGGCCATTTCGAAACGGCCCTTGCGCGCGGTCAGTGCGCCAGTGAAGGCACCCTTTTCGTGGCCGAACAGTTCGCTTTCCAGCAGGTCGGCCGGAATGGCGCCGCAGTTGATTGCCACGAACGGGCCATCGCGGCGCGGCGAGCGCTGGTGGATCGCGCGTGACACCACCTCCTTGCCGGTACCGGATTCACCCAGCACCAGCACGGTGGTATCGAACGCGGCCACCTGTTCGATCATTGTGCGCAGCGCGGTCACCGCCGGGCCGTTGCCGGTCGGGCCCTGGTCCTGCGCGGCACCGGCCTGGTGCTCGGCGTCCAGGCGCTTGAGGCTGGCACGGCGCAGCAGGGCCTCCATCTGCGCATGGCGCAGCGGCGTTTCCAGCGGCCAGATGTTGGCTTCGTGCAGGCCGTGCTGCAGGGCAAACGCAGCGGCATCACCGTCGGCCAGCAGCACCGGCGGCGGCAGGCTGCTGCCTCCCAGCCAGTGGTACAGCGCGGTACTGGCAGCGCTGTCGTCCAGGCTGCCGACGATCACCGCCATCCAGTCGTTCTGGCGCTGGCGGCCCAGGTCGAAGTCGGCTGCGTCGGACACCCAGCGCGGGTTGAAGTCCATGAATTCCAGCAGGGCAACGGTGCGCTCTGCGCGCACGGCGTCGTTGTCCAGCACCAGGATGCGCGATTCGCTCACGACTGTTCCTCCCTGAGGCCTTCCAGGATCGGCATGACTTCCTGGATGTAGGACAGCTTGCTGACAAAGTTGTCGGCGCCGGCGCGCAGCGCGTGTTCGCGGTGCTCGGCGTCGTCGAAGTGGCTGGCGATCACGATGTACGGCGCATCGTCCTGCGACTTGATCAGGCGGGTGGCCTGCAGGCCGCCCATTTCCGGCATGGCCAGATCCATCAACACCACCTGCGGGCGCAGCGTTTCCGAGCGCTCGATCGCTTCCAGGCCGTTGCCGGCGCTGCCGACGATCTGCAGCCAGTCGATCTTGCGGAAATGGCGCATCGCCGCGTTGATGAAGCCCTCGTGGTCATCGACCAGCAGGACCGTGAGCTTGTTCATGTCCAACATCCTTTTCAGCCCACCCGGGCCAGCTGGGGTTGCCTGGCGCTGAGCCGGCGCCGTTCGCGGGCCGGGGCGATATCCAGTTGTTCTCGGTATTTTGCGACGGTTCGGCGGGCAATGTTCACCCCCTGGCGCGACAGCAGGCCGGCAATGGCCTCATCGGCCAGCGGGCGGCCGGCCGGTTCGGCGTCGATCAGGCGGCGGACCATGGCCTTCACCGCCTGGCCAGAGACGCTGGCGCCCTCCAGGCGCACGGCGAAGAAGTGCTTCAGCTCGAAGGTGCCGCGCGGGGTCTGCAGGAACTTGCCGGTGGTGATGCGCGAGACGGTGGACTCATGCATGCCGATTTCCTCGGCCACTTCCTTCAGGGTCAACGGCGCCATGGCCTCTTCGCCGCGCACCAGGAAGGCGGCCTGGCGCTCGACGATCACCCGCGCCGTACGCAGCAGGGTGTCGTAGCGCATCGACAGGCCACGGCTGAACCAGCGCGCCTCCTGCAGCATCTCGCGCAGCGCCGGGGCGGCGTCGCTGGTTTCGGCCAGCACCTGTTCGTACTGGCTGTTGATCGACACGCGACGGCTGGTGGCCGGGTTCAGGGCGACCTTCCACTGCCCGTCGGCGTGCCAGGCGACGACGTCCGGCACCACCACCGCGTTGCGTTCGGGCAGCAGGCTGTCGCCCGGGCGCGGCTGCAGCGAGAGGATCAGGCGCACGGCCTCGCGGACGTCGTCGATCTCGGCATCGTGCAGGCGGGCGAGGGCGGGGTAGTCGTGCGCGGCCAGCGCTTCGAGCGCGCCGTCGAGAATGCGGGCGGCCAGGTGGCGGGCCGGCACGACGCCGTGCAGGCTGCGCAGTTGCGCCTGCAGGCCTTCGCGCAGGTCCTGGGCGGCCATGCCTGCGGGCTCGCCATGCAGCAGCTGCTGGCGGATGGCTTCCACCCCGTCGGCAGCGATGTCGAACTGGGCACTGGCCAGCAGCTGCAGCTGTGCCAGCGGCGCCTGCAGGTAACCTGCCTCATCGCACTGGTCCAGCCAGAAGGCGGCGACCGCCAGCTGGCGATCGTCCATGTCCAGCGACAGGCGCTGCAGCACGCGCAGCTGCGGGTCGGTCGACTCGCCGGCGGCGATGCGCGCCATGCGGTCGTCGTCGCCGTCCTGCCAGCTGGCACCGGCCACGTCCCACATCGACGGCTCGGGCAGCTCGTCAAAGGCGGCGGTATCGATCGTGGAAGTGCTGGCTTCGGTGGCGTCGGCAGCAGGGGCCTCGGCCTCTTCGATCTCCAGCAGCGGATTGGAGTCCAGCAGGCGCTGGATTTCCTGCTCCAGGTGCAGGCCATCGAGCTGCAGCAGCCGGATCGACTGCAGCAGTTGCGGGGTGAGGTGGAGTTGCTGGCCCAGCTGGGTCGAGAGTGCAGCCTTCATCGTGGTTCCCCGGCACCGCTCCCCGGCGCCTTGTGGAACGCATCTTGCTTTTCATCCGGCGAGGACGGAATCGGGGGGTTCCTGATGCATTTCGTGGAACTCCCGACAGGGTGTAGGGGGATTCCCTACACGGACGCGGGAAATTGACGAAATGCGACGCCAAGTCATTGATTCGTCGTGGCGAAGCCGGTGGGCGCGCGGCGGCTGCGGTACGGATTCCTGTCAGGGAATGTCGGGGTGACGGGATTTCGTCGCCGATGCAGGGTGTCGCAGGGTCAGGTCCTTTTCCACGGGAAAGGGCGCTGACCCCGGGACCGGCGCTCACTCGAGCTCGTGCTGATGGCGCGCGGCCAGCAGCAGCAGGTCATTGGCGCGGCGGCAGCCCAGCGATTCCATCATCCGCGCGCGATGGGTTTCCACCGTCTTGACGCTGATGCCGAGATCGGCGGCGATTTCCTTGTTGCTCTCGCCCTTGCCGATGCGGCGCAGGATCTCGCGCTGGCGCGGTGAGAGCGCGGCGATGCCGGTGGGTTTCTCGCGGCCCAGCATCGGCGCCAGCATCTTGGCCGAGATCTGCGGGCTCAGGAACACCTGGCCGGCGTGCGCGGCGCGCAGTGCCAGTTCCAGTTCCTGCGGTGCGGCGTCCTTCACCACGAACCCGACAGCTCCACGATCCAGCGCATCGCGCACGTGGGCAGCATCGTCGTGCATGGTCATCATCACCACCCGGGTACCGGGAGCACGCAGGCGGATGTCGCTGAGCGCTTCCAGGCCGGTGCGGCCCGGCAGCGAGAGGTCCATCAGCACCACGTCCGGTGCGTGCTGCAGGGACAGCTGCAGTGCCTGTTCGGCGTTGCTGGCCTCGGCGACGAGCTGCACGTCGGCAAACCCCTGCAGCAGCCGCGCCAGGCCGGCGCGGACAAGGGTGTGATCGTCGACGATGAGAACTCGCACAGGCACGCAGCAGATCCGTGTAGGGGCATCCACCTTAACTTAGCTGAACGGGCGCGCCAAGGGTCGGCCGTGCAGCGCCAAGGGGACGGGTTTCAGCGTGCGCGGCGTGCCTCGGCCACCTGGCGGCGGTGCAGGCGGAACAGGTGCCGCTCCATCGCCATCTCCAGGCCATCGCCCAAGCGCTGGAAGCGCAGCCACAGGAAGTGCCCGCCGCTACCGTCGGCGGCTTCCGCGACGACCTCCACCGGCAGGTCGATGTGGTCGGGCAGCCAGTCGCTGGGCTGCAGGCGCACCACCCCGGCCTGGCCGGGGCTGGCGCCGCTGCGCGGACCCAGCTGCAGGCGGATGCCGCGCCGCGACCAGCGCACCGGGCGCAGCGTCAGTTCCTGGCCCTGCTGGCGTACCAGCCGGCCAAGCAGCACCATCGCCAGGTCCAGCTTGGCTTCCAGCCGCTGCAACTGCAGGCTGGCTTCGTTGCGTTCGTCGTGCTCGTCGACGCGGCTGTCCTCGACCAGTGCCAGGCTGCGCAGCAGGCCTTCGGCACTGCTGGTGCGGCCGGCTGCGCTGCCTGCCTGGAACTCGGCCGGCAGCGCCAGTTCGCAGCTGAGCGTTTCGTCGAACAGCTCGCTTTCGGCCGGATGGTGCAGCGACGTGGTCGGCAACTGGGTCATGCCAGCGATTCTGCCTGCAGGTAGGCATGCGCGGCGCGAAGGGAGCGCTGGCCATCGTTCATCTGCGCGGCTACGGCGTCGCGGCGCTGGCGCAGCAGGCCCAGCAGGCTCTGCTGGCGCTCGAACAGGGCGCTCAGCGGCGCGTGGTCGGCCGCGGTCAGCGGCTGGCTGAGCAGGGCGTGCAGGGTGCTGTCGTGGCCGTCGAGCAGGCTGTCGGCCCGGTCGAGCGCATCATCGCCCAGCGCCTTCTCGAAGGCATCCAGCTGCGCATGCAGCGCGTGCAGGCTCATGGTGCCACCGCGGCGGGGCGGCGCTGTTCGTGCGGGATCGCGTTCCAGGCGCTGTCGATCTCGCCCAGCAGCTGCAGCGATTCATCCAGCGCGGCGCGGTCGTTGTGCAGGTTGGCTTCGGTCAGGCGCTGCAGCACGTAGTCGTACAGTGCCGACAGGTTGCCGGCGATCTCGCCGCCGGCCTCGTGGTCCAGCGAGCCGTTGAGGTGGCCGACGATCGCGCAGACTTCGCCGATCGCCTTGCCCTTGCCGGCCTGGTCACCGCGTTCAAGGCTGGCCAGGGCGCGGCGCACGCGCTCCAGCGCGCCGGCCAGCAGCATCGCCACCAGCTTGTGCGGATCGGCATCGGCGACCGCACTGGTCACCCCCACCTGGCGGTACTGCTCGGCATATTGACGGCTGGAACCGTACATTCGTGATTCTCCTTGCGCGGGGTGCCGTCGGGTGATCGCGGGGACCGGTGCCGACGGCGCGGCGATGATTGCTGTTGCGTCCGTTATCGGTGCATGGCGCGGCAAACTTGAGTGCCTCGCACGTTCCGTCAGCGGTTCAACTGGGCCAGCTGCTGCTGCAGCGCGGTGTTGCTCTGCTGCAGCTTGCCCATCAGGCTGTCCAGCGCCAGGAACTGCTTCTTGTAGCGCTCTTCCACGCTCTTCATGCGCGTGTCGAGGTCCTTGCGGCGCTTGTCGATGTTGTCCAGCGTGGTGTTCAGGCCCTTGGTGCGGGCAACGAAGGCACCTTCCTTGCCGACCGTGGTGCTCACATAACCGTCAACCAGCGTGTACAGCTTGCCGGCACCGCCGGTATCACCGGTGATCGCCTGGCGCATCTTCTCTGGCTGGCTGGCCAGGGCGGCGGCGAACTTGGTGGTGTCCAGGATCAGCGTGCCGTCAGCGTTGGGGTAGCCGCGGGTGTCCAGGCCGATCGCCTTGGCATCGAGCTTGTCACCGGCCAGGTCCTTGAGCACGCTCGACATCACCGAGCGCAGCTGGCTGGTGGCGCCGCGCATCTGCGCATCGCCGGTCAGCGTGGAGGCTTCCTTGCTCTTGGCGTCGTACTTGGTTTCGGTGTTGATGGCCGCCAGTGCGGCGTTGTACGCGGTGACGAACTCCTGCATCACCTTGGTCGCCGCAGCAGTGTCGGTGCTGATGGTCACCGTGCTGGTGCCCGGCATCTTCAGGTTCAGGGTCAGGCCCGGGACCGCATCGGCCACCGTATTGCTGGCGCTGACGACCTTGACGCCATCGATGGTCAGCTCGGCATCGGCGGCGGCGGTGTTCTGCTTCAGGCTGTTGACCAGGCCGCCCAGTTTGGCATCGCTGCCGCCGTATTCGAGCTTGATCGCGTTGGCGGCACCGGTCTTCTCCTGGGCGATCGACAGGTACTGGTTGTCGCCGGAACTGATCAGGGTGGCCTGCACGCCTTCCTTGCGGCCGGCCGCGTCGATCTTGTTGCGGATGGTGGTCAGCGTGTCGCCGTCCTCCACCTCCACGTTCATGGTCTTGGCGTTGTCGCCCACGCCGACGGTCAGCGTCAAGGTTCCGGCAGCAAACGTGTCGGTCTTGGGTACCGAAGTATCGGCGATCAGCTTGTGCGCGGTGGCCAGCGAGGTGACGTTGACCACGTGCGTGCCGTTGGAGGCCGCCGCCTTGGTGGTGCCGACGTCATACAGCGCGACCGAGGCCGTCAGGATCTCGTCGGTGCCCTTGTCGCCGCCCTTGCTGGCGGTCACCGTGCGCGTGTCGAACGCGGTGCTGGCCTTCAGCGCGGTCAGCGCCGTCTTCAGCTTGTCGAAGGCCGCGGTGACGGTGCCGATCGACGACAGCTGCATCTTGGCCTTGGACTGCTGCAGGTTCAGCGCATTGTCGGCGGGCTTGCGGTCAGCTGCGACCAGCTGGTTGACGATGCTGGAAATGTCCAGTCCCGAGCCGATGCCACCGTATCCAAAGTCTGCCACGTCGTTTCTCCTGGTATCCGGGCCTGGCCGCTGTGCGGTGGCCCGTCGTCAACGAAAATAGCGGCCTGCGCCGCTGGGTCTTGAGGACTTCGTTGATGCACGTGCCGTGCCAATGCTCTGGCGCAGGTTCTGGCACGCGGGTTGCAGGAGGTCTGGGGCAGGGTGCGGGTGGGTTCACCGCGGGCTGCCGGGGGTCTGCAAAAAACCCTCCCCCAATGCAGGGGAGGGATCAGGCTACTGACAATCGGGGGGAGACGAAGCCGCCCGGTACGTACAGTCAAAGGTACAGCGCTGAAAGAGAGGTCCGCAGGAGCGGGCGATGCCAAGCCGGTTCGGGAGTGATCCCGGGCCGGGCATGGCCCGCGCCTTCGTGCATCGTGGCTTCCCGGTTGCCGCTACCGTCGGTTCGATCCGACGGTAGCGGCGCCTTCTTGCCGTGGATCAGCGCAGCAGGCTGAGCACGCCCTGCGGCACCTGGTTGGCCTGGGCCAGCATGGCCGTACCGGCCTGCTGCAGGATCTGGGTGCGGGTCAGTTCGGCGGTTTCCTTGGCGAAGTCGGTGTCCTTGATGCGGCTGCGCGACGCCGACAGGTTTTCCGACGAGGTCTGCAGGTTGGCCACCACCGAGGTGAAGCGGTTCTGGATCGCACCGAGGTCGGCACGGGTGCTGTTGATCGCACCCAGGGCCTTGTCGACCACTTCCAGGGCCTGCTGGGCGCCGAGCACGGTGCTCACGTCCAGCTTCTGCACGTTGGCCGCCGTATCGGCGCCAGCGGTGTAGGCGCCTGCCGCAGCCGCGGTACCCCAGGTCTTGGCGGTCGCGTCGTAGTCGCTGCGCATCAGCGCGATGTCGGCAGCGGCAACGGCCTTGCCTTCCTTCACCGAGCTCAGCTTCAGCGTGCCGTCGGCATTGGCTTCGGCGTAGATGCCGGCCTCGCCGATCTTGGCGTTGATGGCGGTGGCGACGGCCTTGGAGGCATCGGCCGTGGTGGCGCCGGCCTTCACTTCAACCGTGCCGATGTCCACGCCCATCACGGTGCCGGAGAAGCGGGCACCGTCGGTGCTGGCAGCCAGGGCAGCCGTCGCGCCGGTGGCGAAGGTCGAGGTGCCCAACGAGCCGGCCTTGGCATCGATGGTCTTGTCGATGGCGATGGCCTGGCCGGCGTTGGCGCCGACCTGGAACAGCTGGCTGGAGAACGAACCGTCCAGCAGCTTGGTGCCGTTGAAGTCCGACTGCTTGGCAACGCGGTCGATTTCGCTGACCAGCTGGGTCACTTCGGCCTGCAGCGCCTTGCGGTCGCTGGCCGAGTTGGTGGCGTTGGAAGCCTGCACCGACAGCTCGCGGACGCGCTGCAGGTTGTTGCCGATTTCGGTCAGCGAGCCTTCGGCGACCTGGGCCAGCGAGATGCCGTCGTTGGCATTGCGGATGGCGACGTCGGTACCGCGGATCTGCGTGCCGAAGCGCTCGGAGATCGCCAGACCGGCGGCGTCGTCCTTGGCGCTGTTGATGCGCGAACCGGAGGACAGGCGCTGGATGGTGGTAGCCAGCGAGCTGCCGCTGGTGCTCAGGTTGCGCTGAGCATTCAGAGACATGGTGTTGGTGTTGATGACTTGTGCCATGGTGCTTTTCCTTTGGCGAAGGTGGAACGTGTTTCAGGATCCGGGCGCCGCGTCATGCAGCGCCCGGAGGTCGATCATCGAGCGGATCAGCGCAGCAGGCTGAGCACGCCCTGCGGCACTTGGTTGGCCTGGGCCAGCATGGCCGTACCGGCCTGCTGCAGGATCTGGGTGCGGGTCAGTTCGGCGGTTTCCTTGGCGAAGTCGGTGTCCTTGATGCGGCTGCGCGATGCCGACAGGTTTTCCGACGAGGTCTGCAGGTTGGCCACCACCGAGGTGAAGCGGTTCTGGATCGCACCGAGGTCGGCGCGGGTGCTGTTGATCGCACCCAGGGCCTTGTCGACGATTTCCATCGCCTGCTGGGCACCCTTCACGGTGCTGACGTCCAGGTCGCTGGCGTACTTGGCGGCCGGGGCGGCGGTGGACGCGGTGAAGGTCGGCGCGGTGGCGCCGGTCCAGGTACCCGGGGTTGCGGTGATGGCCTTGAACGAACCATCGGCGTTGACGCTGTCCTTGACCGAGGTCAGGGTGACGCCCGCGGTGCCGTTCACTTCGGCGTAGACGCCGGTTTCGCCGATCTTGGCGTTGATCGCGGTGACCAGCGCTTCGCGCGAGGCCTTGCCGGTGGCAGCGGCGTCGGCGCCCTGCTTGACCGAGACGTCGGCAATGGCAACGCCGTTGATCTGCAGGCCGCTGGTGCTGAAGTCCGCGTTGGTGCCCGGGTCGGCCAGGGCCAGCGCGTTGGTGTCGAACTTGGCGCCGCCCAGGGCATTGGCCTTGGCATCGATGGTCTTGTCGATGGCGATGGCCTGGCCGGCGTTGGCGCCGACCTGGAACAGCTGGCTGGAGAACGAGCCGTCCAGCAGCTTGGTGCCGTTGAAGTCCGACTGCTTGGCGACGCGGTCGATTTCGCTGACCAGCTGGGTCACTTCGGCCTGCAGCGCCTTGCGGTCGCTGGCCGAGTTGGTGGCGTTGGAGGCCTGCACCGACAGCTCGCGGACGCGCTGCAGGTTGTTGCCGATTTCGGTCAGCGAACCTTCGGCGACCTGGGCCAGCGAGATGCCGTCGTTGGCGTTGCGGATGGCAACGTCGGTACCGCGGATCTGCGTGCCGAAGCGCTCGGAGATCGCCAGACCGGCGGCGTCGTCCTTGGCGCTGTTGATGCGCGAACCGGAGGACAGGCGCTGGATGGTGGTAGCCAGCGAGCTGCCGCTGGTGCTCAGGTTACGCTGAGCATTCAACGACATCGTATTGGTGTTGATGACTTGTGCCATGAGGAGAGGTCCTTGAGCGGTTGCACGTGAGTTGGGTTAGACGCCCCCGACGTGCCCCGGGGGCGGCTCATGTCAGCGCTGCAACAGGCTGAGCACGTTCTGCGGTACCTGGTTGGCCTGGGCCAGCATGGCCGTACCGGCCTGCTGCAGGATCTGGGTGCGGGTCAGTTCGGCGGTCTCCTTGGCGAAGTCGGTATCGCGGATGCGGCTGCGCGATGCGGACAGGTTCTCCGAGGAGGTCTGCAGGTTGGCCACCACCGAGGTGAAGCGGTTCTGGATTGCGCCGAGGTCGGCGCGGACGCTGTTGACCGATTCCAGGGCCTTGTCGACGATCGACATCGCCTTCTGTGCGCCTTCGGCGGTGGTGACGTTCAGGTCCTTGACGAAGCTGACCGCTGCACCGGTCAGGGTGCCGCCGTTGGTGCTGGTTTCGGTCAGGCCGAGGCCGGCGATGGTCGCAGCGGTGGCGCCGGCCGGCGGGGTGGCCGCGCTGACGCCCAGGGCGAAGGTCTGGCCGTCCTTGACCGAGGCCAGGCTGATGACGCCGGCATTGACCGAGGCCACCACACCGGTTTCACCCAGCTTGTTGTTGATCGCCGCGGCGGTGGCCGAGGTGATCGACTCGCCGGCCTTCACGGTGAAGTCGCTGATGGTGACCGTGGTGGCGGTGCCGCCCGGCGGGGTCACCGAGACCTGCAGGCCGGAGTAGGTGGTGTCGGTCGTCGCCTTGTCCACCGCCAGTGCGGTGCCGGTGTAGCCGTTGGCGAAGGTGGCCGCACCCAGCGAATCGGCCTTGGCATTGACCACGCTGTTGATCGCGATGGCCTGGCCGGCGTTGGCGCCCACCTGGAACAGCTGGCTGGTGAAGCTGCCATCGAGCAGCTTGGTGCCGTTGAAGTCGGCCTGCTTGGCGACGCGGTCGATTTCCGAGACCAGCTGGGTCACTTCGGCCTGCAGTGCCTTGCGGTCGCTGGCAGAGTTGGTGGCGTTGGAGGCCTGCACGCCCAGTTCGCGGATGCGCTGCAGGTTGTTGCCCACTTCGTTCAGCGAACCTTCGGCGACCTGGGCCAGCGAGATGCCGTCGTTGGCGTTGCGGATGGCCACGTCCAGGCCACGGATCTGGGTGGTGAAGCGCTCGCTGATGGCCAGGCCGGCCGCGTCGTCCTTCGCGCTGTTGATGCGCAGGCCGGACGAGAGGCGCTGGATGGTGGTGGCGAGCGAGCTGCCGCTGGTGCTCAGGTTGCGCTGAGCGTTGAGCGACATCGTATTGGTGTTGATTACCTGTGCCATGGGGTCGTCTCCTCTTATATGGAACCCGTTGGTGAATGGAACGAAGCGCCGCCTGTTTTTTTGTGTGGCTGTGTGCTTCGCCGTTGCCAAATGAATAACGGCGCTTTGTCAACAACCTTTAGCCGTGAATTCCGTTGAAGCCAGAATTCGTGGCCTGAAGCTGTTTTCCCGGGGTTTTCAGCCCTGATGCCAGGGTGGAAGCGGCCCCGGGCGGGGCGGTCGGGCAGGGCCTGACCAGCGCTGATGAAGGTATCGGCGGGGTCGGGCCGGGCTTGATGGAGAATCACGGAAATCGGCCGGCGACGGCCAGGTGGCCGCGCAGCGGCGGGCAGGCGCGCAAACGAAAAAGG
>NZ_JCAFUK010000026.1:0-52460 GCF_059371235.1 Stenotrophomonas sp. YJH_SMC_29 | reverse complement strand
GGCGCTGGTGGACGAGGACATGCCGGTGGTGGTGATCGCCCCCAACGACAGCCTGCTGGAGAAGGTGAAGTCGAACATGCAGGAAGTGCGCGCCCGTGGTGGCGAGCTGTTCGTGTTCGCCGACCAGGACAGCAACTTCAATGAGTCCGACGGCGTGCACGTGATCCGCACCCCGCGCCACGCCGGCGTGCTCAGCCCGATCGTGCACACGATCCCGGTGCAGCTGCTGGCCTACCACACCGCGCTGGCACGCGGCACCGACGTGGACAAGCCGCGCAACCTGGCCAAGAGCGTGACGGTGGAGTAACAGCCGTCGGATGGCGGCGACGCTGCAAGCGAAGGGGGCCCGCGTGGCCCCCTTTCGTTTGCAGCGGTGGCAGCGCCAAGTGGGACAGCGGCCGGCTGTTCTGTCCGCGGGCGGCAGGCGTCCGTCAATCTTTAATGCGCAGGGCCGGCAGTATTCAGCGGCGGTTTCAGCCGCGGTGCCATTCTCTGGATCGTCAGTTGGTTCCCACGACGAACTGTCCCATCGATGCCGGTAGTGACCGAGGGTCGCAGTCGTAGAATCGATTCGACCGAGGTCCGGGTTGAGCGGTTGAACCCTTCCTCGTTCGCGTTGCAGCACGTCGCCTGCCGAACCATTCGATGCGGCAGCCGGGTGCGCCAGACGTGCGCTGAAAGGTCTGTTCCCGGGGAGGGGGCGTATCGGAAGAGCACACTTTTTTGACTTCAGTGACCTGCACCAGGAAACAAGAATGAACGTCCGCGAACTCCTGCAATCCAAGAAAGAAGCTGTCATCACCATCGATGCCGAAGACACGATCGGTGCCGCCGCCCACAAGATGAGCGCGAACAGGATCGCTGCGCTGGTGGTGATGAAGGACGATGCCCCGGTCGGCATCATTTCCGAGAAGGACATCGTGCGTACCCTGGCCGACGACGGCCCGCAGGCCGGCCGCCGGGTGATTTCCAGCCTGCCGTCCACCGGCCTTGAGGGCATTGCGCCGGACGCCACGCTGAAGCAGGCCATGTCGCTGATGACGTACTCGCGGCGCCGTCATCTGATGGTGACCGACGGCAACCAGCTGGTCGGCATCCTCAGCCTGGGCGATATCGTGAAGAACCTGCTGGGCGAGCTGGAGCTGGAAAAGGCCGTGCTGCAGGACATCTACATGGCGGCCCACTGAGGGCCAGCAGCGCTGGATGCAGAGAAGCCGGGCATTGCCCGGCTTCTTCGTTCACGGCGCCGGTGAAATCAGAACGTGACCTTCACCGAATCGGCGCTGTAACTGGCCGGGCCGTGGTAGACCACTTCGATGTTGTTGCCATCCGGGTCGAGCACGAAGGCGCCGTAGTAGCCCGGATGGTAGGGACGTTCGCCCGGCGCGCCGTTGTCGGTGCCACCGGCGGCGATCGCGGCGGTGTGGAAGGCATCGACGGTCGCGCTGTCACGTGCCTGGAACGCCAGATGGTGGCGGCCGGTCAACTGGCCGGCGGCAGCCTTGCTGCTGGCGCTGGAAATGAACAGCTCGTCGGCCCAGAAGAAGTCCGGCCCTTCGCCGCCCAGCGGCACGCCGATCGTATCGAACACCGCCTGGTAGAAGCGGCGGCTGGCGGCCAGGTCACGCACCACCAGCTGCAGGTGGTCGATCAAGCGGCCGCGGTGCAGTTCCATCGTTTCCATGCGAACCTCGCAAAAAAGGGGACGGAGGGGATTAAGTCGCTTCCGGCCAATAGTGCCAGAAACGGCTTAATCCCCTCCGTCCCCTTTTTGTCAGTTGGCGATGATCTCGACCCAGTAGCCGTCCGGGTCCTTGATGAAGGCCAGGTTCTTCATGCGGCCGTCGGTCAGGCGCTTCTGGAATGCCACGCCCAGGTCTTCGAAGCGCTGGCAGGCCGCCTCGATGTCCGGCACCGACACGCAGATGTGGCCGAAGCCGCGCGGGTCGCTGTTGCCGTCGTGGTAGACCGCGCCCTGCTGGGTCTCGGTGCCGTGGTTGTGGGTCAGTTCCAGCACGCCCGGCAGGCCGGCCATCCACAGGCGGCGCTGGCTGTCGTCTTCCGGCACCACCGCGCCGGCCGGAACATAGGCCAGGAAGTACAGGCTGAACTGGGCCTCGGGGAAGTCGCGCTTGTCGATCAGCTGGTAGCCGAGCACGCGGGTGTAGAAGTCCAGCGAGGCGGTGATGTCCTTGACCCGCAGCATGGTGTGGTTGAACACAAAGCCGCTGGTTTCGGCCGGGGCCTGGGCGGCGACGCCGGGAACATCGCGCAAGGCGGGAATGGTCATGGGGGAGGTCCTTCAGACAGGGCCGTTGCCGGCCGGATGGCCCATTCTACCGGCCGGCACCTGACGGCACTGCGACGTACAATGGCTGGATCGCACCGTTCCGTCCTGAAGACGATTGCCCGCCATGTCGCAGCGTGAATGGGTGGCCGCCGCCATCCGCAAGATCGAAGCCGATTTCAACCGTTCCGCCGATACGCACCTGATCCCGCTGGCACTGCCCGGGTTCGAGGGCATCGACCTCTACCTGAAGGATGAATCGAGCCATCCCACCGGCAGCCTCAAGCATCGGCTGGCGCGTTCGTTGTTCCTGTACGCGCTGGCCAATGGCTGGCTGCGCGAAGGAAGGCCCGTGATCGAAGCGTCCAGCGGCTCGACGGCGGTGTCCGAAGCCTATTTCGCGCGCCTGCTCGGCCTGCCGTTCATCGCCGTGATCCCGGCCACCACCTCGCCCGAGAAGATCGCCGCGATCGAGTTCCACGGTGGCCGCTGCCACCTGGTCGAGCGCGCCTGCGACCTCAACTGTGATTCGGAAAAGCTGGCCCGCGAAACCGGCGGCCACTTCATGGACCAGTTCACCTATGCCGAGCGCGCGACCGACTGGCGCGCCAACAACAACATCGCCGAGTCCATCTTCAAGCAGATGGCCGAAGAGCCCAGCCCGGTTCCGGAATGGATCGTATGCAGCCCCGGCACCGGCGGTACCGCAGCCACGTTGGGCCGTTATGTCAGCTACCGCCGGCATGACACCCGCATCCTGTGCGCGGACCCGGAAGTGTCGGTGTTCTTCGATGGTTACAGGGCCGCTGTGGCGGGTGAACAGGACTGGCGCGCGCTGACCTGCAGCGGTGGTTCGCGCGTGGAAGGCATCGGCCGGCCGCGGGTGGAGCCGAGTTTCATCCCGACCAGCGTCGATGCGATGGTGAAGGTGCCCGATGCGCTGAGCCTGGCCGCCATGCGCCATGTCAGCCGGCAGTTGGGGCGCCGCGTCGGCGGCTCGACCGGGACCAACTTCATCGGCGTGCTGCAGGCCGCGCAGTGGATGCGCGAGGCGGGCCACCGCGGCAGCATCGTCAGCATCCTGTGCGACAGCGGCGAGCGCTATGCGCAGAGTTACTACGACCCGGCGTGGTACGCGCGGATGGGGATCGATGTCGACGGCGCCGACGCACAGCTGGCCGCAGCGGTCGCCGGGCAGGGCTTGCCCGAACTGCCGTGGTGCAGCCTGGAAGCGCTGTAGCACGGCACGCACGGCCGGATCTGCATCGGCTGGGCAGCGTCGACGGTTGCTCGACTGCTCTCCGTTCAGGTCGTGAAATTGCCGCGCTGCGCGCGATGGTCGACCCACCGTCGACTCTGCCCGTCGCCGGGCCGTCTCAATATCCCGCCGCAGTGAACGCATCCAGCACGGCGTCGCGCAGCGCGTCCGGCAACGCCTCGATATCCATCGCGCGGTCATCCAGGTGCAGGCTGGGGTCCAGGATGCTGGCGCGGCCCTGGGCCAGCGCCTGCAGCCACAGCAGCACGCAGATCACGAACTCACGTTCGTGGCCCAGCTGCAACTGGCTGGCGCCGCGCTCGATCACCTCGAACGGGTACCACTCCTGGGCGTCGTTGAAGGTGCCCCCCTGCTGCAGCACCGCCTGCAGCTGCTGCAGATGGCGCGGGGCGTCGTCGCCGGCATCGCACAGCGCGGCGATCCAGGCCAGCTCGGCCGCACTGGCGGTCAATGCCAGCTAGCGCGGCGGTGCGGTGGATGCAACTGCAGCCAGACCTTCCATGTAGGGCCTCGTTCGGTAAGTACCGCTGCGGACTCCCCCGCAGCCAGAGCTTCGGCGCGCGGCCGTCAGGCCGACGTGAACGGCAATGCACGCCCCCTTGTCAGCCGCACCTGGCAGCGCCATATCGGGAACGCTGCCCGCGTGCCGGGCCCGTCCCCTGGAGATCTGCCGTGACCGTTGCCAACCCCCTGCTCGATTTTTCCGGCCTGCCGCGCTTCGAGGCGATCCGCCCCGAGCACGTGGCGCCGGCGCTGGACGTGCTGCTGGCGGAGGCCGAAGCCGCCGTCAGCGCGGCCGAGCAGGTGCAGCCGGTCACCTGGCAGACCTTCGTGACCCCGCTGGACGATGCCACCGAGCGCCTGTGGCGCGCCTGGGGGCTGGTCGGCCACCTGCAGGGCGTGGTCAACACGCCCGAACTGCGTGAGGCCTACAACAGCAATCTGCCGCGGGTGACCCGCTTCGCCAGTGCGCTGGGCCAGAACCTGGCGCTGTATCGCCAATACCAGGCACTGGCCGCCAGCCCGGAGGCAGCACGCTTCGATGAAGCCCGGCGCAAGGTGCTGGACAACACGCTGCGTGACTTCCGGCTGGGCGGTGCCGAGCTGGCGCCGGAGGCGCAGCAGCGTTTCGCTGCGATCAAGGAGGAACTGTCGGCGCTGTCGGCCAAGTTCTCGCAGAACGTGCTCGACGCCACCGATGCATGGTCGCTGTTCATCGAGGACGAAGCGCGGCTGCAGGGCCTGCCGGAAGACGTGAAGGCCGCCGCGCGCGCTGCGGCAGAGAAGGACGGCAGGACCGGCTGGAAACTGACCCTGCAGATGCCGTGCTACCTGCCGGTGCAGACCTGGGCCGAAGACCGCGACCTGCGCGAGATCCTGTACCGCGCCAGCGCGCAGCGTGCGTCCGAGTTCGGCGACGAGGCCCTGGACAACAGTGGCAACATCGACCGCATTCTGGCCCTGCGCGCCGAACTGGCCGCGTTGCTCGGCTTCGATTCGTACGGCCATTACTCGGTGGCGACCAAGATGGCGCAGGACCCGGCCGAAGTGCTTGGCTTCCTGCGCGACCTGGCCGCGCGTGCCAAGCCGTTCGCGGCCCGCGACCGGGCCGAGCTGGAGCAGTTCGCACGCGCGCAGCTGGGCATCGACGACCTGCAGGCCTGGGACCTGGCGTTCGCCGCCGACCGCCTGAAGCAGGCGCGTTACAGCTATTCCGAGCAGGAAGTGAAGCAGTACTTCACCGAACCGAAGGTGCTGGGCGGCCTGTTCTCGGTGATCGAGCAGCTGTATGGCCTGCATGTGCAGGAGGACAGCGCGCCGGTCTGGCACGAAGACGTGCGCTTCTTCCGCCTGGTCGATGCGCAGGGCGCGCTGGTTGGCCAGTTCTACCTGGACCTGTACGCCCGCGAGGGCAAGCGCGGTGGCGCGTGGATGGATGACTGCCGCAACCGTCGCGTGCGCGCCGACGGCAAAGTGCAGACGCCGCTGGTCTACCTGGTGTGCAACTTCGGACGTGGCGCCAACGGCAAGCCGGCCACCTTCAGCCACAACGAGGTGACCACGCTGTTCCACGAGATGGGCCATGGCCTGCACCAGCTGCTGACCCGTATCGGCGAGCTGGGTGTGGCCGGGATCAATGGCGTGGAATGGGATGCAGTGGAACTGCCCAGCCAGTTCATGGAGAACTTCTGCTGGGAATGGGCGCACCTGCAGGGCATGACCGCGCACGTGGACACGGGCGAGCCGCTGCCGCGCGCGCTGTATGAGCGCATGCTGGCCGCGCGCAACTTCCACAGCGGCATGGCCACCGTGCGCCAGCTGGAGTTCGGCCTGTTCGACATGCTGCTGCACAGCCAGTTCGAACCGGCACAGGACAGCGTGCTGGCCCTGCTGGACCGCGTGCGCGCCGAGGTGGCGGTGAACCCTCCGCCGGTCTGGAACCGCTTCCCGCACCAGTTCAGCCACATCTTCGCCGGCGGTTATGCTGCCGGTTACTACAGCTACAAGTGGGCTGAGGTGCTCAGCGCCGATGCCTACGCGGCGTTTGAAGAAGCCCCGCAGGCAGTGGCCGAAACCGGCGCACGCTTCCGCGATGAAATCCTGTCGCGGGGTGGCAGCCGTCCGGCAGCGGAGAACTTCAAGGCCTTCCGTGGTCGTGCCCCGCAGATCGACGCGCTGCTGCGCCACTCGGGCATGGCGTAAACCCTCAGTGTGGCGGGGCCAACCCTGGTTGGCACGTCTCCGTTATCCACGCAGGGCGTGGATCCACCGGAATGCCGGCCAGCGGCCGGCACTACCGGAGGCGGGTCATTCGGCGTAGATCATCTTCCGGGTCATGCCGCCGTCGACGATGAAATCCTGGCCGGTGCTGAAGCCGGACAGTGAGGACAGCAGGTACACCGCCAGCGCACCGATGTCCTCGGGGCGGCCAACACGACCGACCGGGTGCTGTGCGTGGTCGATGGCCGAGTACGCGGGTGCGTGACGGCGCGAAGGCGCCTGCCACGCCGTCGTACCGATCCAGCCGGGGCTGATGCTGTTGACCCGCACCGCCGGGCCGGCACTGATCGCCAGCGCATGGGTGAAGGCGACCAGCCCGCCCTTGGCTGCGGCGTAGGCTTCGCTGTGCGCTTCGGACTGCCAGGCCCGGGTGGAGGCGATGTTGATGATCGCGCCCGCAGCGTTCGCCGACAGCGCCGGCAGCGCGTGCTTGCTGCACAGGAAGGCACCGTGCAGCGACGACAGGCGGCGCTGCCATTCCTCCCAGTCCATGTCCTGCAGCAGCGTGCCGTGCGGTGCGGCGATGCCGGCATTGTTGACCAGTCCATCGATGCGGCCGAAACGCTGCAGCGCGGCCGCGACGAAACCGCGCACGCTGGCTTCGTCCATGATGTCCAGGCGCTGGAACGCGGCGTCATCGCCGCGCTGCCATTCGTCCAGGCAGGCCTGCCCTGCGTCCACGTCGAGGTCGCCGATCAGCACGCGGCCGCCTGCACCGAGCACGGACTGGGCAATGCCACGGCCGATGCCGTTGGCGCCGCCGGTGACCAGCACCACCTTGCCCGACAGCGGCGCGACCGGCCATGGGGCAATCGATGGCACCGTGCTCACGTCAGGTCCTCGCCACGCAGGCGGCGGTGCCAGCCGTCCACGCCGATGCGGTCGAGGGTCTGGATGTTGCGCTCGACGATCACGTCCGGGTCCGGATAGACGTCCACCGCGCGCGCCACGCTGTCTTCGCGCAGCAGGTGCAGGGTGGGGAAGGGGGAGCGGTTGGTGTAGTTGCTGGCATCGTCCGCCGCCACGCCTTCGAACTGGTAGTCCGGGTGGAAGCTGGCCACCTGCAGGATGCCCTGCAGGTCCAGCGCCTCGATGGCCGCGTCGGCGTTGTCGAGGAAATCGTTGTAGTCGAGGAAGTCGGTCAGCACCTGCGGGTGCACGATCAGCGTGGTATCGATCTGCTCGGCCGGCGTATCGCGCAGCAGCACCAGCTCCTCGGCCAGCTGCTCAACCAGCGCTTCGGGCGTGGTCGCATCGCTGAGCACGATGCGGACCTGCTCCTTCACATACACCGCCTTGGCGAACGGGCACAGGTTCAGGCCGATGACGATGCGCTCCAGCCACAGGCGGGTAGCGGCGATCGGGTCATCGATGGGCAGGGGGGAATCGGTCATGGCGGGCACGTCGGCTGGCGGGGCCGCCCATTGTAGGCGTGTGCCGCTACGCGCCGTTCACTGTGCAGGAACTGGACAGCGGCGATGCTGGAAATCCCCGCCACGTCAATCCCTTGCAGGCCAGCGGCGGATGGCGGATTGCCTGCCGACGGCGGTGGGCGTGGAATGGACGCACGACACAGGAGGACACCCATGACTGCAACTTCCCCGTGGCTGCCGGATGCGCTCTGGTCCGGCACCTTCTTTGATGGCCGTTGGCAGGCCGCCGTGCAGCGGCAGCCGGTGATCGAGCCGGCCACCGGCCGGGCGCTCGGCGAGATCGGCCTGGCCGACCCGGCGCAGGTCGCGCGTTCGGCAGCCGCTGCGGCGCAGGCCCAGCAGGCCTGGGCCGCGGCTCCCTATGAGCAGCGCGCACAGGTGCTGCGCACCGCCGCGCGGCTGGCCGAGGAGAATGTCGACACCCTGGTGGAATGGCTGGTCCGCGAAAGCGGATCGACCCGCCTGAAGGCCGGCTTCGAGGCCAAGGTGACCGTCAAGGCGCTGCACGAGGCCGCCGCACTGCCGTCGCGCAGTGTCGGCGAGATCCTGCCCTCCGAACCCGGCCGCCTGAACCTGGCGCGGCGTCGCCCGCTGGGCGTGGTCGGCGTCATTTCACCGTTCAATTTTCCACTGTATCTGGCGATGCGCGCGGTGGCCCCGGCGATCGCGCTGGGCAATGCGGTGGTGCTCAAGCCGGACCCACGCACGGCGGTATGTGGTGGCGCGGTGATTGCCCGCCTGTTCGAGCAGGCCGGCTTGCCCGCGGGCGTACTGCACGTGCTGCCGGGTGACGGCGCCGCCGGCGCCGCACTGACCAGCGATCCGAACGTGGCGATGATCCAGTTCACCGGCTCCACCGCGGCCGGGCGCAAGGTCGGAGAAGCCGCAGGCCGGCACCTGAAGAAGGTTTCGCTGGAGCTGGGCGGCAAGAATTCGCTGATCATTCTTGATGACGCCGATCTCGAGCTGGCGGTGGCCAATACGGCATGGGGCGTCTACCTGCACCAGGGACAGATCTGCATGGCCACCGGCCGCGTGCTGGTGCACAGGAAGATCCATGATGCGTTCCTGCAGAAGCTGGTGGCCAAGGCGGCGTCGCTGAAGGTGGGGGATCCGGCGCGCGAAGACGTGGCGATCGGCCCGTTGATCAATGCCGGCCAGCGCGACCATGCCGCGCGCGTGGTCGAGCAGGCGGTGCAGGCCGGCGCTTCGCTGGAAGCCGGTGGCACGTACCACGATCTGTTTTTCGCACCGACCGTGCTCGGCAACGTCGACGCCGGCAATCCCGCGTTCAACGAAGAGATCTTCGCGCCGGTCGCCGTGGTGGTGCCGTTCGACGACGACGACCACGCCGTGCAGCTGGCAAACAACAGCGAGTACGGGCTGTCGATGGCCATCGTCTCCAGCGATGTCGGTCGCGCGCTGAAGCTGGGTGAGCGCCTGCGCACTGGCCTGCTGCACATCAACGACCAGACAGTGAACGACGAGGTGATCAATCCCTTCGGCGGCGTGGGTGCGTCCGGCAACGGCACCAGCATCGGCGGCCCGGCCAACGGGGAAGAGTTCACCCAGTGGCAGTGGTTGACCGTCAAGGGCGAAGCGCCCGCCTACCCGATCTGATCCAGGAGGACCTACGCATGAACAACGACGCTGCATCCCGTGAGATCACCGCTGCCGTTGTGCGCGGCAAGGAACAGCCCTTCGTCATCGAGCAGGCCACGCTGCGTGGCGTGCAGGATGACGAAGTACGGGTGAAAGTGGTGGCCGCCGGCCTGTGCCACACCGACCTGATCGTGCGCGACCAGTACTACCCGGTGCCATTGCCGGCTGTGCTCGGCCACGAAGGTGCCGGCATCGTCGAAGCGGTCGGGCCCAACGTCAAGGCGCTGCAGGTGGGTGACCACGTGGTGCTGACCTATGGTGCCTGCGGCCACTGCAATCCCTGCCGCGGCGGTCACGGCGCCTACTGCCGGGACTTCTTCGCATTGAATTTCGGTGGCGACGATGGCCACGGCCATACCGCGATCACCGATGCGCACGGCCAGCCGCTGCACGACCACTTCTTTGCACAGTCCTCGTTCGCCACCTATGCGCTGGCGCGCGAGATCAACGCGATCAAGGTGCCCGACGATGCGCCACTGGAACTGCTCGGCCCGCTGGGCTGTGGCATCCAGACCGGCGCCGGTGCGGTGCTCAACGCACTGCAGGTACGGTCCGGCAGCAGCTTCGCCAGCTACGGTGCCGGTGCGGTCGGGCTGAGCGCGGTGATGGCGGCCAAGGTGGCCGGCGCCACCACCATCATTGCCATCGATGTGGTGCCCTCGCGCCTGGAACTGGCGCTGGAGCTGGGGGCCACGCACGTGGTCAACAGTCGCGAGACTGACGTGGTCGAGGCGGTGCGTGCGATCACCGGCGGCGGGGCCGACTACGCGCTGGAATCGACCGGGCGCCCGGAGGTGCTTTCAGCCGGGATCGAGGCGCTCGGCGGACGGGGCATGATGGGCGTGGTGGGTGCGCCGAAGCTGGGCACCACCGCCAGCTTCGATGTCAACAACCTGCTGCTGGGGGGGCGCAGCATCCGTGGCATCGTCGAGGGCGACAGCGTGCCGCAGGTGTTCATTCCGCAGCTGGTGGCCCTGTTCCAGCAGGGACGCTTCCCGTTCGACAAACTGGTGAAGTTCTATCCGCTGGAACAGATCAACCAGGCCGCCGAAGACAGCACCCGTGGCATCACGCTGAAGCCGATCCTGCGCATCGCCGCATGAAACGATGCGTTGCCGCGGCGCCTGGTTCGCCGCGGCAACGCAGGTGTACCCTCGGTAGCCGTGGCCGCGTCGGCCACCGGCGGAGGGCGCAGGTGATGATGGCCACGACAGTCGGGCAACAGCAGGTGGTGGCGGCGCGTGCCGCCTTCGCCGAGGGCGATGCGCAGTCATTGCAGCTGTTGCCGTTGCCCCTGCAGCGGTCGTGGCAGCGCTCGCGTGCGGCGGGCCTGCAGCCGGGACAGGAGCCCTGCTATCCACCGCTGCTGGGTGACGGCCGCCACTTGTCCCATCCCGATGACCGGCGCCTGGCGGGCTGCGTGCGGCCCGAGCTCGAACAGCTGTGGGCCGCGTTCGGTGGGCGCGGCTGGACGATGTTCTGCGCCAACCGCGATGGCATGGTGATCGCGCAGCAGGCGCATGGCCTGGAAGACGCCCCCCTGCTGCGGCCGATCCAGGTCGGGCGGCGGCTCGGCGAGAGCGTGATCGGCACCACCGCACCGGCGGTCAGCCTGGCCGACGACCTGCCTGCGCTGGTGCGTGGCAACGAGCACTACCTGCAGCGTTTCGCCCCGGTGTTCTGCCTGAGTGAGCCGCTGCATGATCCCGATGGCCGGGTCTGTGGGGCGATCGACATTACCGGCCTGGGCGAGCGGGATCCGTCCTTGCTGCAGGGCTATTTCCGGCAGGCGGCGCTGGCCAGCGAGAATCGCCTGTTCAGTGCGCTGGCCGACGTCCACCTGCTGGCGGTGCAGCATGATCCGCGCTGGTTGCTGTCGCCGCTGCAGGGGCTGCTGGCAGTGCAGGAGGATGGCCAGCTGCGCGCGGCCAACCGCGTTGCGCGGCGCCTGCTGGGCCTGCCCAGGCGCGGGCCGTTGCCCTTGCTGGACCTGGGCGTGCTGTTTGCCGGCGCCAGTGCGGCACAGCGGCGCCGCCTGCTGCAACCCGGTGCACCGCATCGGGTCCGGCTGGGCGAGGGCAGTGCGGTCTACCTGCAGCATCTGCAGGGGCCGCGGTGCGCGGCGCGGCGCGGTACGCCGCGCCGTGCCAGCAACACCACCGGTACGCCACTGCTGCGTCAGCAGCAGCGCGAGGCGGCACGCCGCGCGGCGCAGGCCGCGGACGGCAATCTCAGCCTGGCTGCGCGCCAGCTGGGGATCTCGCGCACCACGCTGTACAAGCTGCTGCGCGATTGACGCGGGGATCGCCGGGCACGGCCCGGCGGATCGATCAGTCGCGGAAGTTGTTGAACTGCAGCGGTAGTTCGAACTTGCCGGCTTTCAGTACTGCGATGGCCTCCTGCAGATCGTCGCGCTTCTTGCCCTGCACGCGCAGCTTGTCGCCGTTGATCTGGCTTTCCACCTTCAGCTTGGCGTCCTTCAGTGCAGCGGCGATCTTCTTGGCGATCTTCTGCTCGATGCCCTGCTTGACGGTGATCTTCTGCCGGGCCTGGGCCAGGTTGGTCTCGATGTCACCGAACTCCAGGCTGAGCACGTCGATCCCGCGCGCGGCCAGGCGTGCGCGCAGGATGTCGTTCATCTGCTTGAGCTGGAACTCGGTCGGCGCGGTCTGGTTGATCACATCGCCGTCGCGTTCGAACCGGGCATCCACGCCCTTGAAGTCGAAGCGGGTGCTCAGTTCGCGGTTGGCCTGGTCGATGGCGTTGGTCAGTTCGTGGGTGTCGACTTCGGACACGACGTCGAAGGAAGGCATGGGCGATGCTCCGCAGGATTCAGTGGCGACCATTCTATCGCGAGGGCCCGCATGCCCGTGTTCTGCAGAAGGCGACGACCGGGCGATAATGGGCCATGAACGTGCAACGCTCCCCTTCGCGCGCGGTGGCCTGGATGGTCGCTGCGGTCGCCTGTTTCTCGCTGATGGACGCTGGCATGAAGCAGCTGTCGGCCAGCTACCCCACCCTGGAAGTGACCTTCCTGCGCGGCGCCGCCTCGTTGCCGTTCGTGCTGGTGTGGGTGCTGGCCAGCGCGGGGCCGCGTTCGCTGGTGCCGCGCCGCTGGGGCCTGCACCTGCTGCGCGGGGCGCTGGGCATGACGATGATCGGCTGCTTCGTGTTCGCCCTGCGCGACCTGCCGCTGTCCACCGCCTACACCATCTACTTCGTCGCCCCGCTGCTGATCGCCGCCTTGTCGGTGCCGCTGCTGGGCGAGCGGGTCGGGCCGCGGCGCTGGGTCGCCATCGGCATCGGCCTGGTCGGCGTGCTGGTGGTGCTGCGTCCGGGCGTGGACGGCTTCATTTCGGTGCCCGGCCTGATGGTGCTGGCGGCGGCAACCGCCTATGCCGTGGCGGCGATCACGGTCAGCCTGCTGACCCGCACCGATACCTCGCAGTCGATGGTGGTGTGGTTCCTGGTCATCATGGCCATCGGTGCCGGCCTGCTGTCCATTCCCGGCTGGGTGCCGCTGCAGCTGGCGCATGCGCCGCTGATCGCCGGCATGGGCCTGGCCGGGGCCCTGGGCCAGATCGCCCTGACCAAGGCCTTCCAGCTGGGCGAGGCCTCGATGATCGCGCCGCTGGAGTACAGCGGGCTGGTGTGGGTGATCGGCTGGGACCTGGCCTTCTGGGGCCAGCTGCCCGACGGCTATACCTGGGTGGGCGCCGCGATCATCGTCGCCTCCGGTCTGTACCTGCTGCACCGCGAGCGGGTGAACCGGCAGGAGCCGCCGAAGCCGCTGGATCATCCCTGAGCCGGTTGGGCCAGGGAATGCGGTCAGAGCCCCTGCGGGGATCCGACCCCGGGGTCGGATCCCCGCAGGGGCTCTGACCCCGGCCTACGCGCCGGCGCGGGCGGCTTAGAACCAAAAGGAATAACATTCTGGCCCATGGCGCGGGCGCGCGACCGCCTGCGCTGGTAGGCTGCACGCCCCCTTCCGTCACCCAGCCGGTGAGCCACGCCCGTGATCGAGTTCCAGCGCCTGCACAAATCCTATGCCGTTGCCGGCCGCGAAGTCAGCGCGCTGCAACCGCTGGACCTGACCATCGAAGCCGGTGAGGTATTCGGCATCATCGGCCATTCCGGCGCCGGCAAATCGACCCTGATCCGCATGATCAACCGGCTGGAAGAACCCAGTGGCGGGCGGTTGCTGATCGGCGGCGAGGATGTCACCGCGCTGGACGCGGACGGGCTGCGCGCGCTGCGCCGGCGCATCGGCATGATCTTCCAGCACTTCAACCTGCTGTCCTCGCGCACCGTGGCCGGCAATGTCGCCTTCCCGCTGGAGCTGGCCGGGACGCCGAAGGCGGAGATCGATGCGCGCGTGGCCGAACTGCTGCAGACCGTCGGCCTGGAAGCGCATGCGCAGAAGTATCCGGCGCAGCTGTCCGGTGGCCAGAAGCAGCGCGTCGGCATCGCCCGTGCGCTGGCGACCCGCCCGCAGATCCTGCTGTGCGACGAGGCCACCAGTGCGCTCGACCCGCAGACCACTGCATCGGTGCTGTCGCTGCTGTCGAAGATCAACCGCGAGCTCGGCCTGACCATCGTGCTGATCACCCACGAGATGGATGTGATCCGCCGCGTCTGCGACCGCGTCGCCGTGCTCGATGCCGGCCAGATGGTCGAAACCGGACCGGTTACCCGCGTCTTCCTGCACCCGCAGCACCCGACCACGCGCCGGTTCGTCAGCGAGTCGGAGCATGTGGACGAAGGCGCGTTGCACCGCGATTTCGACGTGGTCGGCGGGCGCATCGTGCGCCTGACCTTCCTTGGCGGTGACACCTACGAACCCCTGCTCGGCAGCGTCGCGCGCCAGACCGGGGTCGACTACAACATCCTGTCCGGGCGTATCGACCGGATCAAGGACACCCCTTATGGCCAGCTGGTGGTCGCCCTGGTGGGCGGTGACCAGTCCGCCGCGCAGGCCGCGTTCGTGGCTGCCGGCGTGCATGTTGAGGAGCTGCGTCGATGATCATCGCCACTGCCGGTGGTTTCTTCCGCCATCTGGATGCGGGCAAGTGGGCCGACATCGGCCAGGCGACCCTCGACACCCTGCTGATGCTGCTTGGTTCGCTGCCGCTGACCCTGGCCATCGGCCTGCCGCTGGGCGTGCTGCTGTACCTGTTCGGCGCGCCGCAGATGAAGCGGCGTCCGTTCGCCTACGGTGCACTGGCGCTGGTGGTGAACCTGCTGCGCTCGGTGCCTTTCATCATCCTGATGATCGTGCTGATCCCGGTCACGCTGTTCCTGATGGGCACCTCGCTGGGCGTGCGCGGTGCGATCGTGCCGCTGGTCATTGGTGCCGCGCCGTTCTACGCGCGCCTGGTCGAGACCGCGCTGCGCGAAGTGGATCGTGGCGTGATCGAGGCGACCCAGGCGATGGGTGCCACCACCTGGCAGCTGGTCACCCGCGTGCTGCTGCCGGAAGCGCGCCCGGGCCTGATTGCCGGTGCGACGGTCACCACCGTGGCCCTGATCGGCTTCACCGCAATGGGCGGTGCGATCGGCTCGGGCGGCCTTGGCGACCTGGCGTTCCGCGATGGTTACCAGCGTTCGCACACCGACGTCGCCCTGGTCACCGTGGTCCTGCTGCTGGTGCTGGTGCAGCTGCTGCAGATGCTCGGCGACCGCCTGGTCGCGCATTACAGCCGCAGATAACAGAGTGCCGGGCGGCGCCCGGCATCGTTCGGGTAGTGCCGGCCGCTGGCCGGCAGCTTGCAGCCTGCAGAGGGTCGACAGGGTGCCTGTCATAGCGCCAGGCTCTGGAAGCCGCCACGCCCATCAGGGATCGATATCGCCAGACTGGGACTGGCAGCACATCGCGTTCCTTGGTATGTTCCGTAAGACGTAATACGTTTGACGGAATGATCCGTTCATTCCGCTGCAAGCAGACCCGCGCCCTGTTTGAAGGAGCCTGCCCTCGCGCTTGGCGCCCGATACGACGCGCGGCTGAACGTAAACTCCAGCTGCTCGATTCGGCACAGACGCTGGCCTTCCTGCGCAGCCCGCCCGGGAATCGTCTTGAGGCGCTGTCAGGTGATCGGAGAGGACAATACAGCCTCCGTATCAATGATCAGTGGCGGCTCTGTTTCACCTGGACCGACAGCGGCGCCGATGCCGTGGAAATTGTTGACTATCACTGAGGTGCCCGCCATGAAGCGTCCCCACAACGGCATGCGCGCCATCCATCCTGGCGAGATCCTGCGCGAAGAGTTTCTGCTGCCCCTGTCGCTGAGCGTGAATGCGCTGGCGAAGGCGCTGGATGTTCCCGCAACGCGGCTGCACGCCATCGTCCACGGTCAGCGCAGCATCTCGGCGGACACGGCAGCGCGGTTGGCACGGCATTTCGGCGGGGATGCCGCTTCCTGGCTTGCGATGCAGGCGGCCTACGATCTCAAGACATTGCCAACACGCAGCGAGATCGAACGCCGCGTACAGCCTCGGGCGGCATGAATCCTGGACGCGCGGCCCCGGATCCGCGCCCACGATCCGGTCAACGCGCGTTCGGTACTTCGTAGCCCAGCTTGCCGACCTGCTCCGGGTGCTGCGGCACGCGCTTGAGCTTGTCGGTGTTTACCCCGTACTCGTCACGCAGGCGCTCGGCCAGCTCCTTGTACAGGGCTTTGTCCATGTCCGGCGTGCGCGAGAAGATCCAGGCCATCTCACGGCCCGGATAACCGATCAGCGCCCACGAGTAATCCGGGGCGACTTCCAGTACCCGCGAATGGGTGGGCACCACGCGGTAGAACCAGGTGCGCCAGCCGTGGTTGCCGCTGTCCGGGTCGACGCTGGCGCGCGCGCGCACTTCCTGCAGCGGTTCGCCGAAGCCATCGCGGTAACGGTAGGTGATGCCGACCTTGTGCGCGTCGCGCAGTTCGTACTCGTTGACGCTGGCCACGTGCCCGCGCTCGATGAAGTTCGGCACGCGGCCGATCACGTACCAGGTGCCCATGAAGCGCTTCAGGTCGATCGGTGCATCCGGATCGGCGGCGCGCGGGACGCTGGCACGGGGTGATGGCGGCTCACCGGCCGCCATGGCGGGACCCGCCAGGGACAGGGCCAGCAACACGGCGCAGAGCGGGCGGATCGAAGTCATGCGGGAGCGGGCTCAGGAGGGCTTTGCCTGAGCATGGTCGACTGAGCGTGCGCGATCCGTCAATGGTGTCGCAACCTGTGAGAAGGGGCTTGCCCAAGCTGTGTTGCATTGTCTACCGGAGAAGCCCCATGAACGCACGTTCCGTCCGTCGCCCTGCAACTGAACGCATTGTCGAACGCGCCGACCCGCGCCTGCTGCGTGGCGTGCGGCAGCTGGCCCTGGCCGGGCTGGCGCTGGTGCTGGTCTGGCCGGCGGCACGTGGCAACAGCACGTGGCTGGGCTGGCTGCCGATGTGGCTGGTGGGCATGCCGCTGGTGGCCTGGTGGGCGCTGCTGCGCTTTCCACTGCCGCGCCTGTCAGGGCTGCGGCTGGCGCGGCGTACCGGTGGACAGGCGCGGCGCAGGCCTGTTCCGGCCTCGCGTGGCCGGCGCAGCCCGGCCGCCACGGCCTGACCTTCGACACGGGGGAGGCCACGACATTCCGTGCTAGCGTTCCACGGCTTATGACTGCCTGGAGCTGCAATGTCACGACTCGCTTCCGCCTGCCTGCTGGCCGGCATGATGACCGCTGCCTCGGTGGGGACCGCCGTGGCCGCTGAAGACACCGATCGCTACGCCTGGCTGGAGGACGTCACCGGCGACAAGCCGCTGTCCTGGGTCAAGGAACAGAATGCCAAGTCCGAGGCGCGCCTGGCGCAGACCCCGGCCTTCAAGCAGATGGAGACCCGCATCCGCGAGGTGCTCGACTCCGATGCCAAGATTCCCGGCGTGCAGAAGATCGGTGACTACTACTACAACTTCTGGAAGGACCAGCAGCACGAGCGCGGCCTGTGGCGGCGCACCACCCTGGCCGAGTACCGCAAGGCCTCGCCGCAGTGGGAGACCGTGCTCGACCTGGATGCACTGAACAAGGCCGAGGGTGAGAACTGGGTCTGGCACGGCGCCGACTGCCTGCGCCCGGATTACAGCCGCTGCCTGATCGCGCTGTCGCGCGGCGGTGCCGACGCCGACGTGACCCGCGAGTTCGACCTGGCCAACAAGACCTGGATCAAGGACGGCTTCTTCCGTCCGGAGTCGAAGGGCGGCCTCAACTGGGTCGATCGCGACACCGTGTTCGTCTACACCGACTTCGGTGCCGGCTCGATGACCACCTCCGGCTACCCGCGCGTGGCCAAGCTGTGGAAGCGCGGCACGCCGATGGCCTCGGCCACCGTGGTGTATGAAGGCAAGCCGGAGGACATGTACATCGCGGCGATGCACGATGACACCCCGGGCTTCGAACGCAACCTGGTCAGCCGCACCCTGGCGTTCTACAACAACGAGATCTACCTGCGCGGCGACGACGGCACGCTGACCAAGATCGACGCGCCGAATTCGGCCGAGAAGGGCCTGCACAAGCAGTGGCTGACCCTGGAGCTGCGCGATCCGTGGACCGTGGGCGGCAAGACGTACGCGTCCGGTTCGCTGCTGGCGACGAAGCTGGATGACTTCCTGGCCGGCAAGCGCGAGTTCGACGTGCTGTTCACCCCGACCGCGACCACCTCGCTGGCCAGCGCCACCTGGACCAAGAACCACCTGGTGCTGAATGTGCTGGACGACGTCAAGAACCGCCTGTCGGTGCTGACCCCGGGCGCCAATGGCTGGCAGACCAGCCGCTTCGTGGGCGCGCCGGCCTTTGGCACGCTGGGCGTGGCGGCCGTGGACAGCAACGACAGCGATGCGGTGTGGCTGACTGCAACCGACTACCTGACCCCGACCACGCTGGCCCTGGCCGAGATCGGCCAGGCACCGGAAACGCTGAAGACCATGCCGGCCTTCTTCGATGCCAAGGGCAAGGTGATCGAGCAGCACTTCGCCACCAGCAAGGACGGCACCCGCGTGCCGTACTTCGTGGTGCACGACAGGGCGATGAAGCTCGATGGCTCCAATCCGACGTTGCTGTACGGCTACGGTGGCTTCGAGATCTCGCTGACCCCGAGCTATTCCGGTGGCATGGGCCGCGCCTGGCTGGAGAAGGGCGGTGTGTATGTGGTCGCCAACATCCGCGGCGGCGGCGAGTACGGCCCGCGCTGGCACCAGGCGGCGCTGAAGCAGAACCGTCACAAGGCCTATGAAGACATGGCTGCGGTGGCGCGGGACCTGGTCAAGCGCAAGATCACCAGCGCCAAGCACCTGGGCGTGCAGGGCGGCAGCAACGGTGGCCTGCTGACCGGCAACATGCTGACCCAGTACCCGGAACTGTTCGGTGCGGTGGTGGTGCAGGTGCCGCTGCTGGACATGAAGCGCTACAGCCATCTGTTGGCTGGCGCCTCGTGGATGGCCGAGTACGGCAACCCGGATACCAGCGACTGGGAGTTCATCAAGACCTTCTCGCCGTACCACCTGTTCAACGCGAAGAAGAACTACCCGCCGGTGCTGTTCACCACCTCGACCCGCGACGACCGCGTGCACCCGGGCCACGCCCGCAAGATGGCCGCGAAGATGATCGACGCCGGCAAGGACGTGACCTACTACGAGAACATCGAAGGGGGCCACGGCGGCGCCGCCAACAACGCGCAGGCCGCGCACATGTCGGCGCTGGCCTACAGCTTCCTGTGGGAGCGGCTGGGCGGCAAGTAAGCAGAACGGAAAACGCCGCCCGAGGGCGGCGCTTTTCTTTGCCGGTAGTGCCGGCCGCTGGCCGGCAACTGCATCATTCACGCATTCCGGGGTTGCCGGCCAGCGGCCGGCACTACCGTCAACGTTATCCCTGCCAGCGCTTCAACCCGCGCGCGATACGCGCCACCGCCTCCTGCAACCGGGGTACTTCCTGCGTGTACGCCAGCCGCACGTGCTGGTTGGCGCGATGGAAGCCGAAATCCAGGCCCGGGGTGAACGCCACGTGCTCGGTTTCCAGGAAGTGGGCGCAGAACGCCTGCGCATCGTCGGTGAATGCGCTGACGTCGGCGTACAGGTAGAACGCGCCCTGCGGCTCGACCTCGATACGGAAGCCCAGCTCACGCAGCGCGGGCAGCAGGAAGTCGCGACGCTGGCGGAACGCTTCGCGACGCTGCTCGAAGATCGCCATCGATTCTTCGCTGAAACACGCCAGCGCGGCGTGCTGGGCGATGCTGGAGGCGCTGATGTACAGGTTCTGCGCCAGCTTCTCCAGGTCCGGTACCGCTGCCGGGGGTGCCACCAGCCAGCCCAGCCGCCAGCCGGTCATGCCGAAGTACTTGGAGAAACTGTTCAGCACGAACGCGCTGTCGTCCACCTGCAGCACGCTGGGTGCATCCAGGCCGTAGGTCAGGCCGTGGTAGATCTCGTCCACCACCAGGTGGCCGCCCCGCGCGTGCAGGGCCTGCGACAGTGCCGCCAGTTCGTCGGCGGCAAGCACGGTGCCGGTGGGGTTGGCCGGCGAGGCGACCAGCGCGCCGACGCTGTCGGCGTTCCAGTGCTGTTCGACCAGGGAGGGGGTGAGCTGGTAGGCCGTGTCCGGGCCAACCGGCACCAGTTGCGCGCCGCCTTCCACCAGGCGCAGGAAATGACGGTTGCACGGATAACCGGGGTCGGCCAGCAGCCAGTGGCGCCCGGGGTCGACCAGCAGGCTGCTGGCCAGCAGCAGCGCACCGGAGCCGCCCGGAGTGACCAGGATGCGTTCAGGGTCGATGTCCAGCCCGTAGTGGCTGCGATAGAAGCCGCTGATCGCCTGGCGCAGCGCCGGCAGGCCGCGTGCAGCGGTGTAGCGGGTATGGCCGGCGGCCAATGCGGCCTGGCCGGCACGCACGACCGGTTCGGCCGTGGTGAAGTCCGGCTCGCCGATTTCCAGGTGGATCACATCGTGGCCGGCCTGTTCCAGCGCCTGCGCGCGGGCCAGCAGGGACATCACGTGGAACGGGGCGATTTCATGGCTGCGCCGGCTGTAGCCCGGCGGGTGGGGCAGGGTGCTCATGTGCCCATGGTACGCCGCGCACCGGGGTCACGCGCTCTGGTAGTGCCGGCCGCTGGCCGGCAACCTCACGGCCTGCGGGTGGGTCGGTTGCCGGCCTGCGGCCGGCACTACCGGCAGGCATGGCCACCATGACGATCCGCAGGGTTGCCGCGTTGCCGGGATTGGGGTCAGATCCCCTTTCGGGAAAACGGATGTGTCCCCGCCGAAGACCATTGCATTGATGCGCCAGGAACCCTATTTCATGAAGTCCACCCTCTGCCTGTTGCTCGCCAGCCTGATGACCACGACTGCTACCGCCGCCACTCCGCCCGTTCCGCCGGATGCCGCCAGGCATCCGCATGTGGTCAAGGCGCCGTTCGGCGCGACCCGCAACGATGACTATTACTGGCTGCGCGACGACAAGCGCGAGAACAAGGACATGCTGGCTTACCTGCAGGCCGAGAATGCCTACGCGGACCAGGTGCTGGCGCCGCTCAAGCCGCTCGAAGACACCCTCTACAAGGAGATCGTCGGCCGCATCAAGCAGGATGATTCCAGCGTGCCGGCGCGCGAGCGCGGCTACTGGTATTACAGCCGCTTCGAGACCGGCCAGGACTATCCGATCCACGCGCGCCGCAAGGGCAGCATGGAGGCCGCCGAGGAGATCCTGCTGAACGTCAACGCCATGGCCGCCGGCAAGGGCTATTTCAGCGTCGGCTCGATGGAAGTGAGCCAGGACAACCAGCTGCTGGCCTGGGCCGATGATGATGTCGGCCGCCGCCAGTACACGATCCGCTTCAAGGACCTGCGCACCGGCCAGGTGCTGCCCGATGTGATCACCGGCAGCTCCGGCGACCTGGTCTGGGCCGACGACAACCGCACCGTGCTGTACGTCGAGAACGATCCGGAAACGCTGCTGACCGTGCGGGTGAAAAAGCACGTGCTGGGCACCCCGGTCAGCGCCGACACCGTGGTCTACGAAGAACAGGACGACAGCTTCTACATGGGCATCGGCCGCACCCGCGACGATCGCTTCATCACCATCGGCGTGCACAGCACGGTGTCGTCGGAAGAGCGCTACGCGCCGGCCAGCGATCCGACCACGTTCACCGTGCTGGCCCCGCGCCAGCGCGACGTCGAATACGACGCCGACCACTACGACGGCCGCTGGGTGATCCGCACCAACGACGGTGCGAAGAATTTCAAGCTGGTCACTGCGCCGACCGATGCCACCTCGCGCGCGCAATGGAAGGATTGGATCGCGCACGACGATGCGGTGTTCATCGAGGGCTTTGAACTGTTCGATGCGTACACCGCCATCGCCGAACGTTCCGAGGGCCTGGAGCGTATCCGCCTGCTGTTCAAGGATGGCCGCAGCGACTACGTGAAGGCTGATGAGCCGGCGTATTCGATGGGCCTGGGCGACAACACCGAGGCCGACACGCCGTGGCTGCGCTATGTCTACACCTCGATGACCACCCCGACCACCGTGTTCGAACTGAACACCGCCACCGGTGAGCGCCGCCAACTGAAGGTGCAGCCGGTGATCGGCTATGACGCCTCGAAGTACGAAACCGATCGCGTCTGGATCACCGCGCGTGATGGGGTGAAGGTGCCGGTGTCGCTGGTCTACCGCAAGGGCTACCAGAAGGATGGCAAGGGCGCGCTGTTCCAGTACGCCTACGGCAGCTACGGCATGTCGATGGACCCGTACTTCAACCAGACGGCGGTCAGCCTGCTCGATCGTGGCGTGGTGTATGCCATCGCCCACATCCGCGGTGGCCAGGAAATGGGCCGCGACTGGTACGAGAACGGCAAGCTGCTGCACAAGCAGAACACCTTCAACGACTTCATCGATGTCACCCGCGGCCTGGTCGCGCAGGGTTGGGCGGCGAAGGATCGCGTCGCCGCGTCCGGCGGCAGCGCCGGTGGCCTGCTGATGGGCGCGGTGGCCAACCAGGCGCCGCAGGATTACCGGGTGATGGTGGCGCAGGTGCCGTTCGTCGACGTGGTCACCACCATGCTCGACCCGACCATTCCGCTGACCACCAACGAGTACGACGAGTGGGGCAACCCGGAACAGAAACAGTATTACGACTACATGCTGTCCTACTCGCCCTACGACAACGTGAAGCGGCAGGCCTACCCGGCGCTGTTCGTGGGCACCGGCCTGTGGGATTCGCAGGTGCAGTACTGGGAGCCGGCCAAGTGGGTGGCCAGGCTGCGGGATGACAACACCGGCCACTACCCGATCCTGTTCCGCACCAACATGGAAGCCGGCCACGGCGGCAAGTCGGGGCGCTTCCAGCGCTACCGCGAGCTGTCCGAGTCGTACGCATTCGTGCTGCAGCAGCTGGGCATCGCCCAGCCCTGAGCGTGAAGGGGTGCCGGGCATTCCCGGCGCCCCGAACCGGTATCCTTGCGGCCATGAGCCTGCCCGAACCACCAGCCTCCGGCGATAGCGCTGTGCCGCCACGCGTGGTGCGTTTCCGCTGGGCGTGGTGGCTGCTGGCCTACGTCAGCCTGGGCACCGGCATCGTCGGCATCTTCGTGCCGGGCCTTCCCACCACCGTGTTCATCCTGATCTCGGCGTGGGCTGCCTCGCGCGGATCCGAGCGCCTGCACACCTGGCTGCTGCAGCATCCGCGCTTCGGCCCGGCCATCGCCAACTGGCAGGCTCACGGGGCGGTCAGCCGCTACGGCAAGTGGATGGCCACGATCACCATGGCCGTGTGCGCCTGCATCATGCTGTGGTGCGTGCCGATCGCGTGGGTGAAGTGGTTCTCGATCGGCAGCATGACCGTGGTGGCGATCTGGCTGTGGACCCGGCCACTGCCGCCCCCCGCGGATTGAGCACCGGCGGTAGTGCCGGCCGCTGGCCGGCAACCCGATCCCCTGCACCAACCGCTCAGCCGCCAATGGCTATACTCGGGGCATGAAGATCCCCCATCGAAACGCCATCCTGATTCCGCTGGCAGCGGCCTCGCTGCTGTTCCTCGTCGCCTGCGGCAACAAGGGCCCGCTGGTACTGCCGCAGAAGCCGGTGCCGGTGGAAGAGACCGTCGAACCGGCAGCTGAGCCCGCCACCGAGGCGACCCCGGCGCAGACCCAGGGCACCGCTACCCCGGCCACCACCGTGGACCCGGCTGCACCGACCACCCAGCCGGCACCCGCGCCGGAGAAGAAGGCGGGCAGCGGGAATGAGTAAGGCCGGTTCCAGGGCCCTGCGCTTCAGCAAGATGCATGGCGCGGGCAATGATTTCGTAGTGATTGATCTGCGTGACGGCACCGCGCCGCCCACGCCTGAACTAGCCGCGCGCCTGGCCGACCGCCACATCGGCGTCGGCTGCGACCAGATCCTGACCATCGAGGCGGCGCGTGCGGACGGTTCGGTGGCCTCGTACCGCATCTGGAATGCCGACGGTTCCAACTCCGAACAGTGCGGCAACGGTGCGCGCTGCATCGCGGCCTGGCTGGTGCGCGAAGGCAGTGCGCAAGGCGATACATTCGTCATCGACAGCCCGTTGGCCAGCCATGAAGTGAAGGTGCTGGGCGGTGGCCAGTTCGCCGTGACCATGGGGGTGCCCGCGTTCGAGCCGGCCAACGTACCGCTGGTGGGCTTTGCCCACCCGCGCGAGGAATACCTGCTGCCGCTGCAGGGCGAGAGCGTACGCTTCGCCGCAGTGTCGATGGGCAACCCGCATGCCGTGATCGAAGTGGGCCTGATCGATGCCGCACCGGTCGAGCGCGTGGGTGCGCTGCTGCAGCAGCACGCGTCGTTCCCGAGGTCGGTGAACGTGGGCTTTGCCCAGGTCATGGGCCCGGCGCACGCCCGCCTGCGCGTGTTCGAGCGCGGCGTCGGCGAAACCCTGGCCTGCGGCAGTGGCGCCTGCGCCGCCGCGGTGACCCTGATGCAGCGCGGCCGCCTGCAGCGGGATGCCCGCATCAGCCTGCCCGGCGGCGACCTGCGCATCCAGTGGCCGGGCGAGGGCCAGCCGGTGGTGATGGCCGGCCCGACCGCATTCGTCTTCGAAGGGGAGTGGGTGGCATGACCGAAACCGTCGACAAGCTCGGGGCCCATGAAGTCGCTGCCTGGTTGCGGCGTCATCCGGGCTTCCTCAAGCAGTTCCCGGACCTGGCGCTGACCCTGGTGGTGCCGCGTGATGATGGCCCGACCGCGTCGCTGGCCAGCTACCAGCTGGAAGTGCTGCGCGAGAAGAACCGCGAGCTGGCGCGACGGTTGGCCGACCTGGGCGCGACCGCCCAGGTCAATGAACGGCTGGCGGTGCGTACGCACCAGCTGACCCTGGCACTGATGAAGCAGGACAGCGCGGCTGACACCCTGCGCGCGATGGCCGCATCGCTGCAGGAAGACTTCGCCGGCGACCTGGTGCGGCTGGTGGTACATGCGCCGGTGGCCGGGCTGGAGCAGGCCGACTGGCTGCAGGTGATCGCTGCCGATGATCCGCAGCTGGGGCCGTTCCGCGACTGCCTGAAGGACGGCGAGCCGATCTGCGGCCGCCTGCAGCCGGAAAAGAACGCCGTGCTGTACGGCGCGCGCAGCGAGGAAGTGCAGACCACCGCGCTGCTGCCACTGCCGGGGGTGGGCCTGATCGCGGTCGGCAGCCACGACCCGAACCGCTTCTACCCGGGCATGGGCACGTTGTTCCTGCGCATGATGGGCGACGCCCTGGCCACTGGCCTGAAGCGCTTCGCGGGCTGAGCAGGGTACGACGGCGATGAGCGCGGTACAGGCCTTCCTGCAGCACCTGCAGGTGGAGCGGCGGATGTCGGCGCATACGCTGGATGCCTACCGCCGCGACCTGGACGCGCTGTCGGCCTGGGCCGAGCCGCGCGGCGTGGCCGTGGAAGCACTGGATGCCGATGCGTTGCGCCAGTTCGTGGCCGATGAGCATCGCCGCGGGCTGTCGGCCAAGAGCCTGCAGCGCCGCCTGTCGGCCTGCCGAAGCTTCTACGCCTGGCTGCTCAAGCACGGACGCGTCGAGGCCAGCCCGGCGGCGACGTTGAAGGCCCCGCGCGCGCCGCGCCGCTTGCCGCAGGTTCTCGATGCCGATGAGGCCGTGCAGCTGGTCGAGCTGGAGCCGGACGGCGACCTCGGCCGCCGTGACCGCGCGCTGCTGGAGCTGTTCTATTCCTCGGGCCTGCGCCTGAGCGAAGTCTGCGCGCTGACCTGGCGCGATCTGGATTTCGACAGCGGCCTGGTCAACGTGCTGGGCAAGGGCAACCGCCAGCGCAGGGTGCCGTTCGGCCGGCCGGCGCGCGAAGCGCTGCACGCCTGGCGCGCGGAAAGTGGTGGCGGCCCGGCTTCGCCGGTATTTCCCGGCCGCAACGGGCCGATCAGCCCGCGTGCGGTACAGATCCGCATCCGCCAGCTGGCGCAGCGCCAGGGCCTGTTCAAGCAGGTGCACCCGCACATGCTGCGGCACAGTTTTGCCAGCCACATCCTGGAATCGTCCGGTGACCTGCGCGGCGTGCAGGAACTGCTCGGCCACGCCGACATCGCTACCACGCAGATCTACACCCACCTCGATTTCCAGCACCTGGCCAAGGTCTACGACGCCGCGCATCCGCGCGCGAAGCGCCGACGCAGCAACGACGGCAGCGGAGAAAGCTGAACGTTGCCCCTGCGGCAGCCGGTCGCGGGTGGCTTGAAGGGCGCAGCGCAGTCCCCACCTCTGGTTCTGTCACCCCGGAGGCATCATGGACCCCAGTCAGAACCCCAACGTTTTCCACGCCACCACCATCGTCTGCGTCCGTCGCGGCGAGCACGTGGCCATCGCCGGCGACGGCCAGGTCACGCTGGGCCACACCGTGATGAAGGGCAATGCACGCAAGGTGCGCCGCCTTGGCCGCGACGGCCAGGTGCTGGCCGGCTTCGCCGGTGCGGCCGCCGATGCCTTCACCCTGTTCGAGCTGTTCGAGGCCAAGCTGGAGAAGCACGGCCAGTTGCAGCGCGCGGCGGTCGAACTGGCCAAGGATTGGCGCACCGAGCGCCGCCTCGGCAAGCTTGAAGCCCTGTTGGCGGTGGCCGACAAGGAAACCTCGCTGATCATCAGCGGCACCGGCGATGTGATCGAGCCCGAGGACGGCATCATCGCCATCGGCTCTGGTGGCTCGTACGCGCTGTCTGCGGCGCGCGCGCTGATGGCACACACCGCACTGGATGCGCGCACCATTGCCAGCGAAGCGATCGGCATCGCCGGCGACATCTGCATCTACACCAACCGCAACGTGGTGGTCGAGGAGCTGTGAGGGTAGCGTCGGCCGCTGGCCGGCAACCTCATGCTCCCCCGCACGCGTGCCTGGTTGCCGGCAAGCGGCCGGCACTACCGACAAAGAATCCGTGAGCACATCCATGTCGAAGATCGAAGTTTCCTCCGCCACCATGACCCCGCGCGAGATCGTGCAGGAACTGGACCGGCACATCGTCGGCCAGCACGACGCCAAGCGCGCGGTGGCCATCGCCCTGCGCAACCGCTGGCGCCGCATGCAGCTGGTGCCCGAGCTGCGCAATGAAGTGATGCCGAAGAACATCCTGATGATCGGCCCGACCGGCGTCGGCAAGACCGAGATCGCGCGCCGCCTGGCCACGCTGGCCAACGCGCCGTTCGTGAAGGTCGAAGCGACCCGCTTCACCGAAGTCGGCTATGTCGGCAAGGACGTCGAGCAGATCATCCGCGACCTGGCCGATACCGCGGTCAAGCTGTATCGCGAACAGGCCAAGGTGCGCGTGCGCACCCAAGCCGAAGAGCGCGCCGAAGACCGCATCCTCGATGCACTGCTGCCGCGCCGCAGCGGCGGCATCGGTTTCGATCCGGAAGTGGCGCGCAACGAGCCGTCGGCGCAGGACAACGAGACCCGCATCAAGTTCCGCAAGATGCTGCGCAACGGCGAGCTGGACGAGCGCGAGATCGAGCTGGACCTGGCCGCCAACGTCAGCATGGACATCATGACCCCGCCGGGCATGGAGGAAATGGGCCAGCAGCTGAAGTCGATGTTCGCCAACCTGGGGGGCGGTGCGAAGGCGCACAAGCGCACGCTGACCATCAAGGCCGCGCGCCCGTTGCTGGTCGAGGAAGAGGCCGGCAAGCTGGTCAACGAGGACGACATCCGTACCGCCGCGATCGAGGCGTGCGAGCAGCATGGCATCGTCTTCATCGACGAGATCGACAAGGTCGCCAAGCGCGGTGACAACGTGGGCGGTGGTGATGTATCGCGCGAAGGCGTGCAGCGTGACCTGCTGCCGCTGGTGGAAGGCTCCAACGTGTCCACCAAGTACGGCACGATCAAGACCGACCACATCCTGTTCATCGCGTCGGGCGCGTTCCACCTGGCCAAGCCCAGCGACCTGATTCCGGAACTGCAGGGTCGTTTCCCGATCCGCGTTGAACTGGGTGCGCTGAGCAAGCATGACTTCGTGCGCATCCTGACCGAACCGAAGGCCGCGCTGACCAAGCAGTACGAAGCACTGCTGGCCACCGAAGGGGTCAAGGTCAGCTTCACCGCCGATGCCATCGACCGCCTGGCCGAGATCGCCTTCCAGGTGAACGAGCGCCAGGAGAACATCGGTGCCCGCCGCCTGCACACCGTGCTGGAGCGCCTGCTGGATTCACTCAGCTACGAGGCACCGGACCGTGACGGTGAAAGCCTGGCGATCGACAGCGCCTACGTGGACAAGCACCTGGGCGAGCTGGTGCAGGATCCGGACCTGAGCCGCTACATCCTGTAACGCCCGATGGGTTCGGATCCCTCGCCGCGGCGAGGGCTCTGGCCCCGCCCGCTGCAACAGAAAAGGCCGCCGCAAGGCGGCCTTTTTCTTGTGCGGTCAGCGCGATGGCCGGGTGCGGTAGTCCCGCAGCACCTGGTCGATCACCGCACTGGTGCGCGCAGCGCTGGCGCCGGTCGAGGGCGAACGGCCGCTGCCACGCAGCTCGCCCACGAGGCGCGCGATCAACGGCTGCTGGATCGACGGCGGGTTCGGGATGTCGAAGGCCTGCACGCCCGCTTCGGTTTCCAGCACCACCGGTACATCCTCGAAGGTCGCAAAGCGCAGCTGGCCACGGTCGCCGGTGATCTCGACCTCATCCTGGCGACGGAACGCGCAGAAGCTCCATTGCGCGATGCCATGCACGCCTGGCCCGATGCGGAAGCACATCGAGACGCTGTCCTCGGCGGCGTAAGCGCCGGTCGACGAACTGGCCAGGCCGCGTACATCGCTCAGCGGCCCCAGCAGATGGTCGAGCAGGTCCAGCGTGTGCGAGCCCAGGTCGACGAACAGCCCGCCGCCAGCGATGGCGGGGTTGGTCCGCCAGAAATCCGGCGATGCGGCAGCCGCCGAATGCGGCCGGTGCAGGGTCGCGCGCACGCTGCGCGGCGTACCGATCGCGCCGCTGTCCAGCAGCTGCTTCACCTGCGCGAAACGGGGCAGGGCACGGCGGTAATAAGCCACGAACACCGGCACGCCGCAGCGCGCGCTGGCGTCCAGAACGCGTTCGCATTCGCCATGGTCCATTGCCATCGGCTTTTCGATGTAGACCGGCTTGCCTGCGGCGATCGCCTGCAATGCGTACTGCATGTGCGTGGAGGGTGGGGTGGCGACGTACACCGCGTTCACTTCAGGATCCGCGATCAGTGCATCGGCATCCGCGTACCAGCGCGCAATCGCGTGGCGGCGCGCATAGTCTTCGGCCAATGCGGCATTGCGGCGCATGACCGCCGCCACCCGCGAGCCGGGCGTACTGGCCAGCGCCGGACCGCTCTTCTTCTCGGTGACGCTGCCGCAGCCGATGAAGCCCCACACCACGTTGTCCAGGATCATCGATCTACCCTTGCAGGGGTGCTGCAGTGATGGGAGCAGCCTCGTTCACGCCTCGGGCAGCGGCTCGGGGACGGTGCCGGGAACGAACACGCCGTCCTTCACGTAGGCAGCCAGAGTCATGTCCAGCGCGAGCATGCCATCGCGCTTGAGGTCCATCAGGTCCGGTTCGACCATCGCGCCGTGCAGCACGCCCAGCACGGTGGCGTGCAGCATGCGTGCGGCGATCTTGGGGTCGGCACCCTCGCGCAGCTGGCCCAGGTCGCGGGCGCGGCGCAGCGCGCGCTCCATCCGGTCCAGCGCATCACGGAAGCCGGCCTGCTGCATTTCGGTCAGTACCCGGGTGTCGGCCGAGGCATCACTGCGCAGCATGATCTCCATGGTCTTGCGCAGGCGCTCGTCCTCGGACAGTTCGATGAACGAGTGGATCATCACCGCGCGCAGGTCGTGCACCGGGGTATCGCGCTGGTCGGTCGAGGTGCGCTCCAGCTCCTGCATGAAAGGCAGGTGCACGCGTTCGACGATCGCGGCCAGCACCTCGCTCTTGTTCTTGAAGTGCCAGTAGACCGCGCCGCGGGTGTAACCGGCGCGGGCACCGATCATCTCCAGCGTGGTCCGGGCCACGCCGTGTTCATGGAAGCAGGCTTCGGCGGCGTCAAGGATGCCTTCCCGGGTTGCCTGGGTGTCCTCTTTGGTCTTGCGGGCCATGGATGGGTACGAGTGCGGGTGAAACGTGGCTGAATTGTACCTGTTTACAAACAAACAAGCATGTATGTATATTTCGCTCCCATCATTCCCGCCGTGTACCTGGCAGGCCGCCCGTGGCTGCCGCCGCACGCCGGAGCGCGTTGCCGGCCGGCCCCACCGGTCGATATCAGCGCTTTTTGAGATTTCTTCCCCTGAGAGCCTTTCCGTCATGTTGCTGAGCCGAATCCGACCCATTGCGTTGTCGCTGGCGATCGCTGCGACCGTGGCTGCCTGTGGCGGCCAACCCCAGGCCCCCGAGCAGGGCCCGGGCGAGGTCAGCGTGGTCACCCTGAAGTCCGAGACCGTGGGCCTGACCCGCGAACTGCCGGGCCGTACCAATGCCTTCCTGGTTGCCGAAGTGCGCCCGCAGGTCAATGGCATCGTCGCCAAGCGCCTGTTCACCGAGGGCGGCATGGTCAAGGCCGGCGAGCCGCTGTACCAGCTCGACGACGCCAGCTACCGCGCCCAGGCCAACAACGCCCGCGCCCAGCTGGCCCGTGCCGAAGCCACCGCCAATGCCGCCCGCCTGAGCGCCAAGCGCATCACCGAGCTGGCCAAGGTCGATGCGGTCAGCCAGCAGGACCTGGAAAACGCCGTGGCCGCGCAGAAGCAGGCCGAAGCGGACGTCGGTGCCGCCAAGGCCTCGCTGGATGCGGCCAACGTCACCCTGGGCTACGCCCGCATCACTGCGCCGATCAGCGGCCGCATCGGCAAGTCCAGCGTCACCCAGGGCGCGCTGGTCAGCGCCGGTCAGGCCAATGCACTGGCCACGGTGCAGCAGCTGGACCCGATCTATGTCGACCTGACCCAGTCTTCGGCCGAGCTGCTGCAGCTGCGCCGCGAACTGGCTGCCGGCCGCCTGCAGGACAACCAGACCCTCCCGGTCAGCATCCTGATGGAAGACGGCAGCACCTTCGAGCACAAGGGCACGCTGGAGTTCTCCGAAGTCAGCGTCGATCCGACCACCGGCAGCTTCGGCCTGCGCGTGAAGGTGGACAACCCGGACGGCCTGCTGATGCCGGGCATGTACGTGCGTGCGGTGATCGGCGGCGGCGTGCGCAGCGATGCGGTGCTGGTGCCGATGCAGGGCATCGCCCGCGACCCGAAGGGCGACACCACCGCGATGGTGGTCGGCAAGGACAACAAGGTCGAAGTGCGCCCGGTCAAGGTCAGCCGCACGGTCGGCGACAAGTGGCTGGTCGAGGACGGCCTGAAGGCCGGCGACAAGGTCATCGTCGAAGGCCTGCAGAAGATCGGCCCCGGCATGCCGGTCAAGGCCACCGAGAAGGGCGCAGCTCCGGCCACGACGGCAGCGACCGCCCAGCCTGCCGCCCCGGCCGGCGACGCGAAGTAAGCGGAGAACCCCATGGCACGCTTTTTCATCGATCGACCCATCTTTGCGTGGGTGATCGCCATCATCATCATGCTCGCCGGCGGCCTGGCCCTGTTCAAGCTGCCGGTCTCGATGTATCCCAACGTCGCACCGCCGGCGGTGGAAATCAGCGCCACCTACCCGGGGGCGTCGGCCAAGGTGGTCGAGGACTCGGTGACGCAGATCATCGAGCAGAACATGAAGGGCCTTGATGGCCTGATCTACTTCTCCTCCAACAGCTCGTCCAACGGCCAGGCCACCATCACCCTGACCTTCGAGAGCGGCACCAACCCGGACATCGCCCAGGTGCAGGTGCAGAACAAGCTGCAGCTGGCCATGCCGCTGCTGCCGCAGGAAGTGCAGCGGCAGGGCATCAACGTGGCCAAGTCCAGCTCGGGCTTCCTGAACGTCATCGCGTTCGTGTCCGAGAATGGCAGCATGGACGCCAACGACATCGCCGACTACGTCGGTTCCAATGTCGTCGACCGCCTGAGCCGCGTGCCGGGCGTGGGCAACATCCAGGTGTTCGGCGGCAAGTACGCCATGCGCATCTGGCTGGACCCGAACAAGCTGCACACCTATGGCCTGTCAGTGCCGGAAGTGACCGCTGCGATCAAGGCGCAGAATGCCCAGGTAGCGATCGGCCAGCTCGGCGGTGCGCCATCGGTGAAGGGCCAGCAGCTCAACGCCACCATCAACGCGCAGTCGCGCCTGCAGACGCCGGAACAGTTCCGCAACATCATCGTGCGCGGCGCGCAGGACGGTGCCGAGCTGCGCCTGGGCGACGTTGCCCGTGTCGAACTGGGTGCCGAATCCTATGACTTCGTCACCCGTTACAACGGACAGCCGGCCAGCGGCCTGGCGGTCACCCTGGCCACCGGCGCCAACGCGCTGGACACCGCCGCAGGCGTGAACGCTGCGCTGGAGGACATGAAGAGCTTCTTCCCGGCCGGGTTGAAGGCCGAGGTCCCGTACGACACCACCCCGTTCGTGCGCGTGTCGATCAAGGGCGTGGTGCAGACCCTGATCGAAGCGATCGTGCTGGTGTTCGTGGTGATGTACCTGTTCCTGCAGAACTTCCGCGCCACCCTGATCCCGACCATCGCGGTGCCGGTGGTGCTGCTGGGTACGTTCGGCGTGCTGGCGATGCTGGGCTTCTCGGTGAACATGCTGACCATGTTCGCGATGGTGCTGGCGATCGGCCTGCTGGTGGACGATGCCATCGTGGTGGTGGAGAACGTCGAGCGCATCATGTCCGAGGAAGGACTGTCGCCGCTTGAAGCGACCCGCAAGTCGATGGGCCAGATTACCGGTGCGCTGGTCGGCATCGGCCTGGTGCTGTCGGCGGTGTTCGTGCCGATGGCCTTCATGAGCGGCTCCACCGGCGTGATCTACCGCCAGTTCTCGGCCACGATCGTCTCGGCGATGGCGCTGTCGGTGCTGGTCGCGATCGTGCTGACCCCGGCGCTGTGCGCGACCCTGCTCAAGCCGCTGAAGAAGGGCGAGCACCACGTCGCCCACCGTGGCCTGGCCGGTCGCTTCTTCAATGGCTTCAACCGCGGCTTCGACCGCACCAGCGAACGCTACCAGCGCGGCGTGCGCGGCATCATCCACCGTCCCTGGCGCTTCATGGGAATCGTGGCGGCGCTGTTCGTGCTGATGGGCGTGCTGTTCGTGCGCCTGCCCAGCTCGTTCCTGCCCAACGAGGACCAGGGCGTGCTGATGGCGCTGGTGCAGGCGCCGGTCGGCGCCACCCAGGAACGCACGCTGGAATCGATCGCGGCACTGGAAAACCACTTCCTGCAGAACGAGAAGGACGCGGTGGACTCGGTGTTCTCGGTGCAGGGCTTCAGCTTCGCCGGCATGGGCCAGAACGCGGGCATGGCGTTCGTCAAGCTGAAGGACTGGAGCGAACGTGACGCCAACAATGGCGTGATGCCGATCACCGGCCGCGCGATGGCGGCACTGGGCCAGATCAAGGATGCCTTCATCTTCGCCTTCCCGCCGCCGGCCATTCCGGAACTGGGTACCGCCTCGGGCTACACCTTCTTCCTGAAGGACAACAGTGGCCAGGGCCACGAGGCCCTGGTGGCCGCGCGCAACCAGCTGCTTGGCCTTGCCGCCGGCAGCAAGAAGCTGGCCAACGTGCGCCCGAACGGCCAGGAAGACACGCCGCAGTTCCGCATCGACATCGACGCAGCCAAGGCAACCTCGCTGGGGCTGTCGATCGACCAGATCAACGGCACGCTGGCGGCCGCATGGGGCAGTTCGTACATCGATGACTTCGTCGATCGCGGCCGCGTCAAGCGCGTGTTCGTGCAGGCCGACCAGGCGTTCCGCATGGTGCCGGAGGACTTCGATCTCTGGTCCGTGAAGAACGACAAGGGCGAGATGGTGCCGTTCAGCGCCTTTGCCACCAAGCACTGGGACTACGGCTCGCCGCGCCTGGAGCGCTACAACGGCGTATCGGCAATGGAAATCCAGGGTGAACCGGCCCCGGGTGTTGCCTCCGGTGATGCCATGGCCGAAATCGAGCAGCTGGCCAAGCAGTTGCCGGCAGGCTTCGGTATCGAGTGGACGGCGATGTCCTACCAAGAGCGCCAGGCCGGCTCGCAGACGCCGCTGCTGTACACGCTGTCGCTGATGATCGTGTTCCTGTGCCTGGCCGCGATGTACGAAAGCTGGAGCGTGCCGACCGCAGTGCTGCTGGCCGCCCCGCTGGGCATCCTCGGTGCCGTGCTGGCCAACACCTTCAAGGGCCTGGAGCGCGACATCTACTTCCAGGTGGCGATGCTGACCACGGTGGGCCTGACCAGCAAGAACGCGATCCTGATCGTCGAGTTCGCCAAGGAAAACCTGGAGAAGGGCGCCAGCCTGGTCGACGCGATCATGCACGCCGTGCGCGACCGCCTGCGCCCGATCGTGATGACTTCGCTGGCCTTCGGCATGGGCGTGGTACCGCTGGCGATTTCCAGCGGTGCCGGCTCCGGCGCCAAGCAGGCGATCGGCACCGGCGTGCTGGGCGGCATGATCGTCGGCACCGTGCTCGGCGTGTTCTTCGTGCCGCTGTTCTTCGTGGTGGTGCAGCGCGTGTTCAAGCGCAAGTCCGCGACGTAAGCGAATCGGTAGTGCCGGCCGCTGGCCGGCACCTACTGCTTGCTTGATGTGAATCCAACGAGGTTGCCGGCCAGCGGCCGGCACTACCTCCTGCCATCCGGCAGTACCGATGGAAGCCATTCCCATGAAAAGTGCATCCCTGTTCCTCTCCATTGCCGCCGCGCTCGCGCTCGCCGGCTGCTCCACCCTGGCGCCGAAGGACACCGCCGTCGCGCCGGCCATCCCGGCGCAGTGGCCGGCCGAGGCCGCGCAGGGCCAGGTCGCCGATGTCGCCGCCGTCGGCTGGCGCGACTTCTTCACTGATCGGCGCCTGCAGCAGGTGATCGAGCAGTCGCTGCAGAACAACCGCGACCTGCGCGTGGCCGTGCTCAACGTCGAACGCGCGCGGGGGCAGTACCGCGTGCAGCGTGCCGACCGCGTGCCCGGCGTGGCCGTGACCGGGCAGATGCAGCGCCAGGGCACCGACGCCGGCGTCACCGAGCAGTTCACCGCCGGTGTTGGCGTGGCCGAGTTCGAGCTGGACCTGTTCGGCCGCGTCCGCAACCTCAGCGAAGCGGCGCTGCAGCAGTACTTCGCCGTGGCCGCCAACCGCCGCAACGCGCAGCTGAGCCTTGTGGCCGAGACCGCCACCGCGTGGCTGACCTATGGTGCCGATGCGCAGCAGCTGAAGATTGCCGAGGCCACGCTGAAGACCTACGAGGATTCGCTGCGCCTGGCCGAGGCACGCCACGAACGCGGTGGCAGCTCCGCCCTGGAGCTGACCCAGACCCGCACCCTGGTCGAGACCGCACGCACCGATGCCGCGCGCCTGCGCGGGCAGCTGGCCCAGGACCGCAATGCGCTGGCGCTGCTGGCCGGTGGCCAGCTGGATCCGGCATTGCTGCCGGACAGCATCGGCCCGCAGCTGCTCGCGCTGGCACCGCCGCCGGCGGGCCTGCCCAGCGACGTGCTGCTGCAGCGCCCGGACATCATGGCCGCCGAGCACCAGCTGCTGGCCGCCAACGCCAACATCGGCGCCGCACGTGCGGCGTTCTTCCCGAGCATTTCGCTGACCGGCAGCATCGGCAGTGGCTCGACCGAACTGTCCAACCTGTTCGACAGCGGCACCCGCGTGTGGAGCTTCCTGCCGAAGATCACCCTGCCGATCTTCCAGGGCGGCAAGCTGCGCGCCAACCTCGCCATTGCCAATGCCGACCGCGATATCGCGCTGGCGCAGTACGAGAAGGCGATCCAGGTGGGCTTCCGCGAAACCGCCGACGCGCTGGCGCTGAACGTCAGCCTGGACGAGCAGGTCAGCGCGCAGCAGCGCCTGGTGGAGGCGGCCGAGCAGGCCAATCGCCTGTCGCAGGCGCGCTATGACGCCGGGTTGGACAGCTTCGTGACCCTGCTCGACGCACGGCGCACCGCCTACAACGCGCAGCAGACCCAGCTGCAGGCCCAGCTGGCGCAGCAGTCCAACCGCATCACCCTGTACAAGGTGCTGGGCGGTGGCTGGCACGAGCGCGGCTGAAGGACAGCCGGCCAGCGGCCGGCTCTACCTTGATGATCGAGGGTAGTGCCGGCCGCTGGCCGGCAGTGTCACTACAGGGCTAGACCGCTTCGTCGTCACGCCGCGCGGCGTGGCAGGCCCGGACGCGCGCCAGCGCGTCGCCAGCTTCGCGTGCCATCTGCTCGTACTCGCGCCGGATTTCTTCCAGCCGCTCCTCGTCCAGTTCTTCCAGGTCCAGGAGCTCGTTGTTGGCCTCGCTGGTCGCGCGGATCAGCTCGTCCAGCTTGATCTGCATCGCGGCAGTGTCCGCGTTCTGCGTGTGCTGGATCAGGAACACCATCAGGAACGTGATGATGGTGGTGCCGGTGTTGATCACCAGCTGCCAGGTGTCGTTGAAGCCGAACACCGGACCGCTGATGCCCCAGACCACTACGATGGTCACGGCGGCCAGGAAGGTCCAGGGCGAGCCGGTGGCTGCCGCGGCCTTCTTGGCGATGGTGTTGAACAGGTTGCGTGCTTTCATCGTCGTCCGTCCCACTCAGGTGACGAGGATGATCGGTAGTGGCTCGTGCAGGGACCGTGCAGCCGCTTCGCCGCAGCTCAGGCGCGCAGGCGCGGCGCGTCCTGCAGGCGTACCGGGCTGCTCTGGTAGACGTGCTGCCAGCAACGGTCGACGAATTCGCGGGCCTGGGCTTCGCTCAGGCGGGGCATGATCTGCAGGGCGTACTGGGTCTGGAACATCTCGTCGCGCTGCGCATTGCTGGCGCGCGGCTGGGTGATCAGCGAATCACAGGCGAACTTGATCCACGGCACGTAGGAGCCGAACGAGTTGTGCGGCAGCGCGCCGTCGGCATGCTGGCGGCGCCAGTGATCAAGCTCGGCGTCAACGTTGATGACCGGGGGAATGGCGGGAACTTCAGCGTGCATGTCGATCCAATCGGTTGAGGTGGATGGGAGTGGGGGGTGATCGCAGTGTGGCGTATGCGCCGGTGCATGCCGTGTCAGCGGGATGTGGAGCCGGCGTTGCGATTGCCTATGAGCTGCGCATGCTCGACGGCGCCGAGGTCTTCGGCCATGTCGGCCATGGCGTTGCACAGGCGCTCATGCTCCAGCGGATGGCTGCGCGCCAGTTCCAGCTGCAGCCCCTGGTAGGCGGTCCAGAACAATGCACCGCGCCGATGCAGCGCGAACTGGTGCTGCAGGCGGTCGCGGATCGGGGCAAGAATCGGGTCTGGCGTAGGGCGTACGGCGTGCGCGCACATGGCTGGCTCCGCCGGGGAAAGGAGCCCCGGTGAACCCCACCGTAGGCGTGTTGGCGGTGGCGAGTGTTACCGCAACGTGTGCAGGCCCGCTCTCTGACTGTGCACACGGTCACAGTGATGGCCGCAAACGCTGCCGGCACTAGAACGTGCCGGCACTGAAGCGTTCATTAAACGGGTGGAACGGCAGGCGCTGCGCTGCTCATTCACCGATGTCTTCGTTCCAGATGTCCGGGTGGCGGCTGATGAAATCACCCAGGAGGTCCACGCATTCCTGGTTGTCCAGGTCGATCACGTTGACGCCGTTCTCCCGCAGCCAGTCGATGCCGCCCTGGAACGTGCGCGATTCGCCCACCACCACGGTGCCGATGTTGAACTGGCGCACCAGCCCGGAGCAGTACCAGCACGGGGCCAGGGTGGTGACCATGATGGTGTCCTGGTAGCGACGCTGGCGGCCGGCCTTGCGGAAGGCGTCGGTCTCGCCGTGCACCGACGGGTCACCTTCCTGCACGCGACGGTTGTGGCCGCAGCCGAGCAGGCGCCCGTCGTTGTGGTACAGCGCCGCGCCGATCGGCACCCCGCCTTCGGCCAGGCCCTGGCGGGCTTCGGCGATGGCGGTCTGCAGCAGGGCCTGGTAGTCGGGCGTGGTGATCATGTGGGGCTCCGGTAAGTCGTGGCCCGCCATGATACGGGCAGGGGGTGCCGCTGGCTCCCGGCGGTGCGATAATCGGGGCATGAGCGAATCCCCCTACAAAGCCGGTACCACCCATTTCGGGTTCCGCGACGTCGCCGCCAAGGACAAGCAGAAGCTGGTCGGCCAGGTGTTCACCTCGGTCGCGCGCAACTACGACCTGATGAACGACCTGATGAGCCTGGGCGTGCACCGGGCGTGGAAGCGCTACTACGTGGCGACCGCGCAGGTGAAGCCGGGCGACCGCGTGCTGGACCTGGCCGGCGGCACCGGCGACATCGCCGCCCTGCTGAAGGAGCGCGTCGGCGCCGAGGGTTCGGTGGTGCTGGGCGACATCAACGCCGGCATGCTGTCGGTCGGCCGTGACCGCCTGACCAACCGCGGCCTGGTGCTGGGCCTGGACTACGTGCAGTGCAACGCCGAAGCCCTGCCGTTCCCGGACAACAGCTTCGATCTGGTCACCATTGCCTTCGGCCTGCGCAACGTGACCGACAAGGACGCCGGCCTGCGCGAGATGTACCGCGTGCTGAAGGTGGGCGGCCAGGCCCGCGTGCTGGAATTCTCCGAAGTGACGGCGGACTGGTTCAAGCCGATCTACGACTTCCACTCGTTCAAGATCCTGCCCAAGCTGGGCAAGCTGTTCGCCAACGATTCGGACAGCTACCAGTACCTGGCCGAGAGCATCCGCAAGCACCCGCCGCAGGACGAACTGAAGGCGATGATGGGGCAGGCCGGCTTCGAGCGCTGCCACTACAAGAACCTGACCGGCGGCATCGTCTCGATCCACTCCGGCTACAAGCTGTAAGCCCGGTGTCCGGGTAGTGCCGGCCGCTGGCCGGCATCCCCGTGCCCGGTCATCGTCCGTGCGGATGCCGGCCAGCGGCCGGCACTGCCGGTGCTGTGGCCGCCATTACCCCGCACCGCGCAACGCCTGCGCGGCCGGAGGGAGGTACCATTGGGGTTTGATCCCCGTAACGGTCCCGATTCATGCGTAATCCGCTGATGCTCCTTCCGTTGGCCGTGGCCCTGGCCGCCGGCTGCTCCCAGGAGGCGGCCGCGCCCGCCGCCGCCCCGACTGCCGCAAAGGCCCCCGCCGCCCCCGTGAACGCCGAGAACCGCAGCCACGACGAAAGCTCGTACGCCGAGCCGGACAAGGTCGTCATCAAGGACATCGCGCTGGATCTGAAGCTGGACTTCGACCAGAAGCAGATCGGCGGTACCGCCACCTATACGCTGGAGTGGAAGCAGAAGGACGCCAGCCAGCTGGTGCTCGACACCCGCGAGCTGACCGTGTCCAAGGTCGAGGCCGTCGCCGCCGATGGCGCGCGCAGCCCGCTGAAGTTCGAACTGGCCCCGGCCGACAAGGTGTTCGGCAGCAAGCTGACCATCGAGGCCGCGGAGCAGCCGGCCAAGGTGGAAGTGACCTACCACACCGCACCGACCGCCTCGGGCCTGCAGTGGCTGGCGCCGTCGATGACCGAGGGCAAGAAGCTGCCCTTCATGTTCAGCCAGTCGCAGGCCATCCATGCCCGCTCCTGGGTGCCGCTGCAGGACACCCCGAGCGTGCGCTTCACCTACAGCGCGCACGTGGTCTCGCGCCCGGACGTGATGGTGCTGATGAGCGCCGACAACGATCCGAAGGCCGCGCGTGACGGTGACTACACCTTCAAGATGCCGCAGCCGATTCCGTCCTACCTGCTGGCCATCGCCGCCGGTGACCTGGTGTTCGAGCCGATCTCCGGCCGCTCCGGCGTCTGGGCCGAGCCGACCATGGTCAACAAGGCCGCCAAGGAATTCGAAGACACCGAGAAGATGATCGGTGCCGCCGAGAAGCTGTACGGTGAATACCGCTGGGGCCGCTACGACATGCTGGTGCTGCCGCCGTCGTTCCCGTTCGGCGGCATGGAAAACCCGCGCCTGACCTTCGCCACCCCGACCGTGATCGTCGGCGACAAGTCGCTGGTCTCGCTGGTCGCCCACGAACTGGCGCACAGCTGGTCGGGCAACCTGGTGACCAACGCCAGCTGGAAGGACATCTGGCTCAATGAAGGCTTCACCACCTACGTCCAGGGCCGCATCACCGAAGCCCTGTACGGCAAGGAGATGGCCGAGATGGAGAAGCAGATCGACCAGACCGACCTGCTGGCCGAAGTGAAGGACATGAGCCCGGCCGACCAGGCGCTGGCGCTGCCGCCGCTGAACGAGCGCGACCCCGACGAAGCGCTCAGCCAGGTCGCCTACGTCAAGGGTGCATGGTTCCTGGAGTTCCTGGAACAGCGCTTCGGCCGCGAGACCTTCGATCCGTTCCTGCGCGGCTGGTTCGATGACCACGCCTTCCAGAGCGCGAACACCGACCAGTTCGTCGCGTACATGAAGAAGAACCTGCTGCCGAAGAATCCGTCGGCCGTGACCGAGGCCGAACTGAAGGCGTGGCTGGACGAGCCGGGCATCCCGGCGTTTGCGGCCAAGGCGCAGTCGCGCAACTTCAGTAGCGTCGATACCGCGCGCATTGCCTTCGCCAGCGCCGGCACCGTGCCCAGCAGCCAGGTCATCGCCGACTGGAGCACGCAGGAATGGGTGCGCTTCATCGACGGCCTGGGCGCGACCCAGCCGCTGGACAAGCTGGCCACGCTGGACAAGGCGTTCCACTTCACCGGCACCCCGAATGGCGAAATCGCCATGCGCTGGTACCCGCTGGCGATCCGCAGCGGCTACGAGCAGGCCAATGAAGGCGCCGCTGCGTTCATCGAGCGCGTCGGCCGTCGCAAGCTGATCCTGCCGATCTACGCCGAACTGGTGAAGACCCCGAAGGGGCTGGAGCTGGCCAAGCAGGCCTTCGAAAAGGCCAAGCCGGGCTACCACCCGATCACCACCGCCTCGGTTCAGGACATGCTGGCCAAGGCGAGCGCCGGCAAATAATCGTTGGCGTTGGCGCGAAACAAAAAACGGCAGGGAAACCTGCCGTTTTTTGTGGTTGCAACCATCGGTCGCGGTGTCACGTTCATGATGGCGGAAGGAGGCGTTGGGTCTGCGTGATGGGTGTCTGCAAGAGTTTTTGAAGATTGTTGTATGGATTTCCCTGGACCTGAGCTTGAACATTCTCTCTTGCATCAACGGGGCTGGTTGCCAGCCGCTGGATGCAGTGCAGTCCATTGCATATCCGACAGGTATGCAATCTTCAATTCCATCAGGCCGGTTTCCGCAGCGTTGCGGGCGAGGGGCATTTCCATGAAAACGTCAATGCAAAAATACATGTGGCCCGCCGCGATCCCGGTTCTGATCAGTCTGGCTCTCGCAGCACTTCTCCTTGCCACACCCGCAGTCTCTACCGCATCGCCTGCAGAAGCGTTGCTGTTCAAGTCCGCAAATCTCATCAAGTACTCCACTGGGGAGTCCATCCCCACGTTCAGTGGCAGTTTGCGTCTCTATCAAAATGGTGACCAGACGGCCTGGATTGGAGAAAGGGGGATTGTGGCCATCGTGCTTTGCGGGCAAGAGCCTTGGTTCAACCCGGTTAGGACGGGGTTGCCCAGTAGGGGCGACGACCCGGAGGCTTTGGCTGCCGTAACATGGATGTACGCTGAGCTGAGCCGCAGAATCTCGATGGTAGCCAGCGCAGCCGCTGAAGTGCGGGGTGATAACGGCGTTGGCAAGGCGCGTAAAACCGAAGTCGAGGTGCCATGGGCGTACGGCGTCGAAAGATACGAGGTCTCCAGCGATCGGACCCCTGAAGGTCATGAGCGTATCCGACTCTGGAAACTGGACACCATCCACTCGACCCCTTCAGCAGGAGGCGGCCCCACTGAGGTTACGTCTGCGGAGAAGAAGGCGCGCGAGGCCTCCCTGGAAAGTAATGGCACATGGCATGAACTGGTGATCATTCCGGGTTGGCGACCCTTCTGGCTTCCTCCTGGGGTGTCCTTTCAAGGCTGGCGTTCAGCCAGTGGCTCCGGTTTTCGCACTGTGTCCGCTGCGCGGAAGGCAGGTCATGGTTGCGGCCTCCAGCGATGAGATGCTTGCCTGACGTCGCGATGGGCAGAAGCGGCAGGTGAATGTCACCGATGGGGAGGTGTTCGCAGAAAAGAGTGGGCTTGCACCGGTGGGTTCCTGGAACGAGATGGTGATCAGAGGGATAGGCAACGTGCCTGGTTGCCGGCCACTCCCGTTCACGGGCATGCGTCCATCCACCACGGGTTGCTAAAGTGTCCCGGTCACGCCGGCAGGCGTCTTCACCGATTGGGAGTACGCAATGAAAAGACTGATCCTGGCCGCTGCATGTGCCTTCGCGCTGGCCGCCTGCAGCAACCCCGAGGAAGAGCGCAAGGCGCAGGAAGCCGCCGCGGCCGCCGTGCAGGCGCAGAAGGAAGCCAAGGCCGAGGACGTGGCCAAGCAGTACGACATGGCCGTGGCCGCGCAGGACTGGGAACGCGCGCGCCTGCATGGCGCCTCGCTGCTGGACCAGTACAAGGACACCGCCGCCGCCGAGCGCATCGCCGCCGGCTTCGACGAGGTCAAGGCCAAGGGCGATGCCGCGCGCGACCTGCGCCGCATGCAGGCGCTGTGGCAGTACAACCAGATCCCGGTGGGCAGCAAGGGCAACCAGGTGTCGGCGCAGATCTACAGCAAGGAACGGGTGGACGTGGATGGCAGCGGCGCCAAGCCGGTGCAGCTGGTGTTCCGCGATCACCCGGAGTGGAAGCGGCACGCCTACCTGGTGCTGCAGGCCGGTGATTTCCGCTGCCCGCAGTGCACGGTGAAGGTGACCGTGGACGACGGCAAGCCGGTATCGATGGCCGCGTGGCGCCCGAAGACCGATGAAGCCATCGCCCTGTTCATCACCGACCAGAAGGCCCTGTGGAAGCTGGCGCGCAAGGGCAAGTCGATCAGCATCGAGTTCCCGGTCAAGGCCGGCGGCACCCGCACGGCGGTGTTCGAAACCGGTGGCGTCGACGCCAGCCGCATGCCGCAGTGGTGGCAGTGACGGGGGCGGCGGGCAGCGCAGTGCACGCGTTGTCCGCGATCCGGCACTGGGTGTTCGACATGGACGGCACGCTGACGGTGGCCGTGCATGATTTCGCCGCGATCCGCCGTGCGCTGCAGATCGCGGCCGAGGAAGACATCCTCGACCATATCGCGGCGCTGCCGGACGCGCCGGCGCAGGCCAAGCGCGCGTGGTTGCTGGATCACGAGCGCGCGCTGGCCGAGGACGCGCTGCCCGCGCCGGGTGCGGTGACGCTGCTGCGCGCGCTGGCGGCCGCCGGGTGCCGGCTGGGCATCCTGACCCGCAACGACCATGCGCTGGCGAAGCTGACGCTGGAGGCGATCGGGGTCGGGGAACTGTTCGATGATGCCGACATCGTCGGCCGTGATGAAGCGGTGCCCAAGCCCTCGCCGGATGGCCTGCAGCAGCACCTGCGGCGCTGGGGCATTGCAGCGACGGAGGCGGTGATGGTTGGCGACCACGCCTACGACCTGGAGTGCGGTCGTGCCGCAGGCACGCACACCGTGCTGGTCAATCTGCCGGAGAACCCATGGCCGGGCCGTGCCGACTGGCATTTCGCCGATTGCCGCGCGCTGTTGGCGGCCTGGCAGCAGAAGGGGTAGTGCCGGCCGCTGGCCGGCAGTGTCGACCAAGGTCGACACCTACCAGAACACCCTTGGCCGGGCCGGGCCGGGCCGACTGGCATTTCGCCGATTGTCACAGCCTGTTGGCGGCGTGGCAGCAGAAGAGGTAGTGCCGGCCGCTGGCCGGCAGTGTCGACCAAGGTCGACACCTACCAACAGCATTCCCAGCAGCGCATCGGGTGGAAAGCCCCCTTGTTGCTCAAGGGGGTGCGCCGAAGGCGCGGGGATAAGGTGGAATGCGCGGGCAGTTCGGTTTACGCGCCCAGCGCGTAACCGAACTGCTGCTTGAACTGCTCGTTGAACTCATCGAAGGTGAAGCGCTGGTTCTGCGTGCCCGGATGCTCGACCTTCAGTGCGCCCATCAGGTTGCCCATGCGGCCGATGGTCAGCCAGTCGTAGCCCTTCTGGATGCCGTAGATCAGGCCGGCGCGGAAGGCGTCGCCACAGCCGGTCGGGTCGACCACGCGGCGCTCGTGCGCCGGCGGGATGTCGTAGCTCTTTTCCGGGGTGTGGATGACCGCGCCCTTCGGGCCGCGGGTGGTGATGTAGGCCTTGACCCGGCTGACGATCTCCTTTTCGTCCCAGCCGGTGCGCTCCTGCAGCAGGTTCGACTCGTAGTCGTTGACCACCACGTAGTCGGCCTGATCGATGAAGGCGCGCAGCTCAGGGCCGTTGAACAGCGGCATGGCCTGGCCCGGGTCGAAGATGAACGGGATGCCGTCCTCATGGAATTCCTGCGCGTTCTGGATCATGCCTTCGCGGCCGTCCGGGCCGACCAGGCCCAGGGTCACGCCCGGCACGCCGCGCACATGGTTCTCGTAGGAACGCATCATCGCGCCCGGGTGGAAGGCGGTGATCTGGTTGTTGTCGTGGTCGGTGGTGATGAACGCCTGCGGGGTGAACAGCTCATCGATCACGCGCACGCGCGACAGGTCGATGCCCAGGCCTTCGAAGTACTCGCGGTACGGGCCGAAGTCCGAACCCACGGTGCCCATCGGGATCGGCTGGCCGCCCAGCAGGTGCAGGTTGTAGGCGATGTTGCCGGCGCAGCCGCCGAACTCGCGGCGCATGCGCGGCACCAGGAAAGACACGTTCAGGATGTGCACCTTGTCCGGCAGGATGTGATTCTTGAACTGGTCCGGGAACACCATGATGGTGTCGAAGGCAAGAGAACCACAGATCAGAGCGGACATCGATGTAAGCCTATGCGGTGAATTTTGGGGTGGGCCGGCCCGGTTCAGCGGGCAAGCAAACGGCGCCCTTGGGCGCCCGACGGCGCAAAGGTTACCCGCTGGTGCCGCTCAGGGCCAGAACCGGGTGATGCCCGATCAGGCCGAAAGCCTGTGAAGACGCGGGTTCAGCTAGTTTTTTCCTTGCTCGGCGGCAGGCGGGTTGCTAGGCTTGTCGGCCTCGATTTCTGCCCATTTTTTCGCCATCCCGCGGCGGGCACGACACCCCTCAGGACTCCTTCCTCAGATGTTCAAGAAACTCCGTGGCATGTTCTCCAACGACCTGTCCATCGACCTGGGCACGGCCAACACCCTCATCTACGTGCGCGGGCAGGGGATCGTGCTGAACGAGCCGTCGGTCGTGGCCGTGCGCCAGGACCGTGCCATCGGTGGCACCCGCTCGGTGGCAGCCGTGGGCGCCGAGGCCAAGCAGATGCTCGGCCGTACCCCGGGCCACATCACCACCATCCGCCCGATGAAGGACGGCGTCATCGCCGACTTCACCTACACCGAGGCGATGCTCAAGCACTTCATCAAGAAGGTGCACAAGTCGCGCGTGCTGCGCCCGAGCCCGCGCGTGCTGGTCTGCGTGCCGGCCGGTTCGACCCAGGTCGAGCGCCGCGCGATCAAGGAATCGGCCGAGGAAGCCGGTGCCCGTGACGTGTTCCTGATCGAAGAGCCGATGGCCGCCGCGATCGGCGCCGGCATGCCGGTCACCGAGGCCCGTGGCTCGATGGTCATCGACATCGGCGGCGGCACCACCGAAGTGGCAGTGATCTCGCTCAACGGCATCGTCTATTCGGCCTCGGTCCGCATCGGCGGCGACCGCTTCGACGAGTCGATCACCAACTACGTGCGCCGCAACCACGGCATGCTGATCGGTGAAGCCACCGCCGAGCGCATCAAGGTCGAGCTGGGCTGCGCCTACCCGCAGGCGGAAGTGATCGAGATGGAAATCTCCGGCCGCAACCTCGCCGAGGGCGTGCCGAAGATGATCAAGATCAGCTCCAACGAGGTGCTCGAGGCCCTGCACGAACCGCTGTCGGGCATCGTCAGCGCGGTCAAGCTGGCGCTGGAGCAGACCCCGCCGGAACTGTGCGCCGACGTCGCCGAGCGCGGCATCGTGCTGACCGGTGGCGGCGCCCTGCTGCGCGATCTGGATCGCCTGATCTCCGAGGAAACCGGCCTGCACGTGCAGGTGGCCGACGATCCGCTGACCTGCGTGGCCCGCGGCGGCGGTCGTGCGCTGGAGCTGGTGGACATGCACGGCAACGAGTTCTTTGCGCCGGAATAAGCCGTCCCGGCCGTTCCTGCCCGCCGCGCCCTTCCGGGGTGCGGCCCGCCGTGAAGGCGGGCCGGCACCGGCGGGGCGTCCGCGTGTTTCCCTTCCGCCTTCTGCCAGTTGAATCGTCGCCGTGCCGCCCTACGCCGGTCCTCCCGTCGCCTCCCGATCCGGTGATGCCGCCAGCCCCCTGCGGTTGCTGGCCTATCTCGCGTTGGCCATCACCCTGATCGTGCTCGATGACCAGGCCGGCTGGCTGGCGCGCCTGCGCGAGCAGGCCAACAGCCTGGTGCAGCCGGTGTGGGCCCTGGCCGGCCTGCCCGGCAAGCTCGGCAACCAGGTCAAGGATTCCGCCGCCAGCCATACCCAGCTGGTCGCCGAGAACCGCGAACTGCGCAACCAGCTGCTGCTGGCCAACGCGCGCCTGACCCGCCTGCAGACCGCCGCGCTGGACAATGCGCAGCTGCGCGAACTGCTGAACGTGGCCGAGCGCAGCGGCCTGGACGTGCAGCTGGCGCCGATCCTGGACATCGACCTGGACCCGGTGAAGCAGCGCCTGGTGCTCGACGCTGGCGCCCGCGAAGGCGTGCACGTCGGCCAGGCCGTGATCGACGCCGGCGGCCTGATGGGGCAGGTGATCAGCGTGACCGGTGGCACCTCCACCGTGCTGCTGCTGACCGATCCCGACCACGCGGTGCCGGTCACCGTGGCCCGCAACGGCGTGCGCCTGATCGTCTACGGCCGCGGCGACACGCTGGAGCTGCGCGATATTCCGCTCAGCGCCGGGGTGGAAGTGGGCGATGAGATCGTCACCTCCGGTCTTGGCGGGCGTTTCCCGGCCGGCTTCCCGGTCGGCACCATCACCGGCCTGCGCCCGGACGACACCCATGCGTTCCTGGTCGGCGAACTGAAGCCGGCGGCGCAGCTCGACCGCGGCCGCGACGTGCTGCTGCTGCGCCCGGGCGCGGCGATCCGCATTCCGCCGGAACTGCGCCTGCAGCTGGAAGAAACCGCCCCGGGTGGCCCGGCCACCGGCGCCACCGTGCCTGTGGCAACCGCGCCAGCGGCAACGACGCCAGCTCCGGTCAGCGCCCCGGTAGTGCCGGCCGCTGGCCGGCCACAGCCCTCGTCGCAAACGAGGACTGTTGCCCCCGCATCCTCGCCTGATCCTGCTGCTCCGGTAGTGCCGGCCGCTGGCCGGCAACCGACCACGCCGGAGGCGCAGCGATGAGCCGCCTGCGCGACAACCCGTGGGTGCTGCCGGCCAGCCTGGTGGTGGCGCTGCTGCTGGGCCTGCTGCCATTGCCGGCGCTGCTGCAGCCGCTGCGCCCGTACTGGCTGGCGCTGGTACTGGCGTACTGGGTCATCGAAGCGCCCGAGCGTGTCGGCCTGGGCATCGCCTTCGCCAGCGGCGTGGTCGCCGACCTGCTGTACGGCGGTGTCCTCGGCGAACAGGCGCTGCGGCTGGTGATGCTGGCCTTCATCCTGCAGCGCTTCCGCGCCCGCATCCGCTTCTTCCCGATGTCGCAGCAGATGCTGGCCATCGGTGGCCTGCTGTTCAACGACCGCATCGTCAGCGCGCTGGTGCACATCCTGGTGGGCGAACCGACCCTGCCGTGGTCGTACTGGTGGGCGCCGCTGCTGGGCATGGGCCTGTGGCCGCTGGTGTTCGTGCTGCTGGACGCGGTGCGCTTCGGCAAGCGCGGGCGCTGAGCCATGATTCCGCGCCGCCAGGTCAAGAATCCGCACGCCGAAGCCGAGCAGTTCCGCCGTCGCGCGGCGCTCGGCTTCCTGGGCGTGCTGGTCTGCCTGCTGGGCCTGGGCGGCTGGTACTTCAAGCTGCAGGTGCTGGACCACGATGTCTACGCCACCCGCTCGGAAGCCAACCGCATCAAGCCGCGGCCGGTGGTGCCCGGGCGCGGCATGATCTACGACCGCAACGGCCGCCTGCTGGCCGAGAACGTGCCGGCGTTCCGCCTGGACGTCACCCCGGACAAGGTCAAGGACATGGACGCCACCCTGGAAGGGCTGGCGAAGATCATCAGCATCAGCCCGGAAGAGCTGGAAGCGTTCAACAAGTCGCGCAAGGCGCGCCGCAAGTTCCTGCCGGTCACGCTGAAGCTGCGCATGAGCGACGAGGAGATGGCGCGCTTTGCCGTCGACCGCTGGCGGTTCCCGGGGGTCGAGCTGGAACCCTACCTGACCCGGCGCTATCCGTATGGCGATCTGTTCGCGCACATCATCGGCTACGTCGGTCGCGTCGATGACAAGGATCTGGAAATCCTCGGCGAAGGCAATGCCGCGCTGACGCACATCGGCAAATCCGGGCTGGAGCGCTATTACGAGCAGCAGCTGCGTGGCCGGGTCGGCTACGAACAGGTCGAGACCAACGTGCAGGGCCGCGCGATCCGCACCATCGGCCGCGTTGCCGCGCAGTCCGGTGCCGATCTGCGGTTGTCGATCGACGCCGACCTGCAGCGCGCCATGGTCGCTGCCTTCGGCGACCAGGAAGGCTCGGCGGTGGCCATGGACCCGCGCACCGGCGAAGTGCTGGCGATGGTGAGCCTGCCGTCCTACGATCCGAACCTGTTCGTCAACGGCATTTCCCATGCCGACTTCAAGGCATTGAACGAAAACCCGTCGCGGCCGCAGTTCAACCGCCTGGTGCTCGGTGGCGTTGCCCCCGGTTCCACGCTGAAGCCGCTGATCGGCCTGGCCGGCCTGGATTCGGGCGTGCGCCGCCCGGAAGACAAGGTGCTGTCCACCGGCATGTTCTACCTGCCCGGCACTTCCCGTGGCTGGGGTGATGCGCATCGTGGCGGCCACGGCTGGACCGACCTGCGCAAGTCCATCGCCGAGTCGGTCAACACCTATTACTACAAGCTGGCGCTGGACCTGGGCATCGAGCGCTTCGACCATTACATGGAGTACTACGGCTTCGGCCAGCCGACCGGCATCGACCTCACCGGCGAAATCGGCGGCATCCTGCCGTCGCCGGCCTACAAGCGGAAGACCCGCAAGGAAGCCTGGTTCCCGGGCGACACGGTCAACATCAGCATCGGCCAGGGCGACTGGAAGGTGACCCCGCTGCAGCTGGCGCGCGGCGTCAGCGCGCTGGCCGATGGCCAGCTGCGCACCCCGCACCTGGTGATCCAGCAGCGCGAAGGATTCGACAGTGACTGGACGGCCATGCCGGCCGGCGAAAGCAAGCCGATCAGTCCCAACCCCAACAACGTGCAGGCCGTGCGCGAGGGCATGATGGCGACCATGCGGCCTGGCGGCAGTGGTTGGCGCGTGGCGGTGGGTGCGCCGTACGTGATGGCCGGCAAGACCGGCACCGCGCAGGTCATCAGCCGCAAGGGCACCGCTGCGGTGAATCCGAAGAGCCTGCCGATGCACCTGCGCCACCGCGCGTTGTTCGTGGGTTTCGCGCCGGTCGAGAACCCGGTGATCGCGATTGCGGTGGCGGTGGAAGGCGGCGGCTACGGCGGCTCGGCCGCCGCACCGATCGCACGCAAGGTGTTCGATGCCTACCTGCTGGGCAAGATGCCCGAGGGCATGCAGCCGCTGGACAGCGAGCGCGGCACCACGGCCATCGGCGCCACCGCGTTCGACAACGAGGACGCGGGCGCGCGCCAGGCAGGCGACCTTGCCGCCGCGCAGCTCGGGGACCATCCGGTGCTGATCGGCGTGCCCGCGCCGGCGCCCGCGCCCGCACCGCAACCGGATGCACCGGCGGCGGCCGCGCTGCCGGCCACGCCACGCCCGACCCACGCGGAGCCTGCACGATGAGCGTCTTCCTGCGCTGGGCCGGCGACATGCTGCGCCGCTTCTTCAGCACCCTGGACTGGGTGCTGTGCCTGGCGCTGGGCGCGCTGATGCTGATCGGCCTGGCCACCCTGAAGAGCGCCGGTGGCGACAGCCTGGTGATGGCCCAGGGCGCGCGCTTCGCCGTGGGCATGGCCGCACTGTGGGGCATCTCGCGGGTCTCGATCCTGCGCATCCGCTCGGCCACGCCGATGATCTACGCGATCTCGATGATCCCGTTGCTGGCGGTGTTCGTGCTGGGCACCGGCAAGTACGGCCGGCAGTGGCTGGACCTGAAGTTCTTCTACCTGCAGCCGGCCGAGCTGCTGAAGGTCAGCCTGCCGATGATGGTGGCCTGGTACCTGCACAGGATGCCGCTGCCGCCGCGCTTCAGCACGGTGCTGACCGCGCTGGTCATCATCGGCGTGCCGACCGGCCTGGTGATGCTGCAGCCGGACTTCGGTACCGGCGTGCTGATCGCCGCCAGTGGCGTGTTCGTGCTGCTGCTGGCGGGCCTGCCGTGGTGGTGGGTGGGCCTGGGCGTGGGCGGCGTGGCCGCAGTCGCGCCGGTGGCGTGGTTCTGGCTGCTGCGGCCGTACCAGAAGGACCGCATCATGATGTTCCTGGACCCGGAGATGGATGCGCTGGGCGCCGGCTGGAACATCATCCAGTCGAAGATCGCGATCGGTTCCGGTGGCTTCGACGGCAAGGGCTGGGGCGAGGGCTCGCAGTCGCACCTGAACTTCATTCCCGAGCAAACCACCGACTTCGCGTTCTCGGTGCTGAGCGAGGAGTTCGGCTGGATCGGCGTGGCCACCGTGCTGGCGCTGTACCTGTTGGTGATCGGGCGTTGCCTGTGGATTGCCAGCCAATCGCGCGATTCCTATTCGCGCCTGCTGGCCGGTGCCACTGGCCTGGCGTTCTTCGTTTACGTGCTGGTCAACGGCGGGATGATTTCCGGCCTGCTGCCGGTGGTGGGCGTGCCGATGCCGCTGATCAGCTACGGCGGTACCTCGGCGGTGTCGCTGCTGGCTGGCTTCGGGCTGGTGATGGCGGTGCGCAGCCACAACCCGGTGCACGGCGGCTACGGCTGAGTCCGGGAGCGGAAACACCCTGACAGCTTCACGCAAGCGCCCGTTGCTAGCGTGCTGCGCGTGGAATGGAAACGACTGTTTGGCGGCTGCCGTGAGGCAGTGCGCACGATCGATCTGCCGTTGCTGGTCGCATTGCTGATCCTGATGGGCGCGGGCCTGGCGGTGCTGCACAGTGTGTCCGGGCCGGTGGCCGGGCAGGCGGCGCGCTTTGCCGGTGGACTGCTGGCCATGTGGCTGCTGTCGCGTGTTTCGCTGCTGCGCCTGCGCGCGTGGACACCGGCGTTGTATGCGTTGTCGATGCTGCCGCTGATGGCGGTGTACGTGATCGGTACCGGCAAATACGGGCAGCGCTGGCTGAACCTCGGCGTGTTCTACCTGCAGCCGTCGGAGCTGCTCAAGCTCAGCCTGCCGCTGATGATGGCCTGGTACCTGCACCGGCAACCGCTGCCGCCGTCGCCACGCACGGTACTGACCGCCGCGGTGCTGATCGGCGCGCCGGCGCTGCTGATCCTGATGCAGCCCAACCTCGGCACCGCCACGCTGGTCACCGCCAGCGGCGTGTTCGCGTTGTTGCTGGCAGGCCTGCACTGGGGCTGGGTGGCGACCGGTGCGGCGGGGCTGGCAGTGGCCGCGCCGCTGGCGTGGTTCGGGCTGTTGCGGCAATACCAGAAGGACCGCGTGTTGACCTTCCTCGATCCGGCGGCCGACCCCCTGGGCACCGGCTGGAACATCCTGCAGTCGCGCATCGCGATCGGCTCCGGGGGATGGCAGGGACGCGGCTGGGGGCAGGGCACCCAGGCCACGCTGGATTTCCTGCCCGAATACACCACCGACTTCGCGTTTTCGGTGCTGGCCGAAGAGTTCGGCTGGATCGGCGTGGCGACGCTGTTCGCGCTGTACCTGTTCGTGGTGGGGCGTTGCCTGTGGATTGCGGTGCACGCGCGCGACACGCATGCGCGGTTGCTGGCCGGCAGCCTGGGCCTGGCCTTCTTCGTCTACGTGCTGGTGAACGGTGGAATGATCTCCGGCCTGCTGCCGGTGGTGGGCATTCCGATGCCGCTGATCAGTTACGGCGGGACCTCGGCGGTTTCGCTGTTGGCCGGCATCGGGTTGGTGATGGCGGTGCGTGGGCACCGGCCCGTGCACGGGGGATAGCGCTTCCAGCCAACGGCGCAGCCCCTCGTGGGTGGAGTCTGGGTGGTCGCGGAAAGCAGAAGCCGCGGGTAGGCCGGTCGGGTTGGGTACGCGGGGGACGCCGTGAATCCGTCCCTGGAGGCTTGGCAGCCGCATCCATGCGGCTGACTGATCTGGCCCCCTGAAAACGGACGCCATGAAGCCGTTTCAGGCGGCAGTCCGGAGCTGCCGGGCGTAGTTGTTAGGCGAGTGGTAGCCCAGCGCCGAGTGTAGCCGGGCT
>NZ_JCAFUK010000025.1:0-64115 GCF_059371235.1 Stenotrophomonas sp. YJH_SMC_29 | reverse complement strand
TGGGATCGACCTGATGGGATCGACCTGATGGGATCGACCTGATGGGATCGACCTGATGGGATCGACCTGATGGGATCGACCTGATGGGATCGACCTGATGGGATCGACCTGATGGGATCGACCTGATGGGATCGACTGGGTAGAGTCGACTGTTAGTCGACTGCTTTTCACACGCAGAAACGGTCTGAATGCACTCGGTCGCCGCGCTGGTCGACTAACAGTCGACTCTACCCGTGATGCGCGTTGCGCATCACTGCACCAATTGATTCATTTCCATGATCGGCATCAGCACGGCCAGCACGATCGTCAGCACCACGCCGCCCATCACCAGGATCATGGTGGGTTCCAGCAACGCGGTCAGCGCCATCGCACGGCGCTCGATCTCGCGCGAGATCGTCTGCGCAGCGCGATCCAGCAGCGGCGCCAGCGAACCGGTCTTCTCGCCACTGGCCACCAGATGCACCAGGATCGGCGGATACACCTTCTGTACCTTCAACGCAGCACCCAGCGCAGCGCCTTCGCGTACGCGCGCGGACACGTCATCGGCACAACGCGCCAGCAACGCATTGCCCAGTGTCTGCCGGGCCGCTTCCAACGCGCGCAGCAGCGGCACGCCGGCATCCAGCAGGATGGCCAGCGTCGAGGCAAAGCGCGCACTGTTCACACCCAGCACGAAACGCCCGGCCATCGGCAGCCGCAGCAGCATCGCGTCCCAGCGCAGGCGCAATTCGGGCCGGCGCAACGCCAGCCGCCAGGCCACCACCAGCGCAGCGATGCCCAGCCCCACCCATACGCCCCAGCTGCGCACGAAGGCGCTGGCGGCCAGCATCACCTGGGTCAGCATCGGCAGCGTCTGCCGTGCCTGCACGAACGCGGTCACCACCTGCGGCACCACGTAGCTGAGCAGGAAGATCACGATCGCCACCGAGACCAGGCTGATCGCCGCCGGATAGATGAACGCGGTCAGCACCTTGGCCTGCAGTGCATTGCGTTCTTCAATGTAGTCGGCCAGGCGCTCCATGACCCGCGCCAGGTCGCCGGAGTCTTCGCCAGCGCCGACCAGCGCCCGATAGATCGGCGGAAAATCGCGCGGCCGCGCGGCCAGTGCCACGGTCAGGCGCTGGCCGGCCCGTACATCTGCACGGACGGCGGTAAGCGCCTGCGCGACGTGCGGGCGCTCGGCCTGCTCGATCACTGCACTCAGTGCCCCTTCCAGCGGCAGGCTGGCGGCCAGCAGGCTGGCCAGCTGGCGCGTGGCCCAGGCCAGCTCGCTGGCGGACAGCCGGCGAGCGCCCCAGCCACCACCGGCAGTGCGCGCCGCGCGGACCTGTACCGGCGTCAACCCGCGTCCACGCAGCAGATGACGTGCGCCGCGCGGGCTGTCGGCATCCAACTGGCCCTTCTCGATGCGGCCCTGCGCGTTGGCAGCCTGGTAGTCGAACAGTGCCATGCTGGCCTCAATCGTCGCCGGTGACGCGCAGGATCTCTTCCAGCGTGGTCACCCCGCTGTCGACCCAGCGTTGGCCGTCCTGCCGCAGGGTACGCATGCCCGCACGCCGTGCGGCCTCGCGCAGCGCGGGCTCGCCCTGTCCTTCATGGATCAATGCGCGCACCCGGTCGTCGACCACGAACAGCTCGTGGATGCCGGTACGCCCACGGTAGCCGCTGTTGGCGCAGGCCGCGCAGCCCACCGCGCGCCATACGGTGCGGCCCTCGCCATCCAGCTCGGCGCGCCGGCACTGCGTGCACAGCCGCCGCACCAACCGCTGCGCCAGCACGCCGCGCAGCGACGAGGCCAGCAGGAACGGCTCCACGCCCATGTCGGCGAGGCGGGTCACCGCCGAAATGGCATCGTTGGTGTGCAGCGAGGCCAGCACGCCATGGCCTGTCAATGACGACTGCACGGCGATCTGCGCGGTTTCCAGATCGCGGATCTCGCCGATCATGATGGTGTCCGGATCCTGGCGCAGGATCGCGCGCAGCGCGGTGCCGAAGCTCATGCCGATGCGCGTGTTGACCTGGATCTGGCCGATGCCGGCGAAGTCGTACTCCACCGGGTCTTCCACCGTCAGGATATTGCTGGTGCTGCTGTCGAGCTGGCCCAGCGCAGCGTACAGCGAGGTGGTCTTGCCGCTGCCGGTCGGCCCGGTGACCAGTACGATGCCATGCGGCTGCCGGATCAATCCGGTGAACGTGGCCAGGGTGTCATCGGCCATGCCCAGGCGCTGCAGCTGCAGGCGGCCGGCATCCTTTTCCAGCAATCGCAGCACGGCGCGTTCGCCATGCCCGGTTGGCACCGTTGAAACACGGATATCCAGCGGCCGCCCGCCCACGCGGATCGCAATGCGGCCGTCCTGCGGCAGGCGTTTCTCGGCGATGTCCAGGTGCGCCATGATCTTGATGCGTGATACCAGCGCCGCATGCAGGGCGCGCCGCGGCTGCACCATGTCGCGCAGCGTGCCGTCCACCCGGTAGCGCACCACCGAATGGGTCTCGAACGGCTCGATATGCAGGTCGCTGGCGCCATCGCGTGCAGCCTGTGCCAGCAGCGCGTTGATCATGCGTATCACCGGCGCATCGTCCTGTGCATCCAGCAGATCGGTGACCTCCGGCATGTCCTGCATCAGCCGGTCCAGATCGACTTCGCTTTCGGCGGCACCCACCACGGCAGCGGCATCGCCGCCGTCCCGGTACTGCTCGCCCAACCGCTGTTGCCAGGTGGTGGCCTCCAGTACCTGGAACGGCAGCGGTCCATGCCGGCGGCGCAGTTCGGCTACGGCCCACGGCGCGGTGTCGGCGGTGCCAAGCAGCACCGGCTCGCCGCCCGCCTCGGACAGCATCACCCCATGGCTGCGCACCCAGGCGTACGGCAGCGGCGCGGCGGCGCTCACGGCCCGATCACCAGTTCCGGCGTGTAGCCGAGCCCGCGCAGCTGCTGTAGTGCCGGGTCCAGCGTCGCCGGATCGCGCGGCAATCGCACGCGCAGGCGCTGGCCGTCCTCGCCCGGAGTCGCTTCAGCGTAGGCCTGCAGGCCCAGTGCCCGCACCTGCGCCACGCCCTGGCCGGCACGCGCCGGGTCCAGCCCCTGCGCGAACTGCACCAGCTGCGCATCGCCGTCGCCGGACGGATACAACGCCGCCAGGCTGGTGTTCTGCAACGGCTGGCCCCGGCCATCGCGCGCATTGCCCTGTCCAAGCACGGACAGGTCCTGCGGCGGCAGCTGCGGCGCCGACAGCGCCGGCAACGCCCAGCTCTGCACCGGCTGCGCACCGGCCTGCGCATTGCGCATGTAGTCGTAGCGGTCGCGGGTCAGGCGCTGGCCGGCGGCGGGGTCGCGCACCACATGCGGGCGCAGGAACACCATCAGGTTGGTCTTGCTGCGCTTGCGCGTATCACTGCGGAACAGTGCGCCCAGCACCGGAAGCTTGCCCAGGCCCGGCACCGCGTCGCGGCCGTGGCTGACATTGTCCTCCAGCAGCCCCCCCAGGACCATGATCTGGCCATCGTCCAGCAGCACGCTGGTATCCAGTGCACGCTTGTTGGTGATGATGCCAGCGGAGCTGTTGGCACTCTGCGCGTCGATGCTGCTGACTTCCTGGTAGATGTCCAGCTTCACCGTGCCGCCCTCGGAGATCTGCGGCCGTACCCGCAGCTTCAGGCCCACGTCCTCGCGCACGATGGTCTGGAACGGGTTGTTGCTGCCGCCGCCACCGTCGGTCACGTAGCGGCCGCTGACGAACGGCACGGTCTGGCCAACCATGATGCTGGCCGCTTCGTTGTCCAGCGTCATCAGGTTCGGCGTGGACAGGATGTTGGCCCCGCCCTTGCTCTGCAGCGCGTTGGCCAACGCTTTCATGTTGAGGATCTGGCCGACACCGGGCAGGTTGAGGGTACCGTCGATCACGCCGATCTTCAGGCCATCCCTGGGCAGCACGTCCAGCGTGGTGCGCGCGGTGCTGCTCAGCCCGCTGCCGCCGCTGGCGCCACCGAAGTGGGTGCCACCGAAGGTACGGCCATTGCCCAGCATCCATTGCACGCCCAGCTCGGCCGCATCGGTCTGGTTGACCTCCACGATCAGGCTTTCCACCAGCACCTGCGCACGGCGCTGGTCGAGCTGGTCGATCACCCGCCGCAGATTGCGGTACACCGGTTCCGGCGCAGAGATCAGCAGCGTGTTGGTGGCCACGTCCGCCTGTACCGAGATGCCGTTCTGGCTGAAGCCGGTGCTTCCCGCATCGATCGGGTCGCGGCGGCTCGGGTCGAGCCGCTGCGATTCCAGCGCATTGCCTCCGGTCTTGGCCTGCTGCGGTTGCGACGGCTGCGTGGGCGTGGAGCGGTTGGCCTCACCAGTCAGTGGTGTGATGCCTTCCGTGCTGCCCATTGCCGGTGCATCGCTCTGCCCGGCCACCACTCCACGCAGCACACCGGCCAGCTGGTTGGCCTGGGCGTTGCGCAGGTAGACCACATGCAGATTGCCGGACTCATCCTGGGCCCGGTCCAGCTTCTCCACCAGCTGCCGCGCCAGGCGGGTGCGACCGGGGCTGCTGGAACGCAGCAGCACGCTGTTGCTGCGCGGGTCGGCCATCACGACCACCTTCTGGCTGGGCTCGGCGCCCTGCGCATCGAGCAGCGGCGCGACCATCGCCGCGACATCAACGGCAATGCCCTGTTGCAGTTTCACCAAGTCGGTGTCCATGCCGGCCGGTGTATCGACGCTGGCGATCACCTGCGCGATGCGCTCCAGGTTGTCGGCGTAATCGGTGATCACCAGGGTGTTGTTGCCCGGATTGGCGGTGATCGGGTTGTCCGGGCTGATCATCGGCCGCAGCACCGCCACCAGCGCAGCCGCGTTCTCGTAGCGCAGCGCGAAGGTGCGGGTGGTCACCTCACCGCCGGCACCGCCCGTGCCGACACGTCCTCCCAGCAGCTTGGCATCGGCCTGCGGCACCACCCGGCTGACGCCGCCGTTCTCGACCACCGCGAAGCCCCGCATGCGCAGCGCGCCCAGCAGCAACTGGTAGGCCTGGGCACGGCTGACCGGGCCATCGGACACCACCGTCATCTTGCCGGACACCCGCGGATCGACCAGGAACTGGCGGCCGGTGAAGCGTGCCGCCATGCGCAGCACGCCACCGATATCCGTGTCCACCAGGTTCAACTGCACCGGCTCATCTTGGCTGTCCCGTGCCTGCACCGGTGCCGGCGCGTGCGCCATGCCCACGATCAGGGCCAATGCGGTAGTGCAGGCAAGGCTGCGCATCGCCCTCATGGATGGGCACCCGCAGTAGCCACCATCACGATGTGTCCGGAAATCCGTGCGGCCGGCATGTTCGCATCCCCCGTGCGTGTCAATTGCAGTTGCTGCAGCTCGATGGCCGGGTCGGCCAGCAGCGGCAGCAGCCAGTTCCATAGCGCATCGGCGGGCACCGCCCGCACCTGCAGGTGCCAGCGCCCGTCGCGCGCTTCGATATGCAGGCCGTCGGCCAGGCCGGCGGTCCTGATTGCATCGCGCAGCCCGGCCAGTGTCGGGTGCTGGCGCTGGGCCTGCTGCTGGCGTTCACGGGCGCGCAGCAGCGGCGCCAGTGCGCGGGACTGCGCCTGCAGCCGCGGCAGTTCAGCCTGCCAGTGTGTGCGCTGCTTCAGCAGGGGCTCCAGCCACAACGACCACAGGCCCGCCACCAGCAGCGCCACCACCATCACCCACAGCATCCGCCGGTCGCGCGGTGGCAGGCGCTGCCAGCGCTGCTGCAGGCCCGCCCATCCCTCACCACGGCGCAGCGTTCGGGTTGTCACTGCCCCGCTCCGCTCACCCGCAGGCGTCCATCGGCTTCGCGCGCCAGCTGCAGGCCCTGCGCCTGCACCGCGTGCTGCCAGTGCTCAAGCCGCTGTGGATCGTCGGCCAAGGCCCGGGCGTCGGTATCCAGCTCCATCTTCAGCTGCCCCGGCTGGTAGTGCAGGCTGCGCACCTGCCCGGCCAGCTCCGGAACGGCCTGCAGCGTGCCAGCCACCTGGCGCTGCAGCGGTGGCAATGGCGGCGCCGGCGGTGGCAGCGCAAGTACGCGCCTTGCCTGCACCACCGGGTCCACCACCGTGGTGATCTCCGGAAAGCGTGCGCTGAACTGCCGTGCCATGTCCTGCTGCAGCGCTTCACCCTCGCTTCGCCAACGCGCGACCTGCAACTGCAACCCCAGCGCGGCCAGCAGTACGGCTGCCAATGCCAGCCCGATGGCCAGTCGCGGCGACTGGCGGCGCGCGCCGGGCAGCGGCAATGACCACCCCGGCAAGGGCCCGCAGGCCTGCTGCGCAGGCGCGACCGCGCTGGCCGGCAGGTTGTCCGGCCACGCCGGCGGCACGCTGCCGATCCATTGCACGGCCTGCACCCCCGCCTGTCGCAGGCGCCCGGCCAGCGCCTGCATCACTGCACACGCGTCACGCCCGCCATGCCATTGGACGAAACCCCGATCGCGCCCGTTGCGCACCAGCAGGTGCGCGCCGCTGACCTGCAGCGTGGCCTGGCCGGGCTGCCAGGGCAGCAGCAGGGGCGTTGGATACAGTGCCTGCAGTTGAAGTGCGCACGAAGCCAGCAGCTGTTGAAGTTGCACGATCGCCTGCTGGCCGAGCCAGGCCACCGCAACCGTGCCATCCGCTGCCTGCGCACCGTGGGCCAGCGTGACCTCCTGCAGGTCATCCAGCAGCATCGCCTCCACCTCACCCTGCAGCGCCGACTGCAGGCGGCGTCCGGACAGCGGCGGCAGCTGCAGTTCCAGCAGGATCAGGTCGTTCGGATCAAGGCAGGCATGCACCGTGGCCTGCGGATGCCGCAGGCCCAGCGCCGCCAGCGTGCCGCTGCCGTGGGCCAGCACCGTGCCCTTGTGCAGCTGCACCCAGTCCACAATGCTGTCGGCGCGCAGCCCCGCCAGCGCCGGCAGGCGCACCCGAAGCCGCGCGGTCATGCGCCGATCCTCGTCCACACCCGTTGTACACGCGCCCCGTCGTCGCGGTACTCGCGCCAGAGCAGCGCGCGGAAATCCACCGCGCTGCCGTCCGCCTGCACCTGGCCGACGGCCAGGAACCACTCGCTATGGATCCCCAGGGGGAGCACGGCCATCTGTTCGTTGCTCAGTTGCAGCCGGTTGGCGATGTCGCCGCGATTGAGCAGCCAATGGCCAGCGTCGCGCTCGCCGAGCAGCACCTGCAGTCGTGCCGGTTCCACCGCCGGCGTCACCGCCTGCAGAATGCTCAGGTCGCTGGTGTTGGCATTGACCAGGGTCTGCGACGGCAACACCACGGTGCGCCGTGCCAGCGCCTGCAGCGCTACCGGATCGGCACCCGGCAGCGCCTGTTCGATCAGTGACTCGCGCGGCAGCGGTGCCTGCGCCTGCATGTCGCCATCGCGCAGGCGCACCTGGATGTGGTCCGCGGCGGATGCGCATGCGCCTTGGCCCAGCCCTTGCCCGGCACACAACGCGATGAACGCGCGCCGCGCCTCGGGGTCCGGCCTGCCATGCGCAAGGAGATTGCGCAGGTTGAACATCGACTGTGCATCGACCAGCTGCAGCTGCACCGGCAACGGCGCCTGCAGCGCCAATGGGCGCGCCCAGCGCCCGCTGCGCACCGTGGTCAGCTGTTCCTTTACATCCTCACGCAGCTGCTGCGCCGCACGCTCCAGCGTGGCGTCGACCGCCATGCGTACCTGTGCGCGCAACTGCTCGGCACGCAGCGCCCGCAGCTGCGCCGACTGCCGGGTCAGCAGCGCGGTGGCGATCACCGCGGCCAGTGCCACCACCAGCAGGGCGACGATCACGGCCATGCCGCGCTGGCGTGTGCACGACGGTGAGTACATCAGCTGTGCCATGGTCGCGCCTCACAGCTGCCAGGAGCCGATGTCCGCATTTCCGGCTTCACCGCCGGGCTTGCTGTCCGCACCCAGCGAGAACACATCGACGTCACCATGGCTGCCGGGAACCTGGTACTGGTACGGATGGCCCCACGGGTCATTCGGCAACCGGTCCAGGTACGGTGTCACCGGCAGCGCGCCGCTGCCCTGCGGTGGCTTCACCAGCGCCTGCAGGCCCTGTTCGGCACTGGGATACCGGCCGTTGTCCAGCTTGAACAGCTTCAGCGCCTGCATCAACGCCGCAATGTCCTGGCGCGCCGCGACCACCCGTGCCTGGTCCGGCCGGTCCATCAACCGCGGCACGATCAGTGCGGCGAGAATGCCGATGATCACCACCACCACCATGATCTCGATCAGGCTGAAGCCCTGCTGCCGAGCCCTGCGACCACGAACCTGCGTTGCCATTGTTCCGCCCTCGTCATCCTGGAAGAGACCGCTGCACCATGGTCAGCGGTGCATGTGTCAGTACGATAAACATCCACCGCCGATTCGCTGCGCGTGCACCTGCGCGGGCAGAATGCGTGCAGACGGTACACAGGCCGCCTCGAGCAGCTGCGGCGGCATCCTGGCCAGCAGGTCATCCAGGCAATCGCACAGCACTGGATGTGCGCACGCCTGCAGCAGGCGCGCGCACTGCATCGGTGACCACGCCGTTCCGTGGTCGAGGCCGATGAAGGCCCGGTAGGCCTGGTGATAGCGCAGATCGTCGTAGACGCGCTGGGTACTGTTCAGATCGCGCACGACCACCAGCAGGGCCGCACGTTGCAGCAGCCGCGCATCCCCCGCGTCGAGCGGCAATACATGCATGGCCGCTTCGGGCCACGGCCGTAGCACTGGATCGAGCGCGCCTCGCAGTGGCACCAGCGGATGTGCACTGCCGTCCAGTGCCGCCCAGCGCGCTGCGTCCGCCCAGGCATCACTGGAGAGCAGCCAGACCCAGGAGTGGCCGTAACGTTGCACGTTCACCGGTGCATGCCGCGCCTGCTCCAGTGACCGGCTCAGGTGGCGATCCAGCTCCAGCATGCTGATCCTGCGGCTGTCTGCCATCTGCGTCGCCCGTGCTCCGCGACGCATGGTGCGTCGTACTCTGGAGAAGACGTCAGCGAGGCAGGTGAAGCGACAGCGCAATTGCAGCGCTGTACGCTGCGTGGTGTTTCATCGGCAGCGTCATCGCAGCGTCATCCGCCTGCAGGCTTCGCGCTGCATCCGCGGTGCCTCACCGCCACAACGGCGCGCCAGTACCGCCACGTCGCTGCGCGCAGCGAAGGCAACCAGGGCATCGGTCATGTCCACGTCATCGCACCACGACGCCATCGCACTGCGCACGGCCGGCAGCTGCCAGCCATCCATCACCCCGTCGCCGCCCGCCACGAACCAGTGCCACAGCCGATGGTGCAGCACCTGCTCATGCAGCTGTGCAACGCCGTCGAGGCCATGCATGTCCATCAGCAGCAGTGCGCGTGCCAGCGCCGCCGGCGGCAGTGCCCCGGCTTCAGCCAGGGGCAGCAGCTGCTGCTGCAGCCGCAGGAGCATCGCCAGCGGATGCGACTGCGGATCGAACTCCAGCAGCACCCTTTGTTGCTGCCACTGCGCATCGGACACCACGCACACCCATGGCGAGCCGTAGCGGTGCACCATCAGGGGGCGTCGTTGGGTGGTCTCCAGCAGCGCCGACAGATTGCGACGCAGATCCAGCACACCGATGGTCTCGTTGCGCACCCCAGGCTTCTCCTTGCTTGCAACGGCCCTGCGCGGCGCGCACGGCCCGCGTCTTCATCTATCCAAGGACGGCGATGCCACCGGGAAAGCGACGCAGATCCAGCGACAGGGTCAGGCGCAGCTGCTCCAGCGCCGCGTCCGGATCATCGATGCGGAAGCGTCCGCTCACCGGCGCGCGCGCCAACGCCGACTCACCCAGCAGCACCTTGCCGCGGCGATAGCGGTTGATCTCGTCCACCACCTCGCGCAGCGGTGCGCGGCGGAACACCAGCATGCCCTCGGTCCAGGCACTCACCTCGGCAGCGACGGCCTCGGCCACCACGCCACTGAGGCGCTCGTCGTAGCGGGTCTGCTGCCCCGCCTGCAATTGCAGGCGGCCCTGCGGGTGCTCGATGCGGGCGCTGCCCCGCAGGCAGGTCACCTGCACCCGGCCATGGGTGTTGCGCACGTCCAGGCGCACCGCGCCTTCATCAGCAATCACGCAGCCCGGGCCGGCGAACAGTGCCAGGCGCAGGCCGGCCCCGGTTTCGATCGCGGCCTGGCCCTGCACCAGCTCGAAACCCTCGCCCTGCGCGTCCACGCGTCGGCGCATGCTGCTCTGCGTATCCAGTTCGATCTTCAGCTGCGGCGAAGGCGCGATCTGCAGCCGCTCACCGGTGCCGGTATGGAAATCGGCCGTCATCGCCGTCACCGGGGGCCACAGCCCCAACGGCGGACGGATCGCCGCCACCACTGCCAGGCTGGCGGGGGCGGCAATCGCCGCGCCCAGGAAGGCACGCCGGCTCCAGCGCTGGGTCGGCGTCGGCGCGAGCGGTTGGCGTGCAGCGGCAGGCAGCTGCTCGCCGGCCAGGCGTACCTGCTCCCATTGCCGGCGCGCACGGCCGAATGCTTCGCGATGACGGGGATCAGCCTCGCACCACGCGCGGAAGCTGCGCCCGTCGGCCGCAGTGGCCTCGCCCGAGGTCAGCCGCACCACCCACGCGTGCGCCTGGCGCTCGACGGCATCCAGCGGGCGTTGCGGGCGATCGTCAGGATCCATGGGGGCTCATGCCGGACCCGCACGCTGCGGGGTTCTGCTCGGCGTCAAAGTGTAGACGGATGCCGCCGTTCAGAACCGCACCTGGCGCCCCTGCCCGCTGCGTTCGGCCAGGTAGTCCTGGGCCGCCTTCAGCTCACGCTGCACCAGCCGCAGCGACACCCCCAGGTGGTCGGCGACGTCGCGCTGCTGCAGGCCGTCGACGCGGATCGCCAGCAGGATGCGGCGGCGACGCTCGGGCATGCGCTGCAGCAGGCCGACCATGTCCTCCAGCGCGAAGTCCAGTTCGGCCGCCTGCGCCGGGCCCGGTGCCGGGTCGGCCATGTCCATCAGTGTTTCCACTTCTTCCAGGCTGAGCAGACGGTGGTCGGCACGTTGGCGGTCGATCACGGTATTCATCGCCATGCGCAGCAGATAGGCCGCGGGGTTCTGCACCGCGTCCAGGCGGTCGCGACGCGCGCTCAGGCGCATCCAGGTGTCCTGCAGCGCATCGCCGGCCAGCTCCTCCGAGCCCAGCTTGCGCGCCAGCCGGCGCTTCAGCTCGTCGTAGGCACCCACCAGGTGGTCCATCAGGTCAACTGCCCCAGCCGTACCGTTGCTCATGTTCGAATCCTTGAAGTCATGGAAGGGGCGAGCGACCGCCACAATCGTGGCCGGTGCCGGAAGGACGGATCTGCAGCGTCACCGGTTGGGGCAGCGCGGCGGCCCCGGTCGCCAGCTGCAGGCCCTGCATCGCCTGCAGCAGGCGTGCATCGCGGCGATCACTGCCACTGCCGGACAGCAGCGCGGGCTCGCGCACGTGGCCTTCGCGATCAATGCGGAAGCGCAGCGTGGCAGCGTAGCGGCCGGGCGCGATCTCCGGGTCGTCACAGAACGCCGCACGCAGGCGCTGCTGCAGGCCACCGTAGCGACGCCGACGCTCGGCCTCAGGGAGTTCAGCACCAACGTCGGGGCCGGTCGCCAAGGGCGTGCCCCGGCGCAGCACCACACGCTGCTCGCCGATCACCTCGGCCTCGATACCGGAGTCCTGCAGCAGCGCCCGCAGTGCCGGCAGTGGCGGCAGGTTGGCGTGCAGCGGATAGCTGCTGCGCCCGGCGGCAAGGTCGCCCGGGTACATCACCGACCACCCGCTGATGACGCTGAAGCGCTCGACCGCCTGTTCCAGCGGCTGCGCCGGGATGTCGTAGGCATGAACAGCGTCCTGCGCCGCAGCGGCAGAGGACAGCAGCAGCCATGCGGCGATCGCCACCTTCCAAGTTCTGACCGCATGGTGTCCATTCAGCCCCCTGACGTAGAACACGTGACCCTCGGCAGCGACAGCAGCTGCAGTGGACGCACGGCGCGGCCGGAAACCCGGCCCGCGCGCGACCCGCAAGCGGGCTCAAACCGTACCGGGGCCACATGTCATTGCGATGACCGCCGCCCACGGCCGGGCGTCGAGGCAGGCTCCGTGAAGCCGATCACCCATCAGGAATCAATGACTCGAGCAGACATGATCATCTGCCCCTGGGGGTCAGAGCCCGTTGCGAAGCAACGGGATCCGACCCCGTGCCGGCCCAAACGTGTCGACCAAGGTCGACACCCACCAAGAGCAGCTCATGCCGTTCCGGCAGATCGCGGGAAACTGTCGAAGGCGGGGTGGGTCTGGTTGCAGGGGTGTCCGCGGCATGGATGCCGCGGCCAAGCCCCCATGGAAGGGTTTACGGCGTCCCCTGCAACCGGACCCACCCCGCCATCCCGCGGAATGCACGCTGTTGCTTCGGCTGTTGCTTCGGCTGTTGCTTCGGCTGTTGCTTCGGCTGTTGCTTCGGCTGTTGCTTCGGCGGTTGCTTCGGCTGTTGCTTCGGCGGTTGCTTCGGCTGTTGCTCCTGGGGTTGCCGGCCAGCGGCCGGCACTACCTGCGGGTGCCGGGTGCAACCCGGCCGCACCACCATCCCTCACAGCGGCAGCTGGGTCGTCTGCTTGATCCGCTGCATCGGAATCTCGGTCTTGGTGTTCTGCACGCCGGCAATCCGGTTCAGGTGCTGCATCTGGAACTGACGGTAGGCATCAAGATCGGCCACCGCCACCCGCAGCAGGAAATCGCAGTCACCCGCCATCAGATGGCATTCCAGCACTTCCGGGAACGACTTGATGCTGTTGATGAAGTGGTTGGTGGTGTCCTCGTCCTGCCCGCGCAGCCACACCCGCACGAACACCGTGAAGCCACGGCCCACCTTGGCCGCGTTCAACAGCGCCACGTAGCGGTCGATGTAACCGCCCTCCTCCAGCAGCCGCACCCGGCGCAGGCACGCCGACGGTGACAGCCCGACCCGTCGCGCCAGCTCCAGGTTCTGCAGGCGGCCATCGCACTGCAGGGCGTCGAGGATGCGTCGATCAAGGCTGTCGAGCTGGTACTGCATGCAATTCCACCTTGGTGGCGCATGGCCGCAGGAAATTTCAATCATCCCGAATTAAGTGGCATCAACGCAACCCGATTTCGTGATTGGCCCGTTAGCATGGAGCACCCCACCCCGTTGTGCCCTCCATGGACGCCCGTACTTCCCTGCCCCTGCCCGATACCTGCGACACCGCGCCGCGCGCCGAATTCCTGCGCGGCCTGCGTGCCGCCGTGCCGGTGATGATCGGCTTCATCCCGTTCGCCCTGGTGCTCGGCGCCCAGGCGGCCCAGAAGGGCCTGAGCGCACTGGAAGTGCCGCTGATGACCGGGCTCAACTTCGCTGGCGGCTCGGAGTTCGCCGCCGTCGAACTGTGGACCTCGCCGCCGCACATCGCGTTGATCGTGGCAATCACCGCGCTGGTCAACAGCCGCCACCTGCTGATGGGCGCCAGCCTGGCCCCGTTGCTGCAGCACCTGCCGCGCCGCCGGGTCCTGCCGGCCCTGTTCTTCATGTGCGATGAAAGCTGGGCGATGGGTGTGGCCGATGCGCGCCGCCGTGCCCTTGGATTCAGCCTGGCCTATTACCTGGGCGTCTCGGCGGGCCTCTACACCGTCTGGGTCGCCTGCACCGCGCTGGGCGCGATCGTCGGCCCGCTGCTGGGCGACATCCATGCCTATGGTTTCGACATGGCCTTCCCTGCCGTGTTCCTGGTGCTGCTGCGCGGCATGTGGCAGGGCATGAAAGCGGCGCGGCCGTGGCTGGTCAGCCTGGTGGTGGCCGCAGCCACCTACCTGCTGATCCCGGGTGCATGGTACGTGGCCAGCGGCGCGCTCGCGGGCCTGGCGGCGGCCTGGCTGCTGGCGGAGGATGCGGCATGATGTTCAACGGGCTGATCCACTGGACCACGGTGCTGACCATCGTGCTGATGGCCGCCGCCACCTACCTGACCCGCATCGTCGGCTTCCTCGCGCTGCGCAACCGCACGTTGAGCAAGCGCGCGGTGACGGTGATGGAAGCCGCGCCGGGCTGCGTGCTGATCTCGGTGATCGCCCCGGACTTCGTCGCCGACCAACCCGCCGACCTGGCCGCGCTGGCGATCACCCTGCTGGCCGCCACCCGGCTGTCGATGCTGCCGACGGTGCTGATCGGCGTCGCCTCGGCCGGCCTGCTGCGCTACCTGATGGGCTGACTGCGTGGTGCGCCGGGCAATGGCCCGGCGCTGGCCACTCATCGCAGCACGCCCTGTACGCGCGCTGCCGTCAGGCGCTGCTGCTGGCCGCCAGCAGGCACAGGCTGCGCGGCGGCAGGGTCCAGCTGCCCGCCTCGTCCGGCTCCACCGGCGTCTCATCGGTCTGCAGCAGTACGCGCCGGAACGACAACGCCTCGTCCGAGACCCGGAACTGCTGCGGCTGGTCGCCGGCATTCAGCAGCAGTGCAAGGCTGACATGCCGCCCCGGCTCGCGCAGGCCGCTGTCGGGGCTGCGACCGTCCAGGATGATCAGCAGCGCCCGCAGCGCCGGATCGTGCCAGTCCGCCGCCTCCATCGCGCGGCCATCAGGGTGCCGCCAGTCGATATCACGCAGGCCGAGCGCTTCATCGTATTCACCGCGCAGGAACCGGTTCCTGCGCAGCAGGCCGTAGCGCCGCCGCAGCGACAGCGCGCGCCGCACGAACGCCACCTGCGCCTGCGCCGCCGGCTGCGCGGCACGCTCCCAATCGATCCAGCTCAGTGGATTGTCCTGGCAGTAGGCGTTGTTGTTGCCCTGCTGCGAATGCCCGAACTCATCGCCGGCCAGCAGCATCGGCGTCCCCTGCGCCAGCAGCAGCGTGGCCAGCAGGTTGCGCATCTGCCGCGCACGCACCGACAGGATCGCCGGATCATCGGTATCGCCCTCCACCCCATGGTTGCTGGAGAGGTTGTGCGAATGGCCATCGCGGTTGTCTTCGCCGTTGGCTTCGTTGTGGCGATCGTTGTAGCTCACCAGGTCATGCAGGGTGAAGCCGTCGTGTGCGGTCACCAGGTTGATGCTGGCCGAGGGTCGCCGGCCATGGTGATCGAACAGGTCGGCCGAACCGGTGAAGCGGGTAGCGAATTCCGGCAGCTGCCCACCATCGCCGCGCCACAGCGCGCGCACCGTATCGCGGAAGCGGTCGTTCCATTCCGCCCACCCCGGCGGGAACTGGCCCAGCTGGTAGCCCCCCGGGCCGATGTCCCATGGCTCGGCAATCAGCTTCACCTGGCTCAGGATCGGGTCCTGGCGCACGGCATCAAGGAAGCTGCCCGAAGCGTCGAAGCCATGCCGCTCACGGCCGAGGATGGTGGCCAGGTCGAAACGGAACCCGTCCACCCGCATCTCGGTCACCCAGTAGCGCAGCGAGTCCATCACCATGCGCAGCGCGCCGGCGTTGGTCAGGTCGAACGTATTGCCGGTGCCGGTATCGTTGATGTAATAGCGGCGATCATCGGCCAGGCGGTAGTAGCTGGCGTTGTCGATGCCCTTGAACGACAGCGTGGGGCCCAGCTCGTTGCCCTCGGCGGTGTGGTTGTAGACCACGTCCAGGATCACCTCGATGCCGGCGTTGTGCAGCCGCGCGACCATCTGCTTGAACTCGGCCACCGTACCCAGCGACAGGTAGCGCGGTTGCGGCGCGAAGAAGCCGATGGTGTTGTACCCCCAGTAGTTGCGCAGGCCGCGCTCGAGCAGCTGCTGGTCATCCACATAGGCATGCACGGGCAGCAGCTCGATGGCGGTTACGCCGAGGTCGCTGAGATGATCGACCAGCGCGTCGTGGCGCAGCGCGGAGAACGTGCCGCGCTCGGCCAGCGGGACGGCGGGATGCTGCATGGTCAGCCCGCGCACGTGCGCTTCGTAGATCACGCTGCGGTCCCAGGGCGTGGCCGGCGCACGTTCGGCGCCCCAGCTGAAGGCCGGATCGATCACGGCGCAGCGCGGCATGTAGCCGGCGCTGTCGCGGCGGTCGAAGCTGAGGTCGCCATCGCGATGGCCAAGGGTGTAGCCGAACAGGTGCGGCGCCCATTTCAGCTCGCCGACGATCTGCTTGGCGTAGGGGTCCAGCAACAGCTTGTGGGGATTGAAGCGATGGCCTTCCTCCGGCGCATACGGGCCATGCACCCGGTAGCCGTAGCGCTGCCCGGGCCGCACATCCGGCAGGTAGCCATGCCAGATCTCATTGGTGTACTCCGGCAGCGCGATGCGTTCCACTTCGCGGTTGCGCGCGTCGAACAGGCAGAGTTCGACCCGGGTGGCATGCCGCGAGTACAGCGCGAAGTTCACGCCCAGCCCGTCCCAGGTCGCCCCCAGCGGGAAGGGCCGCCCTTCGCGCACGCGCGAGGTCTGCGCCCATTTACGGCTGGCCATCGTTTTCCTCCTCGCCACGTGCTGCGGCGATCTCGGCCTCCACCAGCCGCTCGGCCATGTGCCAGTGCCGCTGCTGCTGGTCGTCCGGGCGCCCCTCGGCTTCCCAGATCTGGTGGGCCAGTGCCTCAATCCGCTGCCGTCGTTCCCTGCTGTCCATCCCTACCTGTCTCCTCGTTGATCCATATCGCCAGCGGGCTGCCAGCCAGAAGCCTGCCCACGTCTGCGGTTGCGTTGAAATGTTCGATGCGCCCGTCCAGAAGGTTGCGCATGGGGCCTGCCGGCAGCCCGCGCAGCGCCACGCCGGTGCCGACGTCGTGCACGGCGTGCAGGCCGGGACCGGGCATCGCCGTGGGCGAACCACGCCGCACGATCACCAGCAACACCTGTGCCTCGTGGCTGCGCGTGAACGCCAGCCACGGCGAGCGCGCGGGCACCGACAACGGCTGCAGCTGGCCGCGCAGGAACAGGTGCGGGTGCGTGCGGCGGCAATCCAGCAGTTGCCGCAGCAGGAATGCCTTGATGCCACCGTCGTGCCAGTCCTCCAGCAGCGCCGGCCACGCGCGCGTGTCGCGCAGCCACGCCTGCCGCGCCGGATAGTCCACGGCACGCCGGTTGTCCGGGTCCACCAGGCTCAGGTCCCAGCCTTCCCCGCCTTGGTAAAGATCGGGCACGCCAGGCAGGCAGTGCTGCAGGCACAGCTGCGCCAGGCCGTTGCAGGCGCCTGCCGGCGCGATGCGTGCGACGAAGGTCGCCAGCGCCTCGCGCACCGGCTGCAGGGGCGCTGCGTCCAGCAGCGCGTGCAGCCACTGCGCGGTGGCCTCCTCTACAGCCACGTTGGGGTCAGACCAGCTGCTGACCCGCTTGCCCTCGCGCAATGCCTTGGTCAGCCACTGCACCATCCTCGATTCGAAGTCGGCGCCGGGGGCACCGTGCATCGGCCACGCCGCCACGAGGGCCTGCCACAGCGCGTACGCCTCGGCACCCGGCAACGGCACCGGCATGCCGGCCGTGGCCGCCATCCGGCGCCAGCACTGGACCGCGTCCTGCCACTCCCTCGGGCAGGTGCTGAGCACCGCCAGTCGCGCCCGGCTGTCCGCGCCCCGCTTGTGATCGTGGGTGGCCAGCGCCAGCAATGCCCTGGGATGGCGACGCAGGCGCGCCGTGGCCTGTTCCAGCAGCGCGCGCCCCTGCATGCCCAGCCGCTGCGGATCACTGCCGACTTCATTGCGCGAGAGCAACCTGAAATAGCGATAGAACCCGGTGTCTTCCACCGACTTGGCATTCAACGGCGCGGCCAGTTGACCGAAACGCACACGCAGTGCGCGCTCGGCCTGCGCCTCGCCGGGAAGCACTGCCAGCAGCAGGTCCAGCGCCGCGCGTGCCGCACCGTCCAGCGCCTGGCGCGCTGCGGCGGCAGCGTCGGCCAGCGCCTTTCGTTCACCCGCCCCCTGCAGCGAATAGGGCCGGTAGGTGCGGTAATGCCCCAGCACTGAAGCCAATGCGCGGGCCAGCGCAGCCACTCCGATATCGGCTTCGGCCAGCCGCGGCTGCAGGACCTGCTGCGCGCTGCGCAGCAGCCGCTGGAAGTCGGCATGAAGGCCCTGGCGCAGCAACATGGCGCGGGCGTCCTGCTGGATCCGGTCGAAGCTGCGCGGGTCACCGCCCAGCGCCTGCCACGTGCGCGAAAGCGCGGGTGCAGCCGCCGGGTCGTGCAACCAGGCACCGGCCTGGTCCATGAAGTCATAGCCGGTGGTGCCGTCGCAGGCCCAACCGTCGGGCAGCTGCTCGCCCTCGGCCAGTATCTTCTCCACATGCAGGCTGACGGCCTGCGGCTCACGACCGCCGGCCGCGCAGGCGGCGTCGAGCGATTGACGCAGGCGCTGCAGGTACGCGCCCGGGGAGGACAGGCCATCCACGTGGTCGATGCGCAGGCCGTCCACCCATCCCTCGCGTACCAGCCGCAGCGGCAGCGCATGCACTGCGTCGAACACATCCTCGCGCTCCACCCGCAGCGCGGCCAGTTCGTTGATATCGAAAAAGCGCCGGTAGTTCACCTGATCGCCGGCCGTGCGCCACCAGGCCAGCCGGTAGTGCTGCCGCTGCAGCAGCGTGTGCAACCGTTCAACACTGCGATTGCAGCGCTCGGCCCACGCCAGCCACTGCGCGGGCTCCAGCGGATGGCTGCGCGGCGACAACGGCAATGCCAGCCCATGGTGGCGCAGCACGGGCCGCGCGTTGTCCACCACCACGCGCACCACGCCGTCGCGCACGGCGTCATGCAACGGCCGGTCCAGTACAGGCAGCCAGAGCCGGCCCTCGCAGCCCGGCGCCTCCCAGTCGATGTCAAACCATGCTGCGTGCGGGCTTCGTGGCCCGTGCATCAGCACATCGCTCCACCACGGGCTGTGCGGGGACGCCGCCAGATGGTTGGGCACGATGTCCAGGATCAGGCCCATGCCATGCGCGCGCGTCACTTCCGCCAGCTGCCGGAAGCCCGCTTCACCCCCCAGTTCCGGATTGATGCGAGCCGGGTCGATGCCATCGTAGCCATGCGTCGACCCGGGCATCGCCGCAGCGATCGGTGACAGGTAAAGGTGGCTGACGCCCAGCGCGGCGTAGTACGGCACCTGCGCGGCAGCCGCCCCGAGGTCGAAGCCTGCGTGCAGCTGCAGGCGCGCGGTGGCACGCAGCCCCGTCATTGCCCGGTCCTGCGGCGCGTGGCACTCAGGCGCGCCACCCGCGCATCGACAGCGTCAACATCCCACGTCGGCGGCAGGCGGCGGCGCCAGTTGGGATGGCCGTCGACGGTGCCTGGCAGGTTCACCTGTGCGCGACCGCCCAGCGCGTCTTCCAGCGGCAGCAACGCCAGCCGGGACGCCGAGTGGGCGACCAGTGACAGCGCCCTGGCGTCCAGCGGCGCGCCCTCGCCGCCGGCTGCTGCAGACAGTGCCTGTGCGTCGCTGGCGCGCGCGCGCAGCGCCGCTGGCAGGTCCGCCAGCTCGCCCAGGCGTGCACGCCAGCGCAGGTCACGCCCGCGCAGCCAGCCGGCCAGCGGCGGCAGATCATGGGTGGAGGGCATCGCCACTGCATCGCGGCGCCACTGCGGCGCCGGCAGGAAGCGCGCGCCGTTGCGGGCAAACGGCAGGACCTCGATGCCCAGAATGCCCCGGGCTGCCAGCCGCTGGCGCATGCCCGGCGGAACCACGCCCAGGTCTTCGCCGATCAGCACGCAGCGATGCCGCCAGGACTCCAGCACCAGCAGGTTGATCAGATCATCGAATGGATAGCGCAGGTACACCCCCTGCCCGGCGCCCGCGCCACGGGGCAGCACCCACAGCCGCAGCAGGCCCAGGATGTGATCGATGCGCAGGCCGCCGCGGTCGGCCATCACGGCGCGCAGCACGCGGAGGTAGGGTGCGAAGCCCTCCCGCTGCAACGCCATCGGTGACCAGCTGGTGATGCCCCAGGCCTGGCCGAGCGGATTGAACGCATCGGGCGGCGCACCCAGCTCAAGTCCCTGCAGCAGATCAGCCTCGCCGGTGCGTGCCTCCACGCCCTGCGGCGCGCAGCCCACGGCCAGGTCGGCAATCAACCCGATCGAGGCGCCCTGGTCGCGCAGCGTGGCGTGCACCTGCGCCCAGCCCTGCCGTGCCACCCACTGCGCAAACGCATGGTCGTCCGCGCTGCCGGTGAACCGGTCGGCGGCATGCTGGCAATAGTCCCGCAGCGGATCGCCCTGCATGGCACGCCAGGTTTCGATCTGCGCGTGCTGCGCCGGTGCCTGCGCTGCAATCCAGTGGCGAACCTGCCGCATCCAGCGCCATTTCACTGCCGCCGAGTGCGGCCAGTCGATGCGACGTGCGGCAGTCCCCGCTTCCACCGCCGCCGCCAGCGCCTCGTCCCCGCCCAGCACGCTGTGGGCAGCCTCGGGCAGCACCTGCGGCAGGGAGACCTGCAGCGGGTCGAGCCAGCGCCGGTCGCTGGGCGAATAGGGGCTGTAGCCCGGGCCCGGTGGCAAGCCGGCGTGCAGCGGGCTCAACGCCAGTGCGTCGCCGCCATGCCGGTGCAGCAGCTCGCTCCACCGTGCACAGCCGGCACTGTCACCGATGCCGGCATCGCCAGGGGCGCGCAGGCTGTACACCTGCGCCGACAGGCCCCAGCCGCGCAGCGTGCCCCGCGGCCACCAGGCACGCTGTGGCGCCACCGCAACCGCCTGTTCCCGGTCGCCCCGGCGCCACTGCCAGTAACCCGGCTGGTCCGGCACGCGCCAGCGGCCCTGCGCATCGGCACGGGCGGGCAGCGCTGTTCCCTGTTCATCCACCCAGCATGCCGCGCCGGCTGCCTCCGGCATCGCCAGCAGCTGTCCGCAGCAGGCCGTGCGCAGGCCAGCGTACTCGGGCACCGCCTCGCACTGCAGCCCCTCCAGCACGGCGCGCAGCACGTCCGGCGCGACCTCGCGCGCGGCACCGGCCACGTCGGTCCAGCGGACCAGCAGGCCCGCACGGCGGGCCGTTTCGCGCACCGCTGCATCCGTGCTCATGCGGCGATCCAGCAGGCCAGCACGCCGCCGCCTGCCGGCAGCATCCCGGCCGCGTCCGGACCCACGACGCAGTCGCCGGCCGGCACCGCATGCGCCACCGGCACAGGGCCCACGTTGATCGCGATCCACCATTGGCCCGAGGGCAACTGCCAGCCTGCCTGCACCGCGCCTTGGCCCAGCACGCGCGCGCCCAGCGACCGCGCCTGCGGCAGGCCCGGCTGCAGATAGCGCCTGCGCAGGCCGAGGAACTCACCCGTGCAGCGCAGCCAGTGCTGCGACCAAGGATCATCGCCAGGCGGCGGCGTGTACGACGCCTGCAGGGTCGCCGCATCGTTCGGGTCCGGAATACGCGCGCGCGCGGCGGCGTCGGCAAAGGCGCTGAAACCGGAGAACTCACGGCGACGCCCTTCACGCACCGCCTCGTCCAGCGGCGGCGCGTAGTCGGTGAAGAACAGGAAGGGCGATTGCACCTGCCACGGTTCGCCCATGAACAGCAGCGGGATCATCGGCGTCAGCAGGGTCAGTGCCAGCGCCGCGCGTAGCGGCGCAGGATCGGTCAGCATCGACAGGCGCTCGCCGAAAGCGCGGTTTCCCACCTGGTCATGGTTCTGCGCGAATACCACAAAACGCGCGGGCGACAGGTCGGCGCTGGGTTCGCCGCGGGGATCGCCGCGCAGGTCCGGTTCGCCCTGCCAGGCGAATCCCTCGGCCAGGCAGCGGGCCAGCAGTGCTTCGGCGCGACCGGCATAGGCCGCGTAATAGCCCTCCTGCTCGCCGGTCAGCATCACGTGCAGCGCATTGTGGAAGTCATCGTTCCACTGTCCCTGGTAGGCGCCGCGCAGCCACCGCGCCTGGTTGCGTTCGTTCTCCAGCACCAGGTGCGCGTGCGGGGCCACCGCACGTACCTCGTCGGCCAGCTGCTGCAGGAAACGGTCATCGTCAATGGCGTGCACCGCATCCAGGCGCAGTCCGTCGACGCCATAGTCGCGCAGCCACATCAGCGCATTGTCGATGAAGAACCGCCGCACCCAGGGCTGGCGGAAGTCGATGGCCTCGCCCCACGGCGTGCTGCGATCGTCACGGAAGAACCCGCGCGCGTAATCGCGCAGGTGGTTGCCCTGCGGTCCGAAGTGGTTGTAGACCACATCCAGCAGCACCGACAGCCCTGCATCGTGCGCCGCCTCGATGAAGGTCCTCAGCGCTGCCGGCCCGCCGTAGGCATGGGCCGGCGCATACGGGAACACGCCGTCGTAGCCCCAGTTGCGCTGCCCGGGAAACTGCGCGACCGGCATCAGTTCGATGGCGGTAACGCCCAGCGCCGCCAGCAGCGGCAGCTGCGCAGCCAGCGCAGCGAAGCCGCCGCCCGCTTCGATATGCACTTCATAGATCACCAGGTCCTGCCAGGCATGCCCGTGCCAGGCAGGCCGCGCTGCCTCCGTATCCAGCACCACCGCGCTGTCGCCGTCGAGGCCGTCCGGCTGCCAGCGCGAGGCCGGGTCAGGCACCTCCTGGCCGGAAGGCAGGCGGAACCGGTACCGGTCGCCGTGCGATGCCGGCGTTCGCAGCCAGTGGCAGCCGTCCGGGTCGCGTTGCATCGGTCGCTGCGTGCCGTGCAGGCACAGCGCCATCGCGACTGCGTCCGGTGCCCATACGCGGAACTCCACCCGGTCACCGGCCACAGGCCATGCGCCCAGGCGCGGCGCGACTGTCGTCATGCATCAACCTGCAGGTACAGCGTGGACAGCGGCGGCAGCGTGAGCCGCAGCGACTGGGCGTGGCCATGCATCGGCCGCGGCTCGGTATGCACTGCTCCAAGGTTGCCGCTATTGCCGCCGCCGTAGTACGCGCTGTCGGTGTTGAGCCGTTCGCTCCAACGCCCCGGTTGCGGCACGCCGACCCGGTAGCCCTCGCGCCGCACCGGGGTGAAGTTGCTCACCACCAGCAGGGTGCGGCCGCTGCCGGCAGGATCCCGGCGGATGAACGCGTAAACGCTGTTGCGGTTGTCATCGGCCACGCTCCAGTCGAAACCCCGCTCGTCGCGCTCGTCGCGATGCAACGCAGGTTCGGCGCGGAGCACGCCATTGAGATCGCCGAGCAGGCGCGACAGGCCCTGCCCCTCGTTGCTGGCCGCCTGTGCCCAGTCCAGCGCCGCATCGTGCGACCATTCGTGGCCCTGGCCGAACTCACCGCCCATGAACAGCAGTTTGCTGCCCGGGTGCGCCCACATGAAGCCGTAGTACGCGCGCAGCTGGGCCAGCTGCTGCGCCGGCTCGCCGGCCATCTTGGCCAGCAGCGCCCCCTTGCCGTGCACCACCTCGTCGTGGGACAGCGGCAGCACGAACCGTTCGGAGAAGGCGTAGACCAGGCCGAAGCTGATCTCGCTGTGGTGATGCGGGCGATGGACCGGGTCGCGCCCCATATACTGCAGGGTGTCGTGCATCCAGCCCATGTTCCATTTGTGGGTGAAGCCAAGCCCACCCTCCTCCACCGGCGCGGTCACCCCCGGCCATGCAGTGGATTCCTCGGCGATCACCAGCACGTCCGGAAAGCGCTCGCGCAGCGTCTGGTTCATCCGCCGCAGGAACGCGACCGCCTGCAGGTTCTCGCGTCCGCCCTGCTCGTTGGGTATCCACTCGCCCTCGGCACGGCTGTAGTCCCGGTACAGCATCGACGCCACTGCGTCCACGCGCAGACCGTCGATATGGAAGCGCTCCACCCACTCCAGCGCACTGCCGATCAGGTAGGCAGCCACTTCGTTGCGGCCATAGTTGTAGATCAGCGTGTCCCAGTCGGCGTGCACCCCTTCGCGCGGGTCGGCGTGCTCGTACAGCGCGGTCCCATCGAACCCGGCCAGGCCATGGGCATCGTTGGGGAAGTGCGCGCTCACCCAGTCCACGATCACCCCGATGCCGGCCTGATGGCAGCGGTCCACGAAGCGCGCGAAGGCCTGCGGCGTGCCGTGGCGCGCCGTCGGCGCGTAGATCCCCAGCGGCTGATAGCCCCAGGAACCGCCGAAAGGATGCTCGCTGACCGGCAACAGTTCGATATGGGTGAAGCCCAGCCCGGCCACGTACGGAATCAACCGGTCGGCCAGGGCATCCCAGTCCAGCGGCGCACCGTCGTCGCTGCGCTGCCAGGAGCCCGCATGCACTTCATAGATCGACAGCGGTGCGCGGGTTCCGGCCTGGCGGCGGGCCGCCAACCATGCGTCATCGTGCCACTGCATCGGCACAGCCGAAGGCACCCGCGATGCGGTCGCCGGTGGCAGCTCGGCCCAGCGCGCCATCGGATCGAACTTGTCGGGCATCACCCGGCCGTCGGCGCCGACGATGCGGAATTTGTAGCGGGCACCGGCCTGCACGCCCGGCAGGAACAGCTCCCACACGCCGGCGGTGTGACGCAGCCGCATCGGATGGCGTCGGCCGTCCCACCCGTTGAAATCGCCAACCACGGCGACCCGCCGGGCATTGGGCGCCCACACCGCGAAGCGCACGCCCGCAATGCCCTGCACCTGCGTCGGCACCGCACCCAGCTGCCGCGCCGCATCGGCATCACCGGCATGGAACCGCTGCAGCAGGGCTTCGTCCAACAGGGGACCGAACGCATAGGCATCGTGCACCTGCTCCACGCCCTGTTCGAAATGCAGGGCAAGCAGCGGTATCGCCGCGTCGCCGGCCGCGCCCTCGAACAGGCCGGGCAAAGGGCCGGGGGACAGGTCCCAGCGCCGCCCGTCGTCTGCAATCACCTCGACGCGCTGCGCGTGCGGCACCAGCACGCGCAGCTGGCGTCCGCCTTCTGGCTGGCGATGCGGGCCCAGCCAGGCGAATGCATCGGCCGGGCGTGCATGGACCAGGTCCTCCAGCGCCGGCGCGACACGCTGCTCCAATCCCGCCTCCGCGATGGTTTCATCCTCCAGGGCGGCCAGATGCAGGCTGTCGTGGCTCATGCGGCCACCTGGCAGGTCTGCTGGTACAACGCCAGGTAGGCGCGCCCTGCCGCATCCCAGCCCCCTGGCCGCAGCATGGCCGCGCGGCGCATGGCCTGCAGCAGCGCCGGCAGGCGGAAGGTGCGCATCGCCCGTTCCACGCAGCGGCGCAGGCCATCGGCATTGGCGCCATGGAACAGGAAACCGGTCACGCCGTCCTCCACGGTATCCACCAGTCCGCCGGTCGCGTGTGCGATGGGCAGGCAGCCGAAACGCTGCGCGTACATCTGGCTCAGTCCGCAGGGTTCGAAGCGCGAAGGCATCAGCAGAAAATCGGCGCCGGCAAACATCTGGCGGGCCAGCGCTTCCTCGAACCCGATGAAGGCGCCCACCCGCCCCGGGTAGCGCCGGGCCAGCGCCTGCACCTGCGCTTCCACCTGCGGCTCGCCACCGCCGATGATGACCAGCTGGCCGCCGGCCGCCACGATCTGTGGCGCCACGTCGCAGGTGATGTCCAGGCCCTTCTGGTGCACCAGCCGCGAGACCACCGCGAACAGCGGCCCGGTCGACGGCGCCAGCCCGAACGCCTTGCGCACCGCATGGGCGTTGGTGGCGCGCCCGGTCCACTCGCCAATGCCGAAGTGGGCCTTGAGATGGATGTCGCGGCGCGGGTCCCAGCTGGCGTCGATGCCGTTGACGATGCCACTCAGGTGCCCGCCGGCTGCGCGACGCGCCAACAGGTCATGCAGCCCGCAGCCGTCATCCGGGGCGGTGATCTGCTGCGCGTAGCGCAGGCTGACCGTGTTCAGCCGCGTGGCGTTGGTGATGCCGCCCTGCAGGAACGACATCTGCCCGTGGAAGTGCAGTTCATCCAGGTGTTCGGCCGGCACGCCCAGCACCGGCGCAAGCGCGTAGGGGAACAGCCCCTGGTAAGCCAGGTTGTGGATCGTCAGCAGGGTCGGCACGGCCGTCCGGTCCCAACGCACGTAGGCGGCCGCCATGGCCACCGGCCAGTCATTCAGGTGCAGCAGCTGCGGCGACCAGTCCAGCCCGGCACGCCCAGCCGCAATCTCCGCCGCCGCATGCGAAAGCGTGGCGAATCGAACCGCGTTGTCCTTCCACTCCTGCCCCTGCCCGTCCACGTAGGGCGAACCCTCACGCTCGTACAGCTCGGGCGACAGCAGGACGTAGATCGGAAGGCCGTCGGCTTGCACCGCCATGCCGACCGTGCACGCCGGCAGGCCGGCCCGTGCGCTGACCTGCCCCACCCGCTGCAGCTGTGGCAGGCGCTGCAGTACCTCCGGGTAGCCGGGCAGCAGCACGCGCGAATCACACGCACCGCGCACCGCACGCGGCAGGGCCGCAGCGACGTCGCCCAGGCCACCGGCCTTGACGAAGTCCGCCATCTCGGTGGCAACGAACAACACGCGCTGCACCAGTTCCGGCAGATCCAACGGTTGCGAGTGGCCGCGGCGGGTGCCGATCGGCACGGGCGTGACGGGAGAGATCGCAACGGGTGAAGCGGACTGGGCGGCGCGGGCCATGGGGATGATCTCGGATGCTTCAGGCAGACAGACGCCAGCGGCGCCCGGACGGGCGCTGAGGCTGGGAAGGAAGTCGACGCAGGACGTGGGGGACGCCAGCGAGAGGCTCAACAGGACAATAGCCCTCCATGCGATCAACCAACCGTGAAGCCATGGCGATTTCTTTGTGACAAGGCGTCATGAGCTCAGTACACATGACGCGCGCCCGCCCGCCGCCCGCGCCTCTCCTGTAGCGCCGGGCGCACGTTCGGCTGCGGGCAGTCCTGTTGCCGCTCGAGCCGAAATGGGCTCGGCTTTGCAGGGATTCTCCCTGCGACACCCGGTCGCAGCCCATCACGCCACGCGCTTGACCAATGTCAAACCACCGGCCGCCGCGCGGGCGTATCTCTATGCAGGACCCGAACACGCCGGCACTGCCGGCCTCTACAAGGATCCTGCGATGAGCTACTCCCCCGACAACGCCCAGCTCCTGAATGCGCTGCAGAACGTCATGGTGATCTCCACCACCGACCTGCAGGGCAACATCACCTACGCCAATGACCTGTTCTGCACCCTCACCGGATTTGCCCGCGAGGAACTGATCGGCCAGCCGCACAGCATCGTGCGCCATCCAGACGTACCCAAGGCCGTCTACAAGGACATGTGGGACACCATCAAGGCCGGCGGCACCTGGACCGGCATCGTGCCCAACCTGGGCAAGGGCGGCGTGCTCTATGTGGTCGATACCACCGTGCAGCCGCTGTTCGACGCCGAGGGCAACATCACCGCCTACATCAGCATCCGCCGCGTGGTGAACGACCTGATGCAGAACTACGACCTGGTCGAGTTCAGCAAGGAAAAGTTCGACGACTTCTACGAGGCCGCGTGAACGCCCTGCCGACAAGCATGCCCTTCAGCCGCCTGCTGGTGGGTTACGCGTCCGAGTCGGGCAATGCCCGCGCCCTGGCCCAGCGCCTGGGCGCGGGCCTGCAGCCGCATGGGCCGCAGGTACTCCCGTTCAACGACATCGACGTAGCCAGTCTCGGCCACGGCGACGTGCTGCTGGCGATTTCCAGCTCGTTCGGCGATGGCGAACCGCCGGCCAATGGCGAGCGCTTCTTCGAAACCCTGCGCCAGACCCCGACCTTGAGCGGCCTGCGCTACGCGGTGTTTGGCCTCGGTGACACCGGCTACCCGAGCTTCTGCGGCTTCACCAAGGCGCTGGATGCCGCGCTGAGCGAGCGCCAGGCGCAGCCGCTGTTGCGCCGCGTGGATGCCGACCTCGGCTACGAGCCGTTTTTCCAGCAATGGCAGCCGGTGCTCGGCCAGGTGCTGGATGGCGACCTCAGCGCTGGCCAGGACCTGCACCTGCAGGTCACCGCCTATGGTGAAGACAACGCCTTTGCCGCGCGCATCCTCGAACGCCGCCGCTTGAACAGCAGCGACCCGGCCGCGTGGCACCTGCAACTGGACATTGCCGGCAGTGGCATGGCCTATCGCGCGGGCGACACCCTGCACGTGGTGCCGGAGAACGACCCAACCCTGCTGCACGCAGTGGCCCGCTGGTACGGCGATACCACGGCCGTGGCCGCCCTGCGCGACCGCGAGCTGCGCCTGCTGAGCAAGAGCGTCCTGCGCGAGCTGGCCCGGCTCGGTGGCAGCGAAACGCTGAAGGGCCTGCTGAAGGTCAGCCAGAAGCGCGAGCTGGACGCCTACCTGCACGGCCTGGACCTGCTGGACGTGCTGCAGGACCACGCCACCCGGGACACCGTGCCGCTGCCCCGGCTGCGTGAACTGCTGTCACCGCGGCTGCCGCGTGCCTATTCAATCGCCTCGCACCCGTGCGACGACCAGCTGAGCCTGTGCGTGCGCGAAGTGCGCTACCCCCTGCGCGGCCGCGAGCGCTTCGGCACTGCCACCGGCAGCCTGCTGCACGGCGGCGGCCTCGCCCGTGTGTACTGCCGTTCCAACCCCGGCTTCCACCTGCCCGATACCGGGCACGCGCCGTTGCTGCTGATCGGCACCGGCACCGGCATCGCACCCTTGATGGGCCTGCTGCAGGAGCTGCAGGCCAGTGCCTGCGAGCGCGAAGTGCACCTGGTGTTCGGCGAGAAGCATCGCCAGCACGACTACCTGTACCGCGACCAGCTGCAGGACTGGCACACGCGCGGTGTGCTGGCCGGCCTGCACACCGCGTTCTCGCGCGATGGCGCCGACAAGGTCTATGTGCAGCATCTACTGCAGCAGCGTGCCAGCGAGGTGCGTGATGTGCTGGCCCGCGGCGGGCATGTGTACCTGTGCGGCAACAAGCGCCACCTGGAAGGCGCGGTACGCGAGGCCATCGATGCCGTCGCCGGTGCAGGCCAATGGGACGCGCTGCGGGGCGAAGGCCGCACGCACTGCGAGTTGTATTGACCCGTACCACTGGACTGCACGGACCTTGAACCGGTAGAGCCGGCCGCTGGCCGGCTGCCCAGCATGCCTTGGTTGCCGGCCAGCGGCCGGCACTACCAGAATATGTAGCCAATCATCGCCTGTGCATCACGGTAGAGCCGGCCGCTGGCCGGCTGCTCCGGATTCCAGGGTTGCCGGCACGACCCTCACCGGTCATCCCTGACCGGGACCGCGCGAATCCCGGTTTGGTGGAGCCGGCCGCTGGCCGGCTGCTCCGGATTCCAGGGTTGCCGGCCAGCGGCCGGCACTACCATCAGATGTGACCCACCATCGCCGGTGCGTCCATCACGGGTCAACCGCCGACGATGCGGCCGTCCACCATGCGCGCCACCTGCTGGCCGAACATCGCCACGTCCTGCGGGTCGTGGCTGATCAACAGCAGCGGAATACCGGTCTTGTCCAGCACCGCCTCCAGTTCCTGGCGCAGGTGCTGGCGCAGGTCGTGGTCCAGCGCGGAGAACGGCTCGTCCAGCAGCAGCGCCTGCGGCTGGGTCACCAGTGCCCGCGCCAAGGCCGTGCGCTGGCGCTGCCCGCCGGATATCTGTGATGGCAGCAGATCCCCCACCGTGTCGATGCGGAATGCGTGCAGCCACTGCTCCACTGCGTCGAAGCGCTGGCCCACGCGCGGATTCAACCAGCCCTTCTCCAGCCCGAACGCCACGTTCTGGCGCACGCTCAGGTGCGGGAACAGCGCATAGTCCTGGAACACATACCCCAGCCGACGGTGCTGCGGCGGCACGTCCACGCCAGTGGCCGTATCGAACACGGCCTGGCCTTGCAGGCGTACATGCCCCTGACCTGGCCGCAGCAACCCGGCCACCGCCTTCAGGGTCAGGCTCTTGCCCGCTCCCGACGGCCCGGCCAGCACCACCTGCCGTTGCGTGCACTGCAGCGCGACGTCCAGCACGAATGCCTGGCCTGCGGCCTGCAGGCGGCGCTGCACGCGCAGGTCAAGCCACATCACGCAGCTCCCGGCGAGGCCCGCCCACCAGCCGCGCGGCCAGCAACAGGATCACGATGCACACCACCGAGGTCAGGATCACCAGCGCATTGGCCTTCCCATCCTGCCCGGCCTGCACCGCCTCGTAGATGGCGATCGACAGCGTCTGCGTCCGGCCGGGAATGCTGCCGGCCACCATCAGCGTCGCGCCGAATTCGCCCATCGCGCGTGCGAAGGCCAGCAGCAGGCCGGCAAGAATGCCGCGCCACGCCAGCGGCAGCGTGACACGGAAGAACACCGCGGCTTCGGACGCGCCAAGCGTGCGCGCGGCCTGCTCCAGCTGCCCGTCCACATTCTCGAACGCGGCGCGGGCCGGCTTGAACACCAACGGAAACGAGGCCACCGCCGCCGCGATCACCGCGGCCTGCCAGGTGAACACCAGGTTGATGCCGAACCACGATTGCAGCCACGCGCCGATCGGGCCGTTGCGGCCGATCAGCACCAGCAGGTAATACCCCAGTACCGTCGGCGGCAGCACCATCGGCAAGGTCAGCACCGAATCCAGCAGTTCACGGCCGGGAAAACGCCGACGCGCCAACAGCGCACCCAGCGCCACACCCAGCACCAGATTGATCGCGGTCGCCCAGCCGGCCACCTTCAGCGACAACCCCAGCGCGGTCCAGTCCAGATCCATGCCTCAGGGGGTGCCGAACCCGTGCCTGGCCAGGATCGCCTGGCCCTGCGGCGACTGCACGAAGGCAGCGAAGCGCCTGGCCTCAGCCGGCTGCGTACTGGCGCTGGTCACCGCCAGCGGATAGGCGATGCGCCCGGACACCGGCACCACGAACGCACGGCGCACACGGTCGGGCATCGCCTGCGCGTCGGTGGCATAGACGAAGCCCGCATCCACTTCACCGCGCGCCACGTAATCCAGCGACTGGCGCACGTTCTGGGTGGTGATGGCCTTGCCCCGCACTGACGGCCACAGCCCTGCCGCGTCCAGCGCGCCCTTGGCATAGCGGCCCACCGGCACGCTGTCCGGGTTGCCCAGTGCGATGCGCTGCACGCCGGCGCCGGCCAGATCCTTCAGTGTTCGCGGCGGCGCCTTGGCCTGCGGAGGCACCACCACCCACAGCGCATTCACTGCGAACACCGCGCGGGTGCCGGCCGCCAGCAGGTTCTGCTGCTGGGCCTGGTCCATCGTGGTCTCGTCGGCCGACGCAAACACATCCACCGGTGCACCGCGGCTGATCTGCTGCAGCAACACGCCAGAGGCGGCGAAGTTGAAATCGACCTTGGTCCCCGGGTGCGTCTTCTCATAGGTCGCACCCAGTTCGCGGAAGCTCTCGGTCAGGCTCGAAGCCGCCGACACCGTCAAATCGGCGGCCCAGGCCGGCACAGAGGCCAGCAACCCCAGCCACAACACTCCCGCTCGCTTCATGCCCAGTCCCCCTGCCTGATCAGTCCAGTCCGGATTCCCGCACCGCGGCCAGCGCCGCCAGCCGGTCCGGGTCCAGCAACAGCATCTCACGTTGGTTCACCGCAATCACGCCGTCGTCGCTCAAGCGGCGCAGTACCCGGCTCACCGTCTCCGGCGCCATCCGCAGGTAGTTGGCGATCTCGGTGCGGGCCATGCTCAGGTTGAAACGCGTGGCCGAGAAGCCCCGCCGGGCGTAGCGCTGTGAAAGATCCAGCAGGAACGCCGCCATGCGCTCCTCGGTGCGATGGTTGGCCGCCAGCGTGGTGACCTTGCCGATCTCGGCGCTGAGCAGGCTGAACAGCCGCGCCTGAAGCCCCGGCATGCGCGTGGCCAGCAGGCTCAATCGCGGAAACGAGATCCGGCACAGGTAGACGGTGTCCAGCGCCACGGCATTGCACGGGAAGCGCGCTCCGTGGATGGCATTGAGCCCGATCACCTCGCCCGGCAGGCTGAAACCCAGCACCTGCTCATTGCCCTGGCTGTCATCGACGAACGTCTTGACCATGCCCGCGCGGACCGCCGCAATCGAATCGAACGGATCGCCGGCACGGAACAGGTAGTCACCGGCCTGGAACGGACCCACGTGATCGACCAGCACGTGCAGTTCACCCAACGCGGCCTTGTCGTAGCCCTGCGACATGCAGGCATCGGAAAAGGCGCAGGTACTGCAGAAGTGCAGCGCGTCTCCGTCATCGGCGGCTGCCGGGTTCGGCGTGACTGGCCGGGAAAATGCAGCAGAGGGCGGCGTATGAGGCATTGCAGCAACGCAGGAACGAAGGCCCTCATCATACGACAGCGCGCCATCCGGCCCTGCGCAACCTGCGCCTACTCTGGCGCGGGTTCGGAACGCCGCTGCGGGCCACGCTGGCGCACGCTGTCGCGCACGTCCACGTCGAACTGCAGCTGCAGCATGCTGTCGTCATCCAACGCGATACCGAAGCCCAGGCCATCGCGGCAAGGCAGCCTTCCCGCCAGCGACTCAACGGCCTGACGCGGCAATACCAACCGGCAGAATGTCCCGCCATCGAGCAACACCGCCTGATCGCCGGCATGCAGCGACAGCGCCACGCCCCAGCCACCGCTGCCACCAAAGCGGGTCAGGTTCTCGACCGACTCGCCTGCCAGCAATCGTGCCAGTTCTTCCTCATCCACGCGCAGGCGCATCGATTGCTGTTGCAGCTGGACCTTCATGCTGTGATGGACTCCCACTCTGATGGCGTATTGCAGTTGAGCAGCAACGCCCGATCCTCGGGTGCCAATGGCAGCCGGGTCACGCCCAGGCGTTCCTGCAGGGCGCGCAGTGAACGACGCGCCGTCGGATCCTCAATCAGCTCCTGCAGCACGCGGCGGCAATGATCATCGATCTGCAAGCGCATCGGCAACGGTTCACCGTCGAATACCGTGCAGGCACGCCCTTGATCGGCCTGCAGCCGTTGCAACAGCGCGGGTGTCACCTGCGGCATATCGACCGGCACCACCCAGGCGGGGCCATCGGGCATCTGCATCGCCACACTGTAGAGGCCGCCCAGCGGGCCGCAGCGTGCGACCCGGTCCGGAATTCCGCCAAACGCCGGGTAGTCACCGCTCACCCACACCCGCCCGGCGCCCGCCTGCAGCAACAGCCCCCGCATGTGTTCCAGCACTGTGCGGCCGTGCCAGGGCAGCAGCGCCTTGTCGCGGCCCATGCGGGTGGACAGGCCACCGGCCAGCACGATGCCGTTAATGCTCATCGCAGTAGAGCCACGCCATGCGTGGCTGCGCCGGCCGGATTCATCGCGAGAGCTTCATCCACGCATGGCGTGGATCTACTGGACCCGACGCCCCCCCGAAGGGCGCGGTCAATGCCCGTGGTCATGGGTGTGGTCGTGGGACTGCGAAGCTTCGCTGTCCGCATGGCACAGGCTGCAACCTTCGCTCCACTGGCTGTCGCCGTCTTCGTAATGCTCCTGCTTCCAGATCGGGCACTGGTGTTTGACCCCCTCGATCAACTGCCGGCAGGCGCGGAACGCTTCGTCACGGTGCGGGCTGCCGGCGGCCACCACCACCGCCACATCGCCGATGCCGAGCCGGCCCTTGGCATGGGCCACATACAGCTTCAGCTTCGGCCCGAACGTGGCTTCGACCTCGGCGGCCAGGCGCTTGAATTCGTTCAGCACCAGCGGTTCAAACAGATCGTAGGTGATCCCGGTCACCCGCCGGCCCACATTGACATCGCGCACCTTGCCGATGAACACGTCAATGCCGCCGAAGCCGGGATCGGACACTGCCGCGATGCCCTCGGCCGGATCGATCGCCGCCTGCGCGCTGTCCACCACCTTCGCGATGATCTTCTCGTTCATCGCTCAGCCCCCGCTCACCGGCGGCAGGATCGCCACCCGGCCATCGTCGGGCAGCGCCTCGTGGTCGCGCAGCACGCGTTGCTGGTCGGCGAACGCCGAGTAATCCAGCAGGCCAGCACGGAAACCCGGCCAACGCAGCGGCAGCAGCTCGCGCAGCGCCTGGCGCAGATCGGCCACGGTGCCACCGGCCACCTCCACCGCGATCTCACGGCTGGCATCCAGATCGGAAAACGCACCGAACAACTGCACATTCACCTGTTTCATCACGGCTCCTGGCTCGCCAGCTGCACCGGGTCCTGATGACCCCAGCCCTGCACACGCACCGGCGTGCCGGCAGCGGCCACGCCGCCCTCGCCTTCCAGCACCACCCAGGCATTGGCCTGCAGCATGGACATCAAACGGAACGACTCCTGCCCGGCCAGCACGCGCGCACTCAGCCGGCCATGCGCGTCCACTTCCACCCGGGCCCGCGCATGGAAGCGCAGGCCCGGCGGCGTGCGCACGTCGGCCTGCAGCGGCAACGTCAGCACCCGCTCGGGTGCCAGCCCCAGCAGGCGGCGCAGCACCGGCTCGACAAAGAAGCGCTGGCCCACGGCAGCGGAGACCGGGTTGCCCGGCAGGCCAAAATACAGCGCGCCATTGGGCAGCACCGCGAACAGCAACGGCTTGCCGGGACGGATCGCGACCTTGTGGAACACGATGCGCGCACCTCGGCCACGCAGCGCGTAGGGAATGAAATCGTAGCGGCCGGCCGACACCGCGCCCGTGCTGATCAACAGCTGCGCACCCGCGTCCAGCGCTGCATCGAGCACCGCATTGAACGCGGCCACGTCATCGCCCACCGTGCCCTGCCAGACCACCTCGGCACCGGCGGCCTGCAGGCGACCGACCAAATACGGCCGGTTGCTGTCACGGATCTGGCCGGATTCCAGCGCCTGCGCCGCCTCGGTCACCAGTTCCTTGCCGGTGGCGATCACCGCCGCCTTCGGCCGCGCCACCACCGCCACCTCGCCCACGCCGATCGCATGCAGCAGGGTGCGCGCATTGATGTCCAGCACCTGCCCGGCCTGCAGCACGCGCTCGCCGTCACTCACATCTTCGCCGCGCAGGCGCACGTTCTGGCCTGGCTTCACCGTGCCCTTCAGGGCAATGCGGGTCGGGCGTCCTTCTTCGCTGGCGAGGATCTCCACATTCTCGACCGGTACCACCGTATCCAGCCCAACCGGCATGCGCGCACCGGTCATGATTTCCCAGGCACCCTCGCCGCCGTCGGCACCGGCATCGCCGGCCGCCTGCCAACCCTGCACGGCAAATTCGGTACCGGTCTCGAACGCCGTGCCGTTGGCGCGCAGCGCGAAGCCGTCCATCGCCGAATTGTCGAACGGCGGCAACGACTGCGCGCTGTGGATGTCACGGGCCAGCGTGCGGCCCGCGGCCTGGTGCAGCGGCAGGCGTTCGGCCGGCAGCGGCGTGGCCGCGTCCAGCAGGTGCTGCAAGGCCTCGCTGTAGGCAATCATCAGTGGCCATCCCCCTCGACCATCGCCAGGGCGTGGCCCAATACCGGCGCCAGGATGTCCAGGCACTGCGCCGCCGCCTTCGGGCTGCCGGGCAGCGCGAACACCAGCATGTTGCCCAGCTGCACCACCTCGGCGCGGCTCAGCCAGGCCATCGGCGTGTGCTGCGCACTCAGGGCCCGCACCATCTGCGCCAGGCCATGCACCGGCCGCGCGTTCAAGGAACGCAGCGCCTCAGGGGTCAGGTCGCGCGGGCCCAGCCCGGTACCGCCGGTACACAGGCACAGGCGCACGCCGTCGGCGGCCAAGGCCTGCAGGCGGCTGGCCAACGGCTCGATGCCATCGGGCAGTACCTCTGCGGCCACCACCTCGCCCCCCAGCTTCTTCAGCCCGGCCACCAGGGTCGGGCCAGAGATGTCCTCATAGGTGCCTTCGCTGGCGCGATCGCTCAGCGTGATCACCGCGCAGGCACCGCCCTCCAGGCCCTTCGGCGCACGCGGCTTGAAACGCGCGAGCTCGGCCTCGTCCATGCCATCCGGGTGCAGCCAGACCCCGCGCTTGCCGCCTTCCTTGAACAGCAGGCGGATGCCCTCGATGCTAAGTGCCGGCTCCACCGGCTTGCTCAGGTCGTACAGGGTCAGCAGCGCCGCGTTGACGCCGGCCAGTGCCTCCATCTCCACGCCGGTGCGCGCCTCGCTGGCGCACTCGCACCACACGCGGATCGCCTGCCGTTCCGGCACAGGCGCGCAGAACACCTGCACCAGTTCCAGCGGCAGCGGATGGCACAGCGGCATCAGCATCGAGGCCATCTTGGCGCCCTGCAGGCCGGCAATCTCGGCCATCACCAGCGCATCGCCCTTGGGCAGGCGGCGCTCGACAATCAGCGGATACGCCACCGGGCCGGCATGCAGCTCGCCCACCGCCACCGCACGGCGGCGGCTGATCCGCTTGTTGCGCACATCGGCCATGTGGAACGCCGCGTTCAATTCCCCACTCATCGTGTTGCTCATCCTCCGATGGAGGCCAGGTGCGGGGTCAGCCCGGTCTGGCCCTGGTGCAGTCCATGCCCGGCCGCTTTCAGGCCAAGCTGGGTGGTGATGCGTGCCAGCAGCGCGTCGTGGTCATCGTCGCGCTGCAGCAGCGGGCGCAGCGGCACGCCGAACTCGCCGAACAGGCACAGCCGCAGGTCGCCCCTGGCGGTCACCCGCAGGCGGTTGCAGCCCTTGCAGAAGTCACGCGAATACGGGGCGATGATGCCGATGCTGCCGCGATGGTCGGGGTGGCCGAACTCGCGCGCCGGGCCAGCATCGGCCGCGCGCGGTCGCTCGTGCCAGCCCGCGGCGAGCAACTGCTCGATCACCCGATCGGCGCGCAGGTGGTGGCGCTGGAAATAGGCTTCGTTGTCGCCGGTGCGCATCAGCTCGATGAAGCGCACGCTGAAGGGGCGATCGCGCAGGTACTCCATCCACTGCGGGAGCTCGTCGTCGTTCAGGCCGCGCAGCAGCACCGCGTTGAGCTTGATCGCCGGCAGGCCCAACGCCTGCGCCAGGGCCAGGCCCTGCTGGATCTCCGGCAGGCGGTCATGGCCGGTGATGGTCTTGAAGCGTTCGCGCTGCAGGCTGTCCATGCTCACGTTCAGCGCAGTCAGTCCGGCCCGGTGCCAGCCCGGCAGGCGCCGCGGCAGCAGCGTGCCATTGGTAGTGATGGCCACCTTGCGGATGCCCGGCACCGCCGCCACGGTGGCGATGATCTCGTCCAGATCCTTGCGCAGGCTGGGCTCGCCACCGGTCAGGCGGATCTTGCTCATGCCCAGCGCGGCAAAGGCCCGCACCAGGCGCGCGATTTCATCCACCTGCAGGAAGCGCGGGTGGCCATCGGCCTGGTACCCGTCGGGCAGGCAGTAGCTGCACCGGAAGTTGCAGGCTTCGGTGAGCGACAAGCGCAGGTACGGAAAGCTGCGTCCGAAGCTGTCGGTGAGTTGGCTCATGGCTGTTCCGCCTCCTGGTACCACCCTGCAGCCCTGCCCCTGAACGGGTTGTCGACCCCAGCCCGCAGAGTGCGCTGGGGCGTTGAAAGCGTCAACCCGGGAGCCACGCAGCCTGAATTGGCACCGCCTGTCGTGATAGGCCCTCCCCGCCCGTCCCGTTCGCCGTGACAACCTCGACACCTGTCGCAGATTGCACGTTGCGGGCGGATCACTACGCCAGCCAGCACTGGCGGGGCTTAACAGCGTAGGACAATGTCAAAAGCGTCTCCAATCGAGTGATGTTTGCAACTCTTCTGATTGGCATTGCACAGCGCCAGGGGCTCAGATGGCGTGCCACCGGAAAAGGGTGGCCGGGTTTCGAATCCCGAGTTGGTCCTGAGTGATTGCGCTTGCCAGTCGGCGTCACATTCCGTGGCGCCGGCTGGCAATCCGTCTGCCGGCTATGGCGGGCGGTGCGTGGGGGCGTTCGCGCCCACCGGCTTGGGACCAACCCGGATTCGAACCACGTACCGTCCGCCACTTTTATGGGTGGCGGCTACCGATTGCCCTGCACGGAGCCTTGCCATGAACGAATCGGACCTCCCGCATCTGCACGCCTACCGCAACACCGCCGGCGACGACGGTTCGCCACCGGCGGCGCCTGCTGTGGACAGGAACACCTTCATTGCCAATCTCAACCGCATCGGCTCCGGTGCGGCGGCCGACGGACAACCCTGGCCGGAGCGGCATCAGCTGCCCGGTCGCTGCCTGGCCCTGGCCGATGCCGATTGCGCGTTGAATGGATTGCGGGTGGTGCTGGAAATGCTGTTGGCGGCCGAACGCACCCGTCAGAACGGGGAACCGGAAGAGTACGTGGGCGACCGGGTGATGGAGGGGTTGGTCATGGCTTGCCAGTCGCTGTGCGCGCAGGCGGTGGGGCGGTTGCAGATTGATCCGTAATGGCAGCGGACGATCAGGCTGCCCCCTCCATCATCCGACATAGGCTCTTTCATCGCGCGACCGATTGTGGCCTGCCCGCCCGACATGCCAGCGGCGCAGCGCCCTTGTCCGGTGGAATCGCGAGTACATTCCAGCGCTCGGCCAAGGTGCGTTCGACACGGACAGAAAATGACTGGGCCTCGGCAGGCTTCCTCCCTTCAGAGAAGCCAATAGCTATCTCGAAGCGATCCAATCCGAGGTTCCCCGCCTCCATTCCGGAGCCATCTTCCCGCTTGACTCCGACGTAGACGACAGGACGCTTCACGTCGACCTTTGACTTGGCGAGCTGCCGATCCAATTCCGCGCTGCCATCGAAGAACTGCATTCCTTCGTCCTTGGCGATAGCGCGGAGGGTCTGTTTGAACAGATCCAGGCCCTCTTGGTCGTGCACGCAGAACTGGATCATCTTGAAGGGCCGTTTTCCGATGGCGCAAGCGCCATCGGATAATCCAAATCCCACTCCAATCAGAAGTACCACTGTCAGGAGCTTTGCCATCATCGTGGCCCAATGATGCAAAGCCGGCCGTCCTGCCGGCATGATTGTCATTTTTGATGACAACAATTCGCCCCACGGCGGGTGGGATGTCAAGGTCGACGGAGATTTGGCAATCACGCGGGACTACTACCCCTGGCTCAATGAATCATTCCTGAGAGAATATGCAAGATTCATCAGTCTATTCACGGGCAGATATATCTTTATTGCCTACAAATCAACCAATGCCCGCAACGCATACTTCGAACCCATTCTTCATTCGACGCTTTTAACTCAATCAATTCAATCAATGGTAAAGCACCCAGAGAGTCGAACCACTTTTCACTACCCGGATGGAAGCAGCTCGCTCGAACATGACGTCGAACCTAGCTTCCAGAACCTGCAAGCAATCCGGATGGAAACCGAAGTGCAGCGCCAGGCCGTGTCCGATTCCGAAGGGTGAATCCCGGCGCTACGCCCTTCAGCGTGGACTGATTCCAGGAGGCGTCATTGCTCGCTGAAAGCGCTCCTCAGATCGACGCCGATGATCGGCGAGAAGTCCACCTTGCACAGCTCCAGCTCGAAGAGCTGATCGTGATTGTCCAGGCACAGGGTGACTCTCACCGGCACGCCGTCGGCATCGGCAAGCATCGCCGTGGCAATGTCGCTTCCGAAGACCTGGGTCGTGCTGGACAGGAACACCACGCCCCCGAATCCGACGACCTCCACGTCCTCCACCTGGGCGAGCGCCAGATCCTTCAACAACCGTTCGGACAGCTCGGTCGTCTCCGGCAGCAGCCTGTGGATGAGGGAGACCTCGTCGGGGGTGAGGAATCTGGGCACGGAATGTCCTTCAGAGCACCGCGTCCGCCATCGGCAGATGCTCGATCCGCCATGACTTGGCGTAGATGAGAATGACGCTTCCGGTCGAGCTGGTCTCGATACGGAAACTCTTCAGACCGGACAGCGGATAGCCGACCGCCTTCCAACGATCAAGAAGATCAGCGAGTCCCGGCTCGTCATCGTCGACCTTGGCGAACTCTATTCCCTCCTCCCCCAGTACACCGAAGTTCATGAGCGCCGAGCACCCGTAGGCTTCCGAGAAGCAAACGATTTCCTGCCGGCCGTCCGGCCAGCGCACCTGGACCTTTACCTCATCGCATACGCCTGGATTGCTTCTATCAATGTTGATAGCCAGCAACGTGGCGTCACACCATTCGAGCGCGTTGAAATCCTCATTCATCTACGCGAACCTCTCAGACGTATACAGCTGAACGACCGAAACGTGACACCGCCGCCATTTGCTATGGCGGGTATACGTGCTCCTGCGGGCCTTGTGGAACGGCCAGGATCTCGGTACGACGGTCGGCATCAGAGAATCGCTCGTTCCGGCAGACTGTCGGCCTAAGTAGTCCTCAAATCCCGACACGGAAACAGCCAGCACTCGGCAGAGCAGCATGGTGGGATAGAGAGTCCTCTGACTGGCGACGAAGGCGTACCTCACGTGGATTCTTTGGCAAAGAACGCCGCCGCCCAGCTTTTTAGGATTTCACTCTCCATCCGTAGCAAGGAAAGACAGAATCGGTAGCAACGGGCGCGGCCTCGCGGAATCCGCCACGTCCATGCGCCACCGTCTCGACGCGCATGGCCATCCCGCTACGGATTCCTGAACCCGCCACAAACAGCCCAAGCCTCGCCCCCGGCAGTCGGAATCAAGGGGTGAAAGGCTCAGACCTGTAGTCACATCCATTGATGTCGCGAAACACTACTGAGTATTCCTTATGTTCATCTGCCTGCCCGGGAACGAAGAGACCGTTTGCATCAAACAATACTACCTGCGGCTTGCCGCGACTGACACGCAGACTCCGGGTGGGGCCAGCAACCTCCTCAAGGATCGGGTTGAAAATCTTCCAACTTGGGCTTCCCTTCTGTCTCTGCTCGGTGACCGCGCTCCGGGCAGCGACATGACCGTCAGGACCGTCGAGCGCAATCCGGATTGCGGGACCAGACATATGTGTCACCTCGAATCTGCCAACCCTGGATTCGGCAACTGAAGCCGATTCGACATACCTTATCTGGGCCTCACTGCAGACCTTGTGACCATCAAGTGTGGAACATGCCGCACTACTCAGTGCGATCGCTAGGAAAAGCGCGACGTTCTTCAATTCACCGCCCCCTGATTATCAATCGATGCTTGCCACTATCATCCCACTGTTGCCTTGACCTGATCACCGCAGGAAGAATGCTCTCCGACAAATGGCTCTGCATTGCGGCAGCACTTTGCACCTCACATTCCTGCGCGCTCTGATACCGGTTTGCGCCAATACTAGCTTCGAATCGCTCTGCGGCCGCTCTTGCATTTTCGGCCCAGCCCTGCAGGTCTCCGACATGATCCATTTCGTCACGAATCGTCGAACGCCTGATGGCAGGGGAATCATATCGGTCGCGCATCAGCACAGTGGGGGTGAGGCCAACGGCATATTCTTCAAGATAGTGGCCCGCAGCATCGCAATTGCACTTAGGGCTGATAGTCCATTCCATGGTCGTCCGAGCAAGCGTATTGGCCCTGAATTCAGATGTCGGTGCGCCCGGGTACGTCGCAGTCATGTCGCCATTTCGAGTTCCCCTCTTCCATGCAACCGGATTCAACTCCCAATCCAGCAACCCAAATGGATCCATCGAAGCGACCGGCCTCGCACTCGCATAGAGATACAACAAAATGCCACCATTCAATCCCAACGGATCGGCCTGAGAATACCGTCCAACCTCAGGGTCATACTCTCGCTGCGAGTTGTAGAAGAAGCCGCTCGCATCGGTCGCCTGCTGCCCTGGGAAACGGAGAGCCAATAGAAAGGGCAGGCCATCACCATCCGGATCCGCACTCGGAATCTGGTTGCCGAACACCTCGCTCTTATTGCTCCACTCCCAGATCGCGACATCACGCACTGGATCGATCACCACGCGCGGCGTACCCAGATGATCCGGCTGGACGTAGGCCAGCTCTGGCACACCTGTGCTTGGCACATTGATCAGTGCCACCGGGTAGTTGTCCAGCCAGATGGCCTGCTGCTGCGCCTGGCCCGTGGCCGAGTAGTTGCCCAGCCACTGCCCTGCCTCGTCATACAGGGTGATCTGCGCTGCGCCACTAACCGGGGTACGCAGTACGCGTTCACCGCGATGGTTGTAGCTGTAGCTTTCCACCACCGCATTGCCCTGCTTCACCGCGTTCATGCGGTTGGCATCGCTGTAGGTGAAGGTCTTGCTGCCGATGCTGGTGGTATTGCCCGCTGCGTCATGGGTGCGCGCTTCGCCATCCACCGCAGTCAGGCGATGGCTGGTTGTGGGGTAGGTGTAGCTGGCGGTGCCTGCCGAGGTGGTCAGCGCGGTGCGATTGCCGGTGGCGTCGTAGGCATAGGTTTCAATCGGCGTGCCGGTCGCGCCGTCTTGGGTCTGGGTCAGGCGGCCCAGCGTGTCGTAGGCGTACTTGGCCAGCACCGTCGAGCCTGTGCCGTTCTTCAGCTCGGTGATCGAACCCACCGGGTCATAGCCATAGCCCAGCGACAGGCCGCCTGCGGCCGGGTCGTGTACCGCCTGCGGGCGATAGTCCAGGTCCAGCGGACGCTGCAGCTGGCGGCCATTGCCATAGGTCCAGCCGGTCGCCGGGCCGAAGGCCGCATAGGTCACGTTGTTCACCACGATCTGGCGCGCTTGGCCGGGGCGGGTCAGGCCGATCTGGCTGATGCGGCCCTGGGTATCGCGCACGTAGTCGGCCACGCTGCCGTCGGGGTAGGTCAACGCGGTCAAGCGACCCGACTTGCTGTAGGCATAGCGCAGGGTGGTGGCCACACCATTGACGGTCTGCACCTTGCGGGTGACCTGGCCGAAACGGTCATGGCAGTACTGGGTGCTGCCATTGGCGTGCAGCACCTGCCCCAGGCGGCCCTTGGCGAAGCGCTCGTCGGCGGCACAGGCGGCCGGCGCCACGTCATAGCTGTAGCCCACGTCCAGATTGGGGTCCGGATAGGCGATGCCGATCAGGCGGTTGAGCGCATCGTAGTGATAGGTGGCGGTGACGCCGCGCGCATCGGTGGCGGTCTTGCGGTTGCCGGCGGCGTCCACGGTGAAGCTGCTGGCGCCACTGTCCGGGCTGACCTGGCCGGTCAGATCACCGAAACCGTTGTAGGCGTAGGTGGTATGCAGACCCTTCGGGTCAGTGACCTGCGTGACCTGGTCCAGCGCGTTGTACTGGCTGCGGATCTCGGCGGCCACGCCACCCACGTCCTGCAGGGTCTGGGCCAGGCGGTTCAGCGGGTCGTACTGCTGGCTGGTCACGCGCTGCAGGGCGTCGGTCACGGTCTGCGGGTTGCCGTTGGCATCGTAGGCAAAGCCGGTAGCGTGGTTGCCTGCGTCCTTCAGTGCGGTCAGCTGGCCGAGTGTGTTGAACGTCCGTGCCAGGGTACGGCGCAGGGTACCGCCTGCATCGAGCGTGTCTTCCTTGAGACGATTGCCGGCATTGTCCAGCGTGTAGTGAATCGTGTTGCCCGCGTTGTCCTCGATATCGGTCAAGCGCAGCGCAGCATCGTAGAAGTAGGACACGCTGCTGCCATTCGGCTCGGTGATTTTCTGCACCTGGCCGGTTGGCCAGTAGCCCAGCTGGGTGACCCGATCCTCGGCCGTGGTCGCGCCGCGCACGGTGATGGAGGTCGGCCAGCCGCGGGGATGGTAGGTGTAATCAGTCACCACGCCGTTGGCGTCCTTGACCGACAACGGCCGCCCGAAAGCGTCGTAGGCCAGAGTCTCGACCGTCTGGCCCAGCGCATTGGTCACGCTGCGCAGGTCGCCCTTGCGATAGGTGCAGGCACCTCCGGTCGCGCACCCTGCATCATCCGCCGAGTAATAGGCATAGGTAACGACATCGGCCACATCCGTGCGCGGGCCATCCACACTCTTCAGCAGCCCCTCCACCGGGCAGCTGCCTGCCGCTGCCACATCAGCGGCTTCGCAGTACGTGTAGCTGGTGATGCGCGTCTGACCGGAAGCGGTGTCGGTCACCGTGTTGGTTGTCGGCTGGCGCCGGCCATTGAAGGACGTTCGGGTTTCACGATTGCCGATCCGGGTGGTCAGTACCGCATTGGTTTCAGCGTCGCGCGCCGTGGTCACCACACGCTGCTCGGGCAAGCCGACCGCTTCGGTCACGGTATGGATGCTGACGGCACGGCCGCTCACCGCATCGGTACCCTGCGCATAGGTGTGCTTGGTCTGGATGCCGCGGCGATCGGTGTAGGTATCCAGGCGCCGACGGAAGTCGACACTCTGGTCGTAGTAGGTCCGGCTGACGGTTCCCTGCGAATCACTCAGGCCGGTCACCTTGCGCGACGGAGCGGTGTCGCCCCCGGGTGTCAGGGTGTAGTCGGTCTGCCGCCCCAGCGCGTCGGTCACCACCGCACCGCCATTGGGGCTGTAGGCCAGTGTCACGCCATCGGCACCGCCGGCATGCTGACTGGAGATCACACGGCCGGTGGAATCATAGGTAAAAGTGCTGTAGCGACGCCCGTCCTCCGCCGTGATGCCGGTCAGATGCTGGGGGAAGTCCTGGTTCTCGTAGTGATACGTGCGCACACCGCCACCCGCATAGGTCACCGTGGCGACCTGGTTCTGCGGCGTGTAGGTATAGGCGGCGAGCGCAATGCCTTCGACCAGCACCGAACTGATCAGCGCCTCATAGTCGTTGGACTGGTAAACGAACTCCAGTGTGCGACCACTGCTGTGCGTGACCGCCGCAAGGCGGTCGCTGTCGTCGTAGATATAGGTCAGCGACGTGCCATCCGGGAAGCGCTTGGCGGTCAGACGCCCGTCGACGCCGAAGGTCGAGATGGAGCCCGTCGAATACAGTGTCCAGTTGCCGTTCTGGACGAGACGATCGCCACTGTCGTCGTCAGCCTCATAGGCTTGGCCGACCTTCTTGAATGCACGCTGGAAACCAGTACTTTCAATGATGCCCACACTGTCAACGCCATCCAGTGCCAGGTGGGCGCCCAGCGAATGGGTCCAGCCATAACCGAAGCCACCGGATGAGGTCGAGATGCCGGAATGATAGAAGCGCGTCAGCGCGATCCAGCCCAGATCGAAGTCCGGCGCGATTTCGTATTTCTCGCCCGTTTTGACATCACATGGGTTGCCGACATTGCCGTCGCAAGGCGCCTTGTTCGTCGCCTCGCTGTCCTCATCCGAGGGACAATTCGTGCCGGCGCTGTCCTTGTCGCACTTCTGCGACTTCGACGTAATGGTCGCAATGAAATCCTCGTTGACGCACGCCTGATACGTATTGGACCACTGTGTGAGGGGAACCGGGCACTCAACGCGGCGCTTGCGACCAAAGGCCGCCTGACTCACGTGGGGCGCGCAGGGCGATTCGGCCGTGTTCTGCCCAATCATATGCGTGATCTGATAGAACCTGGACTCGACCACGCCCTCCATTTCGGGCACACCCGAGAACCAGTCTCCCTGTGGTGTAACAGCGGCACCCGAACAGACAGGATTGGTGGCCTGGACGCCCGCGAGATAGCTCGCGACCATCGCCTCTTCGGTCGTAAATTCCGCTGTGCTCAGATAGGTCCAGTCTGGATCCGAAGGTTGCGCTTTTCCCATCCAGTAGGTGATCGACGTATTGCCGTTCAAGTCCACAACTTTCGACTTGATCTTGTCGACAGACTGCCAGCCGAACTGGAACTCCGGCGGGAATGGACTGGGTGCGGGCAGGCTCTTGATCGCCTGCACCGCCTGCTGCTGGGTCTTGTACTGCGTCGAATTGCCGCCGGGCTGTGAAATGCGCCAGGTGATCTTGCTTTCCTGCGCCTGTGCCACTGCGGGGGCGAAGCAGCCAACGGCAACGATCGCCAGCACGGCACACGAAATGGTCTTCAGTCGTTCCAACATCCCTGTTCTCCTTCCTGGACGAACACAGCGCCGGCGGGAACGAGAACGCGGAGCTGTGCCCCGCGTCATGCTTCGGATCGTCCCTGGTCCGGAATGCGGCAGCGCCACATGCCGCCTTTATCGTTGAGGACGCTTGCACATTCAAGTGTGGAGTCGCGTAACCGATCACAGATTCAAGCATCCAACGCCATTCAGCAGTCTACGCCCCGTCCCCATGACTTCCTGCACAGGGAGTCGGTGTTCTACCTCACTACATTACCAGCACGATCTGTCGCGAGGTCGGCAGGCTGCGGCACTCCGCTGCAGACCTGACCCATCGGAAGGGCCGGCACGCGTCACGACCCAGGGGAATGGCAATGAAGAGCAGCCGAGTGACGATGTGGGCGCTGGCCGCGGTGATGGCCGCGGCGGGCACCGCGCACGCAGGGGAAATCCAGGTGGATCGCGGTGCCTACGCGCTGCAGGCCGAAGAGACCGGGGCCGGCCCGATCACCGTGGTCTTTGAATCCGGCTTCGGGCAGGGTGCGGGTGCCTGGAAGGAGGTGGTTGCCGGTCTGGGGCGCGACTACCACAGCATCACCTACGCCCGTGCGGGACTCGGCAAGTCCGGCAGCGACGGTCACCCCAAGCGCATCGATGCGCATCTGGCCGACCTCACGGCCGTGATCGATACGCTCGCTCCCGGTCGCCGCGTGGTGCTGGTGGGTCATTCCTATGGCGGCCTGCTGGCCACGGAGTTTGCACGCCGCCATCCGGAGCGCCTGCAGGGCCTGGTGCTGGTGGACCCGGCCACGATGGGTCAGCGCCATGCGTTCAAGCAGGCCGACAGTGCCCGCGTGCAGGCAGATGATGCCCAGCTGCGGGCGATGCTGCCGCCAGCCATGGCCGCCGACTACGCCGTGCTGACCGAACAGCTGGATGCACCGGGTGCGGAAACCCCGCGCACGATGCCGGACTTGCCGGTGGCGCTGCTGACTGCAACGCGGCTGGCTGCCGAACCGCTGTTCTTCGAAGAAACCGCAGCGGGCAAGGCACTCTGGAAGGCGCAGCACGCCCTGCTCTTCTCGGGCTTCACGCGTGGCTCGCATCGCTACCTGGCAACCGGCCACACCGTCCAGCGCGAGGACCCTGCTGCGGTGGTGGCCGCGATTCAATCTGTCTCCGGCACCTCGAAGTAGCTGTTCCAGGCAGGGGCTTCCCGGGTTGTTCCCCGCTACTGCCCACGCAGGCGAACCGCAAAGTACCGCGCCGGGGAAAGGCCAAGCGCTTTCTTGAACATCGTGATGAAGGCCGTCACCGACTCATAGCCCAGCGTCTCGGAAACGCGTTGTACCGATGCGCCCGCGGCAAGTTCCCGAATAGCGATGAGCAGGTGCAGCTGCTGCCGCCAGCGCCCGAAGGACAATCCCGTTTCTCGCTCAACGAGCCGGGTCAACGTGCGCTCGCCCAGGGCCAGGCGCATGGCCCACTGGCGGATGGTGCTGCGATCTGCCGGATCCGCCGACAGCGCCGCCGCCAACGCCCGCACCTTCGGGTGATGGCTGACCGGCAGCGACAGATGCTCGGCCGGCATCTGCACCAGTTCGTCCAGCAGCACCCGCGCCAACCGGTCGGTGTGGCTGCCATGCGGGTAGTCCAGCGGCGCGTCGGCCAGGTGCAGGATCATCTCGCGCAGCATCGGCGAGATCGCCAGCGTCACGCACTGCGCCGGCAGGTCGACGACGCCGGGCTCGACGAACAGGTAGCACAGGCGCGCGTTGGCGGTGGCGCGATTGCTGTGCGGCATGCCGCCCGGGATCCAGACGCCACACTGGGGCGGCACGATCCACAGCGCGTTGGCCACTTCGCAGGTCACCGCCCCATGCAGCGCAAGAATCAGCTGGCCCTTGCGGTGCTCATGCACGGGAATCTCTGCGTCGTGCTCGGCCACCTGCAGGCGGCTGGCGACCGCCGGGCGATCGGTCTCGTCCGGGTCCAGGTCAAAGCCGGGGAGCGAAATGCGAGCCATTCTCACATTGGCCGGTTTCAGCGATTGATTGTCATTGTAGCGAAATTCTCCAGTGCGGCCGATCACTAGCATGAGCCGCATGCACGCCCCCACCCCTGCCCGTCCCCACGTGTTCCAGGCATTCGCCTGGTTGAAAAGCCCTGCCCTCAGGACCGACCAGGAGGCGGTGCTGTTCTCGCTCAAATGCCTGCTCGCCGCGTCGCTGGGGCTGTATGTCTCTCTAAGGATCGGCCTGAATCGCCCGTTCTGGGTGATCGGGACGGTCTATCTGGTGTCGCAGCCCCTTTCCGGGGCAACACTCAGCCGCGGCCTGTTCCGCCTGCTCGGTACCGTGGGCGGGGCCGTCGCCACCGTCGTGCTGGTGCCACGTTTCGCCAATGCACCCCTGGTGCTGAGCGCCGCGCTTGCGACCTGGATGGCGCTGTGCCTGTACCTGGCGATGCTCGACCGCACGCCACGTGCGTACGCGTTCCTGCTGGCCGGCTATACCACCAGCCTGATCGGGTTTCCTGCGGTGATGGTGCCGGGAGACGTGTTCACCATCGCCATCACGCGGGTGCAGGAAATCGCCATCGGCATCCTGGCGGCTACGCTGGTACATGGGCTGGTGCTGCCGCGCCGGGTCTCGATGCGCGTGCACGCGCGGGTTGCTGCCGTGCTGGATGACGCGGAACGATGGACACGCGACATGCGCGCCGGTGCATCGGACACGGTGCTGGCGACGGACCGCTCGAAAGTGGCCGCCGACCTGCTCGAGCTGCATGTGCTGTCGATCCACCTGCCCTTCGACAGCGCCCACGGCGTGGCCCAGGTGCAGATCCTGCGCGCCCTGCATGACCGGATGCTGGATGTACTGATGCTCTCCAGCGCGGTGGAAGATTCCATCGCACGGCTGCGCTCATCACAGGCCAGCGCCATGGATTCGCCTGGCTGGCGCGAGCTGATGCAGACCGGCCTCGCCGCGCAACAGGCCGAGCTCGACCTCGCCCACGCCGACTGCCGCGTGCTGCAGGCACAACTATGCGCTGCCCGCCCCGGCTGGCGCCGGCATGTACCTGCCCGCCTTGCCCGACATGCGCAGGGTGCGGTACTTCACCGGGATCATCGGCTTGCCCTGCGCAGCGCGCTGGGCGCGTTCGTCGGCATCCTGCTGAGCTGCGTGCTGTGGATCGTTACCGGCTGGTCGGAGGGCGCCACGGCGGTGTCCATCATCGGCACGGCGTGCGTGCTGTTCGGCACGATCGAAGCGCCTGCGCCGCATGTCATGCGCTATCTAGTGGGGTCGTCGATCGGCGTTGCCGTCGGCCTGCTCTACGGTCTGCTGATCTTCCCCGCGTTGTCCGATATCACCGGCCTGATTGCCGCGCTAGCGCCGGTGCTGCTGCTGTGCGGATCGTTCCTGGCCCGGCCATCCTTCATCATGGCTGCGCTGGGCGTGGTGCTCACGTTTCCGCTCATCGCCGGCCTGGGCGCGACCAATACGGTCAACATCGTCGGCGCACTCAACAACAGCGTTGCGTTGTTCATCGGTACGACGGTGGCACTGTGCAGCATGCAGCTGTTCCAGACCGCCGATGCGGGCCGCAACCGCGCTCGGTTGGAGCGTTCGATCCGTCGGGATATCGCACGACACGCCGCCGGACAAGGTGGCGTGGCCCGGGCCTGGCTCAGCCGCATGCTGGATCGCATCGGGCAGCTCGCTCCCCGGTTGCGGAGCCGTTCCAGTGCCGCACACGACCTGCGGGCATTGTTTGCGGACGTGCGCGCGGTACGAGCATCCCGCCAGCTCCGCGCGCTGGAAAAGCGGCTGCACAACCCGCAGGTTCGTGCGCTTCATGCGGCGCTGGTCGAACGCATCGCTGCACATTTCAGGGTACGCGCCCACTCGGCACGCAGTGTCGACATCCATCTTCTGGAACTGCTGGACCGCATGCGCGAGGCCGCGACGGCCAGTAGCGGGGCTGATCGGGATCACCTGTTGCATCTGCTCTGCAGCCTGCGCCGCGACCTGCTGGTACCCGCGCTCACCCATCGGCACTGACCTCATGCTTTCTGATCTTTCCATTGATGGGGTGCTCATTCCAGCACTGCTCGCCGTGGCGGTGGCCGCGCTGGTGCTGTCGGTGCTGACCTCACGTCTGCTCGCCAGCCTGGGCCTGTACCGGTGGTTCGCCGCGCGGCCTCTGGTGGGCCTGTCCCTGTTCGTGATCCTGGCGGAGCTGATGATCCGGCTCGCGCCCCTGCTCGAGAAATGAAATGAAACACCTGCTTGCTGTCATCGGGCGCTGGAGCGCCACACTGGGCGTGTGCGCACTTGCTGCCGTCGCCGCGCTTTCCCTCTGGAGTCGTTACGAAATGCGCCCGTGGACGCGGGACGGGCGGGTGCGCGCCGATGTGGTGCGCGTTGCATCAGACATGGGGGGGCTGGTGACCCAGGTGCGGGTGCACGACAACCAGCGGGTCAGCGCCGGACAACTGCTGCTGGTGCTCGATCAACCGCGCTTCGCTGCCGCACTTGAGAAGGCCGACGCAGCGGTCAGCAGCGCACGCGCCACGCTGGCGCTGGCCCGCCGCGAATCGATGCGGGACAACGCACTGGGCAACCTGGTCGCCTCGGAAACACGCGAACGCAATGCCGCCAAGGTCGACACCGAGCTGGCCGCCCTGGCGCAGGCACGGGCCGAACAGCGCGTTGCCCAACTCAACGTGCAACGCACCGAGGTGCGCGCGAGCACCGACGGCATCGTCACCAACCTGGACCTGCATGCGGGCGATTACCTGCAACCGGGCGCGCAGGCGCTGGCGCTGATCGACACCGGCAGCCTGCGTATCGAGGGCTACTTCGAGGAAACCAAGCTGGGCTGCATCACCGAGGGCGATGCCGCGGTGGCGCGGCTGATGGGCGACGCCCGCGATGTCCGCGGACACGTGGAGACCATCGCCGCCGGCATTGCCGACGATCAGCGCTCGAGCACGCACAACCTGCTGCCTGCCGTGGCACCGACCTATACCTGGGTCAGGCTGGCCCAGCGCATTCCGGTACGCATCCGTATCGACGATGCGCCGGCGGATACCCGCCTGATCGTGGGTCGCACCGCGAGTGTCACCATCACGCCCTCGGCACAGGGAGCCTGTAAGTGAGCGTGCGAACAGTGCGTGGTGGGCTGCTTGCCCTGCTGCTGCCGATGACGGCCTGCGTCTCCGGCCCCAACTATCACCTGCCTGCGAATGCCGTCGCGGCCTCCCCCCAGGCGGCGCGGCCGTTCATCTCGGGCCAGGACGCATCGTTCAGCCGCGACGTGCCTCCGGATCGGTGGTGGCAGCTGTATGGCGACCCGCAGCTTGACGCCTATGTAGGCGAAGCACTGGCAGCCAATACCGATCTGCGCGCCGCCGATGCCAACCTCCGGCGCGCCAGCGCCACCGTGCTGGAGTACCGCGCGCGCGGGGCCGTGCAAGCCGACGTGGATGCATCGGGCACGCTCACCCATGCCGGTGGCTACACCCAGGCGTCGGCCGCGCCGCAGTCGTATGTGCTGGGCCTTCACCTCTCCTATCCACTGGATCTTGCAGGTGGCATCCGCCGCGGTATCGAAGCCGCCAACGCGGACGCGGAGGCCGTCGCTGCGGCACGGGACCAGGTCCGCGTGGTCGTCGCTGCAGCCGTCACCCGGGCCTATCTCCAGGTGTGCACCCGCAATCACACGCTCACTGCAACCCGGCAGGTGCTGGCGATACAGCACGCCACGCTGGAGGCAACCCGTCGCCTGGCTGCAGGCGGGCGTGGAACGGACTTCGATGTCAGCCGTGCCGGCGCCGCGGTCAACCGCAGCGCGGCGGCGGTACCGCACCTGCTGGCGGAGCGCCAGGCCGCACTGTTCGAGCTGGCCGCACTGATGGGCAGGGTCCCGGCAGACTATCCCAGGGAGGCGGAAGCCTGCCCCCAGCCCCCTGAGCTGGAGCAGGCGCTGCCGGTCGGTGACGGCTGGCAGCTGCTCCAGCGGCGCCCCGACATACGTGCCGCCGAGCGCAGCCTTGCGGCGGCCACGGCGATGATCGGCGTAGAGACCGCAGACCTTTATCCGCGGGTCACCTTGGGCGGTTCCCTGGGTACAGCGGGCACGCGGCGTCAGCTGCTTTCGGCCGACGGTTTCGGGGTGAGCGTCGGGCCACTGCTCTCATGGCACTGGCCCAACCGCCGCGTGGCCAAGGCCCGCATCGCGGCGGCCGGCGCCAATGCAGAGGCCACTCTTGCTGCTTTCGACGGCGTCGTGCTGCAGGCCCTGCGCCAGACCGAGACCGCGCTTTCTGCCTGCACGCAGGAGCTTGAACGCGAGCGCAGCCTGGCGCAGGCGCGTGGGGATGCCGAGCGGGCCGCCGGGCAGGCACAGCAACTGTACCGTTACGGCAAGATCGATTTCCTCGACGTGCTTTCGGCCCAGGCCGCGCTGGCAGATGCGGAGTCCGCACTGGCCGCCTCGCGCGCGCAGCGGGTCGACCGTCAGATGGATGTGTTCCTGTCACTGGGGGGCGGTTGGGCTGCAGGGGCCATCGCCGTTGGTGCGGCCCGCTGACGTCGTCTTCGCAGCCGCAGCCGCTCCCCGATCTGTTCATGAAAGCCCTGTCCACACCCGTATTCATTCACGCAGCCTGCCCTATATTCGCGCTCACAGCGCCGCATATCGCGGCCATGACGGAGGCATCCCGATGACATCCATACGTCTTCTTGCCATTGCCGTGGGCTCGGCCGCAGCACTCGCCGTAGCGCCCGCCTTCGCCGATCCGCCGCACCATGCCCGCGGCAACGGCCCGCCGCCGCACGCAGGCGGCCCGCACCACCGCGATGCGCCGCCGCCGGGTTGGCAGAAGAAGGCCTGGCGTCGTGGCGAGCGCCTGCCGTGGGCCGAAGTGGACCGCCGCTACTGGGTAGACGATTACGCGCGCTATCACCTGCGGGAGCCGGGCCGCGACCGGCGCTGGGTGCGCCAGTCCGACAACGAGTACCTGTTGGTGGAGATCGCCACCGGCTTGATTGTCGACGCCCTGCATCGTTGAAGCGACCTGCAACGTCCCACGCGGAGCGATCTGCCTCGGTGCAGACACCTTACGACCGGGGCCGCCCCGGTCGGCGGTGTCTGCGCCCACGGCGCCCCGCCCGCCTCCGCGGCCCGCCATGCAGGCCCTCCCGCAGCGCGATATACCCGCACATCAGCGCTGTGGCAAATAGCCCCATCGCCACCAGTATTTCGAATCCCCGATGACCAAAGAGCAGGCGGATGGAGGTCTCCAGTGAGCACAGCCTGCCGCAGCGCAGACCGTGCTCGTTGAAGCCATGGATGAGCACCAGTACACCCATCAGCCCGCACCACGCCATCAGGGCCAGGCTTGCGATGAAGATGAAAGGTCGTTGGATACGCATGCGCTCGTCGCGATCTTCTACGGTGATGTCCAGCGCGACGTTGCGAGCACGCGATCGGAAGCATCCAGCTCTACCGACCAAGCTTGGGTACCCAGGCCCAGCCGGTTCTCATACCACCATCGCTGCGCACAGCGACCACTGCATCCACGGCTGGCATAGCGGGTAAAGGGAGCACCGGCGTGCTCCACCACGTCAGGGTGCCCCAGCGCCCGCAGTACCTCGGCCCTGCTCGCCCCGACCGGGACCGAGGCAAGCGCGTGGGAATGCCACGCTGAGATCGCCGAGCAACCGGCCACGTACGCCACGAACAGGCCGGCCAGTCCCCACATCAGTGTCCTCATTGACAGATCCCCTCCTGCGCCGCGCGCCCGCGCATCATCCGCGCAGACGCTCTTCGACGTCAAACCTCAACGACGAGCGGACCTGTTGCAGCGCCCGGCAACCGTGCTAGCGTGCGCCGACCGATGATTCAGGATGAACGCAGGGACACCCATCGATGGCAGGCAAGCGCCGGAAGGACAGGATCACGCAGGAGCACGGTCTGTTCGTGAAGCGGTACGGGCCCAAGGGCAGCGCCATGCCGAATCCAGCGACCGGCCCTGCGACTGGAACTGCGAGAGCGGCTCATGCGTCTGGCGCCAGAAGAGCGGGTCAGGATGCTCCCCGGTGAGGACGACAACGATGATCAGCCCTGGAGGAGTGATCCGGCGCGCCATCTTCGTGACGCTCTGCAGTGTACTGTGCGCCTGCGGCCTGGTGATGGACAGTTCGTTCGACACGCTGCGCGAGGCGCTCGATTCCGACATGGTGAACAAGGGATGGATTCCCGGCTGGGTGCCGCAAGCGGCGACCGACCTGCGGGAGGTACATGACCTCGACTCGAACACCAGCGCGCTGGCCTTCACCAAACCCCCTGCGGTATCACTGCAGCTGCCTGCGGATTGCCAGGCAACGACATTCAGTAGCAGCGATCCTGTTGCGTTCGATCGATACTGGTGGCCGGGCGACTGGACGCTCAAGTCGTCGTACCGCGTCTTTCGCTGCGCGCCCGAATCCGGAAAATCAGTCTTCGTCGCCATCAACAGGACCGAAGACCACGTGCTCTTCTGGCGAACCTACGCGCGGTGATGCGCCAGCGCCCCCCTATTCCTCCCCAGGACCCCATGATGCCCAACGCACGAGCACGCTTCGCTGCCCTCGCCCTCTTCCTCCCGGCGTGCTTGCCGGCCCACGCCGCAAAGGACGCCCCTGCCGACGTCGAGGCGATCAAACAGGTGGTCGAATCCTTCCGTACCTCGCTGATCAACAAGGACAAGCCGACCTACATGAGCCTGTTCTTCTCTGATAAACCGGAAGACATCGGCTGGCAGTACGTTTCCGAGGATGTGCGCCTGCAGGACATCCGCAGGGCCAAGCCCGATGCGATCAAGGCACGGCAGATTCCCGCCAACAACTTCATCGCACTGATCGACGGGGCGGTGGCCTCGCCGAAGCCGAAAGAAGAGACATTCTCCAACACGAAGATCGAGACGGATGGCGATGTGGCCTCGGTGTCGTTCGACTACAGCTTCCACGACGATGGGGTGAAGACCAACTGGGGCAAGGAAATGTGGCAGCTGATCCGCACCGAACAAGGCTGGAAGATCTTTTCGGTGATCTATTCGATCCGCGATTCACGCAGCCCGGCCGAGTGAACGTCGCTGGATGGCGCCGAGCGCCGATTGCGATCCATTCAGCCAGCGCATTGGCAATCAGCCAGTGATCGGGCAGAGTTCGGCCACGCGCAAGGACGCATGCCATGACCCGCCTGCTGATCATCGAAGACAACCCCGAGCTGGTTGCCAACCTGTATGCCTTCTTTGAACCGCTGGGCTACGTGCTGGACGACGCCCGCGACGGCGCCAGCGGACTGCGCCGGGCCACGCAGCACGACTACGACGCCATCCTGCTGGACCTGATGCTGCCGCGCCTGGACGGCATGACGTTGTGCCAGAAGCTGCGCCAGGAGTTCCAGAACCCGGTGCCGATCCTGATGCTGACCGCGCGCGACCCGGTGGATGACCGGGTGCAGGGCCTCGCCCTGGGCGCGGATGACTACCTGGTCAAGCCGTGCTCGCTGAAGGAACTGGACGCGCGGATCAAGGCCCTGGTACGACGCGCGCAGGGTCGCCAGGTCGACAGCGTGCTGGCGTGGAAGGACCTGCAGGTGGACACGCGCTCACCACAGGCCTGGCGGCAAGGCCGCTGCATCGCGCTGACGCCCACGTCGCACAAGCTGCTGATGTGCCTGGTGCGTGCGGCGCCCGCGGTGGTCCGCAAGCAGGAGATGGAGTATCTGGTCTGGGGCGACGAACCACCGGACAGCGGCGCGCTGCGAACCCACATCCATGAGCTGCGCCTGCTGGTGGACCGCAGCTTCGACACCGCGCTGATCAACACGGTACACAGCGTCGGCTGGCGCATGCAGGCGTGAGCCCTGCGTCCCTCTACCGCCGCCTGAGCCTGCGCACCCGCATCACGATCTCGTTCGTGCTGTTGATGGCCGGTGCCATGGGGTTCATCGTGCTGGCCGAGCAGGTCGACTACGACCAGGTCCGGGCCGCCGTCGTTGCGCGGACCCAGCACAGCGAAGTGCAGCGGCTGCAGGCCGCGCTGGCCCGGGGCCAACGCCCCGCCCTGCCAGCGGGGACCCGGTTGTACGATGCCGATGACGTGCCCGCTGTGCTGCGCCAGTACGGCCCGGGCCATCACGGCGAAGAGGCGCCCAACGAGTGGCACTTGAGCGTCTTCGACAGCGGCGGCCAGCGCTACTACCTGCTGCAGGACGCAGCGCACTATGCCTATCTGGAACATCTGATCAATGCCTTCGCCGCGCTGGTCATTTCGATCTGCGTGCTCGGTGCCTTCCTGATCGGCCGCAAGGTCGCGACCCACGTCATCGCGCCCATCACCCGATTGGCCGATGCGGTGCAGGACGGCCACAAGCCCTTTCCCTACCAGGACGCACGCGATGAGATCGGCGTGCTCGCGCGCGCCTTTGCCCGCCATAGTGACGAGCTCGAACGGTTCCTGCAGCGCGAACAGTGCTTCAGCGGCGACGCCAGCCACGAGCTGCGCACGCCCTTGGCCATCATCGGTGGTGCTGCCGAGACGCTGGCCTGCCAGTTGCCGCCCGACAGCCACCTGGTTCCCAGCGCCGAGCGCATCCTGCGCACCACCCAGGAGATGCAGCGCCAGCTGTCCTGCCTGCTGCTGCTCTCGCGTGCCCCCGGCACCGTGCCGCGCAATGAAGTGGCCCTGCGCCCGTTGATCGAAGCCTGCATGGAACGCTGCCAGCCCTGGCTTTCCGGCAAGCCCGTGATCGTTGCGTTTGATGCCCGGCATGACGCCGTGCTGGTCACCAACGCGGATCTGGCGCACAGCATCCTGTGGAATCTGCTGCGCAACGCCTGCCAGTACACCGAAAACGGCGAAGTGCGGATCACCCTCCACGACACCGCACTCATCGTCGCTGACACCGGACCCGGCCTGCCCTCCAGCATCGATCCACGGCAGTTCCAGCGCTTCGTGCCCAGTGGCGTGCACAGTGGCGAAGGGCTGGGGCTGTCGATCGTGCAGCGGATCGTCGAGCATCTGGGCTGGACGATGACCGTGGAATCCACCGGGCAGGGGTGCCGGTTCACCCTGCGCTGGCCCTGCCCCCGCATCTGACGGATTCCTGACATCGGGCTGCACATGCTCGGGGTTGCTCCCCGCTCTGGATACGGCATGCAGCATCCCAAGGACAGCGGCAAGTACCCGCACGGCAAGACCGGACTGAGCCGCGTCTTCCACACCCTCATCCATTCGCGCGATGGCTTCATCGCCACCTTTCGCGGCGAGGCGGCATTCCGCCAGTTGTTGCTGCTGCACGCACTGCTGATGGCGGCCGCGTTCGTGCTGGACATCAGCACGGTCGAGCGGGCGCTGGTGCTGGCGGTCTGTTTCATCAGCCTTCTGGTGGAACTGCTGAATTCCGCGATTGAGGCCGTGGTTGATCGCATCTCGCTGGAGCAGCATCCGCTGTCCAAGAACGCCAAGGACATGGGCAGCGCCGCGCAGACCACCGCGTTGTTGATGGTCGGTGCGGTGTGGGGCGTGATCCTGCTGGGCTAGCCCGGCAATCCTGACAACTTCCTGATAAAGCCGTTTCGATACTGCGCGCACTCCTGTTCCGCGGAACCTGCTCGTGCGTCAATGCCTCCGTTTCCCACGGCCCCATCCGATCGTTCTGGTCTGGGCCGCCGCACTGTTCTTCGCCACGATTGGAAACATCGCCCTCTGGAAGACGCTGTGGGGGCTGATCGACCTCAACAGCCTGCACAGCGTGCTGTTCCTGGCCAGCCTGCCGCCGCTGCTGTTCTGCCTGTTCAACCTGCTGCTGACGCCGTTGCTGGCACTCCCCTTCGTGCGCAAGCCGCTGCTGGTGGTGCTGGTCGTCGTCAGCGCCGCGTGCAGCTACTTCATGCTGCACTACAACGTGCTGATCGACCGCAGCATGGTGCAGAACGTGTTCGAAACCAATCAGGCCGAACTGAACGCCTATCTCTCGCTACCGCTGCTGCTCACGCTGCTGGCGCTGGGCGTGCTGCCGGCCACCGCGCTGGTCCTGCTGCGCACCACGCGCCGAGCGGCCTCGCTGCGTTCCCTGCTGGTGTGGCCGGCCAATGTCCTGGCGTCGTTGGTGGTGCTGCTGGTGATCGGCTTTGGGTTCTACAAGGACTATTCCTCACTGCTGCGCAACAACCGCTACATCCGCGACCAGGTGCTGCCGTTGAACGTGCTGCGCCATACCCACGGCTACCTGAAAAGCCGCTACAGCACCCGCCAGCAACCGCTGCGCACGATCGCCATGGACGCACGGCGCACCGCGGGGCCACGGCCCAGGCTGGTGGTCATGGTGGTCGGTGAAACCGCACGGTCACAGAACTTCCAGCTGAACGGCTACCCGCGCGCGACCAACCCGCGGCTGTCGCGCAGCGACGGCGTCATCAGCTTCAATGATGTCTCCTCGTGTGGCACCGCAACGGCCATCTCGGTGCCGTGCATGTTCTCGCAGATGACCCGCCAGCAATACGACGACGTCCGCGCGGCGACCGAGGAGAACGTGCTCGACATCCTGCAGCGTACCGGCGTCGGCGTGCTCTGGCGCAACAACAACAATGGCGGCTGCAAGGGCGTGTGCGAGCGCGTACCGACCGAGGACATGCCTGCACTCAAGGTGGCCGGCCAGTGCGTCAACACCGACGGCACCTGCTACGACGACGTACTGCTGCATCAGCTCGGCGCACGCATCGACGCGATCAACGGCGATGCCCTGGTCGTGCTGCATCAGCTTGGCAGCCACGGGCCCACCTACTTTGAACGGTATCCCGCAGCGTCGCGGGCCTTCAGCCCGACCTGCGACAGCAACCAGATCCAGCACTGCAGCAACGAGGCACTGGTCAACACGTATGACAACACCCTGGTGCATACCGACCGGGTGCTGGCGGAGACCATCGACCTGCTGCGGGGCTATTCGGACCACCGCGACGTTGCGCTGATCTATGTCTCCGACCATGGTGAGTCGCTCGGCGAACGCGGCATGTACCTGCATGGCACGCCTTACTTCATCGCCCCGCGCGAACAGACCCAGGTGCCGATGGTGATGTGGTTCTCAACGGAATTCAGCCGCAACGCGGGCCTGGACATGGGCTGCCTGGGCGGGAATGCGCTGCACCGCGCGTACAGCCATGACAACGTGTTCCATTCCCTGCTGGGCCTGTTCGGTGTCAGCAGCGCCGTATACCAGCGCGAACGCGATGTGTTCGCCGGCTGCCGGGCGACGACCGCCGCGCCACTCGCCACTGCGCCGGCAGAGCGGCACCGGCTGATGCCGGTCACCGCCCGGAACGTGGCGCGTTACTGTGCGGCCAGGGCGAAATCCAGGCCGGCGCACACCGCAACCACCTGGGCGTCGTTGCATTCCTGCGGGTTGGTGCGCGGGCTGTCCGGGTAGACCTCGGTGGTGGTGGCAAAGCGCGCATCGGTGAAGCCGGCGCAGGCACCGATCGAACGCGACTCACCCCAGACCACGCCCGGCGACTGCAACGGCAGGCCGACCAGGTTGCCCTCGGCGTCGGCCGGAGCGATATGGGTGACCGGGGCGACCGCGGCGATCAGGGCCTTCTGGAACTCGGCCTGCGGATCTTCACTGTTGCCGATCACGTAGAAGCCGTCCGGAATGGTGTCGCGCTCGAACGGCTTGCCGTCGCGGGCGCAACGGGCCGGATCGAACTCGTGCAGGTCGCTGTCGGTGGTCTCGTGCAGGTCCAGGTGCACCAGCAGGTTCGGCTTGCGCTCGGCCACCCAGCGCATCAGCGCGGCCGCTTCCTCGATCTGGCCGCCATCACGGAAGCTGCGGTTGGGGTCGATCGCATCCGGGTTCCAGCGCTGGATGCGCTCATAGCCCCATGGGCTGACGCACGGCGCCACGATCAGGTTCAGCCGGCCCAGGTAGCGCTCGGCCTGCTGTTCCAGGAACTGCAGGGCACCGTGCACGCCGCTGGTCTCATAGCCGTGCACGCCGCCGGTGATCAGCGCGGTCGGCAGCGCCGGGTTCCAGTCATGGTTGACCACCGCGAACAGTGGGTAGTGGTCCGGCGCATAGTCCAGCTGGCCGTACTGGATCACGTCGAAGACGCTGTCGTCCAGCCGCTCAAGGGCCGCCACCACATCCTCCTGGTAGCTGCGCTGGCGCTGCTGGCGCGCCCGCCACTGTGCGCGTTCCGCGTCGCCCCAGGGCTGTCCGGGGGTGCCGATCGGGTAGAACTGCGCAACAGTCATGGGGTACTCCAGGGGTCGAACGGGATGGGTGCAGCCGGACATTCTAAGCCCTGTCGCGCCTGCGGGTGCCCTGCCCCGGCCGCGCCTTCATCCAGGCGGGTTCATCTGGTTGTAAAATCAACGGTTTTTGGCCCCTCACCCCTTGATGGCGAACGCAGCGCAGCCGGTCCTGGGTGGACCGGAGTTCCTCCGCCTGCTCGCCCGTCTCAGCGACGGCGCGATGCCGGCCACCAGTCCCGCCCTGACCGATCGCCTCGGCCAGTGGGTGGACTGGAGCCGTGCCGTGGCCCTGTCCGGGGCGCTGGGTGGACGCCTGCCCGAGCCGGGCGAGGCCAGCGAAGCGGTCGACGATGTGCTGGCCGACTGCGCCCACGCCCACGCCAGCTTGCGGGCCTCGATCAGCGAGGATGCCGAGGCCGAGCGCCTGCTGGACCTGGCCGAAGCCGCCGCTGCACCCAACTTTGCCTCGCTGCGCCAGCGCTACCGGGTGCTGCAGCAGGCCATCCAGACCGCCACCGGGCGCCTGCGCGGCCGCCTGCGCGACCAGCTGGTGCAGGTTTCGCCCGAGCTGGCGCGGCTGGCCGAGGTCGATGCGGTGATGGAACAGACCCTCACCCCGCGCGAGCACAGCCTGCTGGCCACGGCGCCGGCCGTGCTCGGCGCCCGTTTTGACCGCGTGCACGGCCAGCCCGGCTGGCGCGCGGCCTTCCGCCATGACATGCGCACGCTGCTGCTTGCCGAGCTGCAGCTGCGCTTCCACCCGATCGAAGGGCTGCAAGCCGCCCTGCGCTCCCACTGACCGGAACACCATGTCCAGAACTGCTTTCCATGTCGTTGTTTTCCTTGTCGGCCTGCTGGCCGTGTGCTGGATCGGCATCGGCTACGTTTCGGTGCATCCGCTGGGTGCAGCGGTGGCGGCGATCATCGCGGCCTGCTACATCGCCGGCGGCGTGGAGCTGTACCGCTACCGCCAGGCCAGCAACGGCCTGCGCAGCGCACTGAGCGATCTGTCCAGCGCGAAGGAGAGCCTTGCCGCCTGGTTGGAACGCGTGCCGCTGGGCCTGCGCAACGCCGTGCGCCTGCGCGTGGAGGGCGAGCGCACTGCTCTGCCCGCACCCGTGCTGACCCCCTACCTGGTCGGCCTGCTGGTGCTGCTGGGCATGCTCGGCACCCTGCTGGGCATGATGGACACGCTACGTGGCACCGGCCTGGCCCTGCAGAGCGCCACCGACATGGCCGCCATCCGCGGCTCGCTGGCCTCGCCGGTGCAGGGCCTGGCGGTGGCATTCGGTACCTCGATCGCGGGCGTGGCCAGCTCGGCCATGCTCGGCCTGTTGGCCGCCCTGCTGCGCCGCGACCGCCTGCAGGCCGTGCAGCAGCTGGACCGCGCCATTGCCGGCGACCTGCACCCGTATTCGCAGGCCTGGCAGCGCGCCGAATCGCTGCGCCTGCTGCAGGCACAGTCCGCGGCGCTGCCGGCGCTGGTCGACCGCCTGCAGGCGATGACCAGCACCTTTGAACAGCACAGTGCGGTCGCCAATGAGCGCCTGCTGGCCGGCCAGGCCGAGTTCCTGGCCCAGAGCCAGGCCCTGCAGGAACGCCTGGCCGTCTCGCTGCAGCAGTCGCTGCGCGAAGGTGCCGAAGCCAGTGCCGCTGCCATCGGTGGTGCGCTGCAGCCGATGGCCGAAACCACGCTGGCCGGCCTGGCCGAGCACGGCGAAGCTCTGCATGCCCGTGTCGAGCAGGCCGTGCAGCAGCAGCTGGCTGGCTTGAGCGAGGGTTTCGAGCGCAGCCGCGTCGCCACCGAGGCCAGCTGGGCCAAGGTGGTGAGCGAGCAGACACAGGCACAGCAGTCGCTGGTCAGTGAACTGCGCCAGCACCTGCAAGCCTTCAGCGAGAGCCAGGGCACGCACGCCGAAGCGCTGGTGGCGCGCATCGGCGAGCGCCTGCACGCCGATGCACAGGGCAATGCAGAGGCCTTGCGCGCCGCCGCCGAGCAGCAGCAGGCCCTGAACGCCGCGCTGGTCGAGCGCCAGCAGCAGGCGCTGCTCGCAGCCGGCCAGCAGCTGGACGAGCACGCGCAGGCGTTGCTGCAGGCACTGGCCCAGCACCACTGCGCCAGCCAGTCCCTGCTGCAGGACCACGAGCAGCAGCGCTCGCAGGAGTGGCAGGCCGCGCAGGCCGGCGTCGCCACCGCGCACGCCGAGCTGCAGGCCAGCCTGGACAGCCGCGAACAGCAGCGCCAGGCGCGCTGGGATGCGGTCAGTGCCGAACTGCAGCAGGCCCACGCCACCCTGCAGGCGCAGGTGCAGGCCGGCGACGAACAGCGCCTGCAGCGCTGGAGCGATACCTTGCAGCATGTTTCCACCGAGCTGGCCGCGCGCCTGCAGGCCAACGGCGAACGCCTGGCCGCGCAGCAGCAGCAGGTCTGCGACACGCTGGCGGCCACCGCACAGCAGATCGGCGAGAACGGTCGCGCGCAGGCCAGTGCCACGCTGGCCGAGGTGTCTACCCTCCTGCAGACCGCCGCGGCCGCGCCGAAGGCTGCCGCCGATGTCATCAACGAGCTGCGCAGCACGCTGTCCGAAAGCCTGGTGCGCGACAACGCAATGCTGGAAGAACGCGGTCGCCTGCTGGCCACCGTGCAGACGCTGCTCGATGCGGTCAACCATGCGTCGCACGAACAGCGCACCGCCGTGGACGCGCTGGTCGGTGGCTCGGCCGAGTTGCTGGAACGCGTCGGCAACCGCTTCACCGACCATATCGCTGCCGAGACCGGCAAGCTGGACGGCATCGCCGCCGCGCTCAACGGCAGCGCTGCCGAAGTGGGCCAGCTGGCCGGCACCTTCGGCGAAGCCGTCGCGCAGTTCGGCGCCGCCGCCACCGCGTTGTCCGGCCGCCTGGAAGAGATCGGTGGCGCCCTGGATGCCTCGCTGGCCCGCAGCGATGAACAGCTGGCCTACTACGTGGCGCAGGCGCGCGAAGTGGTCGATCTCAGCCTGCTGTCGCAGAAACAGGTAATGGAAGAACTGCAGCAGCTGGCCGCGCGCCGCGGCAAGGCCGGCAGCGCATGAGCGACGAGCTGGAGGTCGACGGCGGCTCGCATGCCCCGATCTGGGCCGCCTTCGGCGACCTGATGTCGGTGCTGCTGGGCGCGTTCGTGCTGATCCTGGTCGGCGTGGTCGCGGTGCAGCTGGAGCTGTCGCAGCGGCTGGACCAGGAAGTGAAACAGCGCCAGGCCGAAGCCAAGCGCCTGCAGACGCTGGAACAGGCGCTGGCTGGACCTCTGGCCGCCGGCCGCGTGACGCTGGTGGATGGCCGCATCGGCATCAGCGGCAGCGTGCTGTTCGCGCTGAACTCCGACCAGCTGCAACCCGAAGGCCAGGAGCTGCTGCGCAGCCTGGCCGCGCCGCTGGCCGCGTACCTGGGCAGCCGCGAGGAAATCCTGATGGTCAGCGGCTTCACCGATGACGCGCCGGTGCGCGAAGGCAATCGTCGTTTCGCCGACAACTGGGAGCTGTCCGCGCAGCGATCGCTGACCGTGACGCGTACGCTCATCGCCGATGGCGTGCCGGCCGACGCCGTGTTCGCCGCCGCATTCGGCAGCGAGCAGCCGGTCAGTTCCAATGCCAATGAGGAAGGCCGAGCGCGCAACCGTCGCGTCGAGATCGCGCCGATTCCCAAGCCCAAGGTCGCGGATGCCAAGTAAGCCGCCAGCACTGGAGGGCCTGCGCGCACTGGTGCGTGATCTCGATGCGGGGTCGCGCTCGCTGCCGCATTACCCGCAGGTGCCGATGCTGCAGCAGGTGCAGCGCGAGTGGTCGGAGCTGCGCAGCGAACTGCAGGTGCGCCGCTCCCTGCGCACCGAAGCCCCCGCCGACGGCGGCCCGCTGAACTCGGCGGTGCTGGTGCAGCGCATGCTGGATACGATGCAGGCCACCAGCCCCGGCTACCTGCGCCACTTCATCGACTACGTGGACACGTTGTCCTGGCTGCAGGCACTGCAGGATGGCGCCGCCAGCGGCGGTGATACCGCAAAGCCGAAACGGACACGCAAGCCGCGCTGAACATTCACTGGTAGTGCCGGCCGCTGGCCGGCAGCCACGCATCTCTGCGCGGGTCATGTGGTTGCCGGCCAGCGGCCGGCACTACCATCGCGGATGCTCTGTGCGCCGGAACGCGATCTGCGCGGCGCTTCGGTTCTGCTGTGGTAGTGCCGGCCGCTGGCCGGCATCACATCCAGGCCGACCACGGCCGAAGCGCGCACGCGGTGCTGAACAGCGAATGTCGGTGCCGAACATTGATTGGTAGTGCCGGCCGCTG
>NZ_JCAFUK010000024.1:0-64473 GCF_059371235.1 Stenotrophomonas sp. YJH_SMC_29 | reverse complement strand
GCCCGAGCGACTCGGCCAGCTCCACGGCTTGGTGCTTGAACTCATCGGTGTAGCTACGACGGGTGATACGGGACATAAGGGACCTCCAAGTGCGATCAAAGTATCGCTTCTTGGCGTCCGCTGACGGGGGGCCAGATCAGTGAGCCGCATGGATGCGGCGACCAAGCCCCCATGGACGGGTTCACGGCGTCCCCTGCCATCGGACCCAGCCCGCCATCCCACGGATAGCCTGCTGTTGCTGTTGCTGTTGCCGTTGATTCGGCAGGTGCAGGGCGCAGCCCTGCCGCACTCCCCTCTTCCAATATGTGAAGGCCGCGCGGTGACGAGCACACCGCCCCTTCGGCTAACATTCGTCCATGCCGCATACCACCACGACTCCGCCCGCATTGCAGGATGGCGACCTGCTGGCCGCCATCGACCTTGGCTCCAACAGTTTCCACATGGTCATCGCGCGCTACACGCTTGGCCAGCTGCGGGTGATCGACCGCCTGCGCGAGACCGTGCGCATGGCCGATGGGCTGGACGGCAAGGGCGGCCTCTCCGCTGCGGCCCGCCAGCGCGCGCTGGAGTGCCTGGCGCGCTTCGGCCAGCGCATCCGCAATGTGCCGCCGCACCGGGTACGCGCACTGGCCACCAACACGGTGCGCCAGCTGCGCTCGCCGCAGTCGTTCCTGGTCCCGGCCGAAACCGCACTGGGGCATGCCATCGAAGTGGTCAGCGGCCGCGAAGAAGCCCGCCTGATCTACCTGGGCGTGGCCCATGCGCAACCGCCCAAGCCCGGCCAGCGCCGGCTGGTGATCGACATCGGCGGCGGCTCCACCGAGTTCATCATCGGCATGGGCATGCAGACCCTGGAGCGTGAAAGCCTGCAGGCCGGCTGCATCGCCAGCACGCGGCGCTTTTTCCCGGGCGGCAAGCTGAGCAAGAAGCGCTGGAAGGACGCGCTGGCCGAGATCGGCCGCGAGTTCCAGCCCTTCGCCAGCAAGTACCGTGCGCTGGGCTGGCAGGAAGCACTGGGCTCGTCAGGCACGCACAAGGCGATCAGCGAGATCTGCGCGACGATGAAGCTGAGCAAGGGCGCGATCACCGCCGAAGCCCTGCCGCAGCTGCGCGATGAACTGCTGAAGGCCAAGAAGATCGACGATATCCAGTTGCCGGGCCTGTCCAGCGACCGCCGCCCTATCATCGCCGGCGGCATCCTGGTGCTGGAAGCCGCGTTCCAGGCGCTGGGCCTGCAGAAGCTGCTGGTCAGCAAGGCCGCGATGCGCGAAGGCATCCTGTATGACATCGTCGGCCGCGCCGGCGAGAACGACCTGCGCGATGAATCGGTGGCTGCACTCAGCCAGCGCTACGGCATCGATACCGTGCAGGCCGAGCGCGTGCAGGAGACCGCGCTCTCGCTGCTGGAACAGGTGCAGGAACGCTGGCGGCTCGACGCCGACGATGCGCGCATGCTCGGTTGGGCCGCGCGCCTGCACGAGCTGGGCCTGATGATCGCGCACAGCGGCTACCACGTGCATGGCAGCTATGTGCTGGAACATTCGGACATTGCCGGCTTCTCGCGCCAGGAGCAGCAGATGCTGGCGGCGCTGGTGCGCAGCCACCGCCGCAGCGTGGCCAAGACCGCCTTCGACGCCCTGCCCGAGCGCCTGCTGCTGACCGCGCGCCGGCTCGCGGCGCTGCTGCGGCTGGCGGTGCTGCTCAACCGCGCCCACGAGGATGCCCCGCTGCCGGCGCTGGAACTGACCGCCGACGATAACCGGCTGTCGCTGATCGTGCCGCAGGCGTTCATCGATGCCCGTCCGCTGCTCCGCGCCGACCTGATCGGCGAGACCGACGGCATCGCCGGGCTGGGCATCCAGTTCCGCCCGTTCGTCGCCTGAATACGCTGCCCCGTGCCTTGCACGGGACCGCTCAAGTGACGCACTTCGCTGTCCCACTTTGCGCAGTCTGGCGGTTTTTTGTGCTGCTTCGCAACACGACGGCACCGTATCGCGTCCCGGACCTCTCACGTAAGCGCCTGCTTTTGTTCACGTTTCGTGAAGGCAGAAGGTGCCTCGTGACATAAATTGATACGAACTCTTTACAGAGCATTAACTAACGAGACTACTATCGGGTCACCGGCTCGGTCATCAACCCAGCTGGCTCCTTCGACGCCCACTTTGGCGTCTTGTGCACGACCTGAGAGAGAGAGCTCGCCATGACTTCACGCACCACCGCACTGGGGCAGGCCATCCGCTATGCCCTGGTTACCACCGCAACGCTGGCCGCCCTGCCCGCGTTCGCCCAGGACGGCAGCAACGCTACGCCCACCAACCTCGACCGCATCGAGATCACCGGCTCGCGCATCCGCCAGGTGGACGTGGAAACCGCCCAGCCGGTGTTCGCGATCAGCCGCAACGACATCGAAAAGCAGGGCTTCAGCTCGGTTGCCGACATCCTGCAGAACGTCACCGCGATGGGCAGCCCGACCATCAGCCGCGCCAATGCGCTGACCGCGGGTGAAAACGCGGGTGGCACCTACATCGACATGCGCAACCTGGGCACCCAGCGCACGCTGGTGCTGGTCAACGGCAAGCGCCTGGGCATCAGCACCTCCGGCTACCAGGACATCTCCACCCTGCCGGTGTCCGCCGTGGAACGCATCGAGGTGCTGAAGGACGGCGCCTCTGCGATCTATGGCTCCGACGCCATGGCCGGCGTGGTGAACATCATCACCCGCTCCAATGTCACCGGCGTGACCGCCAACGTCTACCACGGCCAGTACAGCCAGGGCGACGGCGCGCGTGACCGCTTCGACGTGGTCGCCGGCTGGAGCAACGATCGCCTGTCGCTGACCCTGTCGGCCGAGCACGCCGAAGAGAAGGGCGTGTGGGCGCGCGATCGCGGCTTCAGCAAGTACGGCATGACCGATCGTCATCCGTACGACAGCAGCAACTGGACCACGATCAGCCAGTACGGCCAGTTCACCGGTCTGCGCGGCCCGGGCTGTACCGCCACTGCGGGTTGCGGCTACTCCCTCAACCGCGGCGCGGATCCGACCAATCCGGCCAACTACCACCTCACCGATAGCACGCCGTTCACCGGTGACGTGAGCAACGCCAACGACCAGATGCACGTGATGTATCCGGTCAAGCGTGACTCGGTCTATTTCGACGGCCGCTTCAAGATCACCGACAACGTCAACTTCCGTACCGAACTGGGCTACAACCAGCGTGAGTCCACCCGCCAGATCGCGGGCTATCCGCTGCAGTCGAGCACCGCCGGTGTCGGCTCGATGTCGATCAACAGCTACTTCAATCCGTTCGGCCGCCAGCACGGTTACGCCACCCCGACCGCCGTGGCATGGAACCGCCGCACCTGGGAGGTGCCGCGCGTGACCACCAGCGAGCTGAAGACCTACCGCGCGGTGGCGTCGTTCGACGGCTCGTTCGAGATCGGCAGCCGCTACTTCGACTGGGAAGTGGGCTACCAGTACAACCGCAATGAACTGGAATCGGTGGCGACCGGCAACCTGCACAAGGCTCGCGTCGCCGGCGGCGTCGGCCCGTCGTTCTACAACGCCGCCACCGGCAAGGTGCAGTGCGGCACCGCCGCTGCACCGATCTCCTATGACGTGTGCAAGCCGTGGAACCCGCTGGTTCCGTACGGCACGACGGCGGCCGATGGCCTGTACGGCAACGAAGAACTGCAGGCGTGGCTGTTCCCGGAAGAGATCACCAAGGGCCGCACCACCTCCAAGAACTTCTTTGCCAACATCGCCGGCAGCATCGTGACCCTGCCGGCAGGCGACCTCGGCTTCGCGTTCGGCGTGGAAAGCCGCAAGGAAGAAGGCAAGTACACCCCGGATGCCCTGGCCCAGACCGGCGCGACCACCAACCTGGCCGCTGGCCCGACCGGCGGTGACTACACCGTCAACGAAGCCTACCTGGAAGTGAACGTTCCCGTGCTGGCTGATCTGCCGGGCGCGAAGGAACTGACCTTCAACGGCGCAACCCGCTTCTCGGACTACAACACCTTCGGCAACACGCTCAACAGCAAGTTCGGCTTCAAGTGGAAGCCGATCGACTCGCTGATGGTGCGTGGCACCTGGGCCGAGGGCTTCCGTGCACCGACCATCAGCGACCTGTTCGGCGGTGGTTCGGAGACCTTCGCGCAGTTCAGCGATCCGTGCGACACCCGCTTCGGTTCCTCGGCCTCCAGCGCGGAAGTCCGTGCACGTTGCGCACGCGACATCGCCAATGCGGATACCTTCCGCCAGCTGCGCCAGGGTGGCACCCCGGTGAACACGTCGACGGACGCGACCCCGGTGCCGTTCACCTCCGGGTCGAACCCGCTGCTGACGCCGGAAACCTCGACCAGCAAGACGCTGGGCCTGGTCTGGAGCCCGAGCTTCATCCAGGGCTTCAACGCCTCGCTGGACTGGTGGAAGATCCGCATCGACAACACGATCATCGCCGACACGCCGACCCAGATCCTGCAGGACTGCTACGAATCGGGTATCCAAGCGCGCTGCTCGCGCTTCCAGCGTGACCCGGTGACCGGCATCGTGACCAACCTGAAGTTCGGCAACCGCAACGCGGGCTTCATGGAAACCGAAGGCTACGACCTGGACGTGAGCTACCGTCTGGACACCCGGTTCGGCAAGTTCAACGTGAACTCGGCCACCACCTACGTGTCCAGTGCGACCTACCGCACCTCCAACGACAACTCGATCGTCCCGATCGTCACCAACGGCATCGGCAGCGCCTTCCGCGTCCGTTCCAACCTGGTGCTGGGCTACGAGCGGGGCAACTTCGGCGCCAGCTGGACCGCGCGTTACTATTCGGGCGTGAAGGAAACCTGCTCGAACATCGCGCTGTACCCGGACGAGTGCTCGGATCCGGGCGTGTACGCACCGTGGTACAAGGGCGCACGCAACTACAACGAGCGCGGCGCGGTCACCTTCCACGACGTGCAGGTGCGTTACTCGCTGCCGTGGGATGCCACCGTGTCGGTCGGTGCCAACAACGTGTTCGAGAAGTACGGCCCGGTCATGTACAGCAAGCCGAACTCGGCCTTCTCGTACTACGGTGGCTACGATATCGGCCGCTTCATCTACATGAAGTACCAGCAGCGCTTCTGATCCATCGCGCTGTAACGGAAGCATGACGACCACGGCCCTTCGGGGCCGTGGTTTTTTATGGGCCGCAGCGCCCATGCGGTGGCCGGCGCCGCCGTCATCTGATGGTCGCAAAGCGGTCATGTCGGCTACATCGCCAGGCCCGAGCATGCCCGAAACCGGGAGGCCCGCCATGCGCTATGCCATCGTCACCGAGACCTATCCGCCGGAAGTGAACGGCGTCGCTCTCACCGTACAGGGCCTGGAGCAGGGTCTGCGTGCAGCCGGCCACGAGATCGACCTGGTCCGCCCCCGCCAGTCCAGCGAAGCGCTGGATTCGGCACCCGGCACCTTGCTGGTTCCCGGCGCCGCGCTGCCGCGCTACCCCGGACTGCGCTTCGGCCTGCCGGCCCCGATCCGGCTGGGCCGCCATTGGCAGAAACAACGCCCGGATGCGGTGTACATCGCCACCGAAGGACCGCTGGGCTGGTCGGCACTGCGCACCGCGCGCCGCCTTGGCATTCCGGTCGCCAGCGGTTTCCACACCCGCTTCGACGAGTACCTGCCCGACTATGGCGTGGCGTGGCTGCAGGCCGCGGCCATGCGCTGGATGCGCCGTTTCCACAATCAGGCCGACGCCACCCTGGTGCCGACCCGCGAGCTGCAGCAGTTCCTCGGCGAGCAGGGCTTCGAGCGCGTGCGCCTGCTGGCCCGCGCAGTGGACAGCCAGCAGTTCGATCCGGGCCGGCGCGATCCCGCGCTGCGCGAGGAATGGGGCGTGGATGGCAACGGCCTGGTGGCGATCTATGTCGGCCGCATCGCTGCCGAAAAGAACCTCGGCCTGGCAGTGAAGGCATTCCGCCGGCTGCAGCAGATCCGGCCCAAGGCACGCTTTGTGTGGGTCGGAGATGGCCCGGCCCGCGAAAAACTGGCACATGAAAACCCCGACTTCATCTTCTGTGGCATCCAGCGCGGCGATGCGCTGGCCCGGCACTTCGCCAGCGGCGATCTGTTCCTGTTCCCCAGCCGCAGCGAGACGTTCGGCAACGTGACCCTGGAAAGCATGGCCAGCGGTGTGGCCACCGTGGCCTTCGACTACGGCGCCGCGCGCGAGTACCTGCGCAATGGCGAGAACGGCGCAGCCGTGGACAGCGACGAGCAGTTCATCGATGCCGCCGTGCGACTGGCCGCCGATGACGCGCAACGCCGCGAACTGGGCGGCAATGCCGCACGCGCGATGAAGCGACTGCATCCACAGCAGGTGGTGGCCGAGTTCGATGCACTGCTGGCCGAACTGGCACAGTCGCGGAGGAACGGCCATGCGCACTACGCCGCTTGAGCTGCTGGCCGGGCGCGAAGCACGCTGGTGCCGGCGCGCAAACCACTACTGCCGGCGGCGCCGCGTGCGTCGCCTGTTCGCGGTCATCAGCCGGCTCGGCGATGGCGTGTTCTGGTACGTGCTGATGGCCGCGCTGGTGATGCTGGACGGCTTCGACGGCCTGCGCGCCTCGGTGCACATGGCCGCCACGGGCCTGGCCGCGCTGCTGCTGTACAAGGGCCTCAAGCGCTGGACCCGGCGCCCGCGGCCCTATGCGGCCGACCTGCGCATCCGCGCCTGGGTGGCGCCGCTGGACGAGTTCAGTTTCCCTTCCGGGCACACCCTGCACGCGGTGTCGTTCACCATCGTGGCACTGGCCTACTATCCATGGCTGGCGCCGCTGCTGGTGCCGTTCACCTGTGGCGTTGCGCTGTCGCGGGTGGTCCTGGGCCTGCACTATCCTTCCGATGTGCTGGCCGCCACCGCCATCGCCATCGTGCTGGCTTCGGCCAGCCTGACCTGGTTGCCACTGCCGGTGTAAACCGGGGTCAGATCCCTGTTCCCCGGTGAGGGATCTGAGCCCGTGATGCCAGCGGCGCTACCGTCCTCCTTGATGGCCTAGAATGCGGCCATGACCACGCTGTTCATTTCCGACCTGCACCTGGACCCCAGCCGTCCGGAGATCACCGACCTGTTCCTGCGCTTCCTGCGCGAGCAGGCGCCCGGCGCCGATGCGCTGTACATCCTCGGCGACCTGTTCGAAGCCTGGATCGGCGACGACACCCCCTCGCCCGCCGCCGATGCGGTGGCCGACGCGCTGAAGGTGCTGTCCGACAGCGGCGTGCCGGTGTACTTCATCCGTGGCAACCGCGACTTCCTGCTTGGCGAGGATTACGCACGCCGCGCCGGCCTGCGCATCCTGCCCGACCCCTGCGTGATCGAGCTGTACGGCCGCCCGGTGCTGCTGCAGCACGGTGACCTGCTGTGCACCGATGACATCCCCTACCAGCAGTTCCGCGCGCAGACGCGCGACCCGGCGTTCCAGGCGCAGTTCCTGTCGCAGCCGCTGGCCGCACGCATCGCCTTCGCGCAGAAAGCGCGCGAAGCCAGCCAGGCCCGCCAGTCGGAAATGAAGCAGGGCGATCGCGCGCAGTTCGAGACTGTCACCGACGTGGCCCCGTCCGAAGTCGATGCCACCTTCGTGCGCCACGGCGTGGACACCATGATCCATGGCCATACCCACCGCCCGGCCATCCATACGCTGCAGGCCGGCGGCCGCGACCGCACCCGCATCGTGCTCGGCGACTGGTACGAACAGGGTTCGGTGCTGCGCGTGGACGCCCATGGCTGGTCGCTGGACACCCTGCCCCGCGGGTAATTCCCGCCGGCAGGAAATCCGCGGCCGCACAAGGCGGCCGCGGACAGTACGGACTCAGCGGAAGGCCGCGATGGTGGCCTTGGTGTTGACCAGCACGCGCTGGTTGTCGGCGGTACTGGCATTGCCCATCGGGATGCCGTTGTAGCTGATGTTCGGGTTGGACCAGTAGTTCAGGCGCGGGCAGCTGCGGGTGCAGTTGTAGGCCATGATCGTGCGCCAGCCGGTGCCGGTGGCCGGCTCGTAGCGGTAGCCATGCCCATAGGCATAGGGCGAGGTGCTCGAGTCGGTGGCGATGTCATGCCGTGCACTCTGCAGGTGGCCGATCTCGTGCGCGAACGAGTAGTAGCCGGTCGCGCAATCCCAGTACACCGCCGCGAACGCGGTCGATGCCGTCGAGCCGATGCCGGAGGCCAGCCCGCAGTAGGCCGTGTTGTTGATCAGCAGCACGCCCACGTCGGCGGCGGTGTTGTTGCGGCTGGTATGGATGCTGTCCATGTAACCGTCGCTGGTGCCGCGGAAGCGCGCCAGGTCGGTATCGAAGCTGCCCGACTCGGTGTAGCTGGTGGTCTCGTAGCCGGCCAGCTGCATGGTGATGCCGACGTTGCTGTTGACATAGCCCTGGTTGGACTCGGCCACCGCCAGCTGCACCAGTGACTGCATGTTGCCGCCGTAGGCGGTGACGGCGGCATTGGTCGCCACCACCAGCACGCGGATGGTGGCCGGCGTGCCCGACGACGCCTGCGCGATGCCGATGCGATCGTTGTTGCCCATCGGGATCTTCGGCAGCTGGTTGTAGTCGGCCGGATGGTCGGCCGGCATCCGCGATTCATCCACTTCCACCAGCACGTGGCGGTTGCCCAGCGGGCGCAGGCGGTACAGCTTGCCGTCCTTGCGGATCGAACCGGTGATGGTGTTGCCCGAGCGCACCAGGATCAGCGAATTGCCGGGATCGTCCTGCCCGGTGGACGTCGCTGCGGTCAGCTTGTCAGAGGGCGAACGGAACTGGCCATACCAGATGCTGCCGCCGTCGGGCAGCGCCTCGACCTTGCTGCGTACCGCCTGCACGCGCTGGCCGAGCAGTTCGAATTCCAGCTGCGGCTGTGCAGTCGCGGCTGCATCAACGCGCACTTCCTGTACCGTCGCGGTGGACGGGGTGGCCAGCAGCTTTCCCAGCGCCGGCTCACTGCTTGCCGATGCCCGGCTGATGACCGTCACCGGCTCGAACAACGGTGCCGCCTGCGCGGCCGCTGCGACCGACAAACCCAACACCAGGCCACCTGCCGCTTTACCAATCGATCTGGACAACATTGCGTCGCTCCTTGAATGATGTGAACAGCGTTGATGCAGCACGACCCGGTTTGCCGGGTTTGGCCATATGGCCTGCGCGGGTCGCGTGAATTCAATAGGCGCGAGGAATGAAAGTCAGGATTTGTGATCCACCGCAGCTGCGTTCAGTCAGGTCAAAAGCGTCACTACACTTCGCCAATACACCGCTTTCGCGCTACCGTGACGCGGCCACCACGGGAAATACACATGGCACCCTCGCAGGACACGGACGAAGATGTCGGCTTGCTGCGGATCGGCCTGTTCTTCGATGGCACCCGCAACAACGCACACAACCTGGCGCGTGGCCGACCACGGCCGCCCCAGCCGCGCCCGGCGCAGCTGCGTGCGGATGACGATTCGACCTACCAGAGCCGGCTGACCAGCAGCTACGACAACGGGCCGACCAACATCGCGCGCCTGCAGCAGCTGTACCCGGACAGCCGCACCGGCACCTCCGCTTCTCCCTCGTTGTCGATCTACGTCGAAGGTGTCGGCACCCGCGATGACGCCGACGACGATCTGATCGGACTGGCGTTCGGCATCGGCGCCAGCGGTGTGCGTGCCAAAGTGCAGCGTGCACTGCAGGTGCTGCTGCCGGCTGCGCTGAGCGCGCTCGCGGCACGCTGGCGACAGCCGCTGCGACGCGTGCAGCTGGATCTGTTCGGCTTCTCACGGGGTGCAGCGGCCGCACGTGACGTTGCCAACCAGGTGCAGGCCTGGGATGGCGCGCACTGGCGCCAGCTGCTGCAGGGCGCCGGCCTGGCGTGCACTGCGGACTTTGATTGCGCCGATCCGGTGCTGCGCTTCATCGGCCTGTTCGACACCGTGGTGGCGGTCAACGGCGGGCGTGCCGATGAACAGCCCCGCGTCGCGCTGCGGCCCGGCGTTGCCAGGCAGGTGCTTCAGCTGTGTGCGCGCGACGAGCACCGCCAGCACTATCCGCTCACCAGCGTCGCGCCGCCCTTTGCCGAGATCGCGCTGCCTGGCGTGCACGCCAACATCGGCGGCGGCTACAACCAGCTCGACGAAGGGCCCAAGCTGCTCAGCCGTCCGCGCCGGCAGATGCTGCGCCGCGCGGGCGTGGCCGACTACCAGACGCCACCGCTGGCGGTCCTGCAGGCGACCACCGCCTACGCCGAGGCACAGGCCGACGCCGAGCGCTGGCGGCAGCAGCTGGGCGTGGACGAAAAGGAAGTGTGGGTGGATGTCTGGCACCAGTGGCAGCAGCAGCGGCGCGCCGGCAGCCGCAGCGTGCTGCTGTCACCGGTGCTGTACGTGACGGCCGCCGTGGTACTGCGGCGGCGCATCGACTGGCGCTACCAGCTGATCGCGCTCCAGGTGATGCAGCAGCATGCCATCGATGCCGGCGTGACCTGGCGCGCCAGCGCTGCCGGGGTTCCCGGCTGGGAACTGCCGTCGGCCCTGCAACCGATCGCACGGCGGCTGGTGGCCGGCCAGGCGTTGACCCAGCCCCAGGAGGCACTGTTGCGGCGACGCTACCTGATGCAGTCGGCGCACTGGAATTTCGACGCACTGGGCGACACCGCCCTGACCTATGCCGCCGACGCCGGTGTCAGCGAGCTGCCGTATCGGCCCGGCCCCGGCCTGTTCTACATCAACCGGCCCACCGTGGATGGCAAGCGCGTGGTGCTGCCCAACGCATGAAAAAGGGGACGGAGGGGATTAAGTCGTTTGTGGCACAAACGACTTAATCCCCTCCGTCCCCTTTTCTTCAACCGGCCTGTTCGACCAGGTTGGCCAGCTCATCGGCGTCGAAGCCGGCCAGCAGGCGCGCTTCGATGTTGAACGGCCCGTGCAGGTAGCCGCCGGCGTATTCCACCAGCAGCGCCTTGAACCGTGCGCGCGGTTCAACGCCGGCGCGGTCGCAGTACCAGCGGTACCAGCGCGAACCGGCGGCAACATGCGCCACTTCCTCACGCAGGATCACTTCCAGTACGTCGGCGGTTTCGCCATCACCGACGTTGCGCAGCTTCTCGATCATGCCCGGGGTGACGTCCAGGCCGCGCGCTTCCAGCACGCGCGGTACCAGCGCCATGCGCGCCAGGCCGTCATGCGCGGTCTTTTCGCACATTTCCCACAGGCCGTTGTGCGCGGGGAAATCAGCGTAGTCGTGGCCGTGCGCCTGCAGGCGCTCGCGCAGCAGCATGAAGTGCCGTGATTCGTCGTCGGCACAGCTGACCCAGTCGGCATGGAACGCCGCTGGCAGACCGCGGAAGCGGTACACCGCGTCCCAGGCCAGGTCGATCGCATTGAGTTCGATGTGGGCGATGGCGTGGATGAAGGCCGCTCGCCCTTCCACGCCGCCCAGTCCACGCCGCGGCACGTCGCGCGGATGCACCAGCACCAGCTGCGCCGGCCGGCCGGGCATGCGGATCGGTTCCGGCGGCGGCGCATCGGCGGCCACCTTCAGGCGGCCGGCACGGAACGCGGCGGCATAGGCCTGGGTCAGCGCGACCTTGCGCAGCGGGTCGGCCTCGACCAGGCACTGCTGCGCCGCGCGCAGCAGGTCACCTCCGGCATCGGGCACCGCGACCACGCCTGGACCTCAGGCGCGGCGCTTGTGCTTGGCGTCGTCCGAACGCAGCTGCTGGATGCGCTCGAAGTAGCCTGGCTCGATACCGGTCGGGTAGTGGCCGTTGAAGCAGGACGAATCGAAACTGCGCAGCGCCGGGTTGCCCTCGCTCACCGCCGCTTCCATGTCCTCGATGTCCTGGTAGATCAGCCAGTCGCACCCCAGGTGGGCCTCGATCTCTTCCACGCTGCGGTTGTGCGCGACCAGCTCTTCGGCCGCCGGCATGTCGATGCCGTAGATGTTGGGATAGCGCACCGGCGGTGCCGCGCTGGCCAGATAGACCTTGCGCGCGCCGGCATCACGGGCCATCTGCACGATCTGCTGGCTGGTGGTGCCACGCACGATCGAGTCGTCCACCAGCAGCACCACGCGGTTGCGGAACTCCAGGTGGATCGGGTTGAGCTTGCGGCGCACCGACTTCACGCGTTCCCCCTGCCCCGGCATGATGAAGGTGCGGCCGATGTAGCGGTTCTTGATGAAGCCTTCGCGGTACTTCACCCCGAGCACGTTGGAAATCTCCAGCGCGGCGTCGCGCGAGGTATCCGGGATCGGGATGATGGTGTCGATGTCGTGGTCCGGGCGCAGGCGCAGGATCTTCTCGCCGAGCTTGATGCCCATGCGCATGCGCGCCTTGTGCACCGAGACGTTGTCGATCATCGAGTCCGGGCGCGCGAAGTACACGTACTCGAAGATGCACGGAGTGTGCTCGACCGGCTCGGCGCAGATCTCCGAGAACAGCTCGCCGCGTGCAGTGATCACCAGCGCTTCGCCCGGCTGCACGTCACGCACGCGCTGGAAGCCCAGCACGTCCAGCGCCGCCGACTCGGACGCCACGATGTACTCGTCGCCCTCGGCATGGCTGCGCTTGCCCAGCACCAGCGGACGGATGCCATGCGGGTCGCGGAAGGCGACCAGGCCCAGGCCCAGCACCACGCTGACCACCGCATAGCCGCCCTTGCAGCGCCGATGCACGCCGGCCACCGCACGGATCGCGGCTTCCGGGCTGAGCTGGCGCTGCTGCTCCAGTTCGTAGGCGAACACGTTCAGCAGCACTTCGCTGTCCGAATCGGTGTTGACGTTGCGGCGGTCCTGTTCGAACACCTGCTGGCGCAGCGCCTCGGTGTTGATCAGGTTGCCGTTGTGGGCCAGCGCGATGCCGTACGGCGAATTGACGTAGAACGGCTGTGCCTCGTCCATGCCTTCCGAGCCCGCGGTCGGGTAGCGCACGTGGGCAATGCCGACGCTGCCTTCCAGGGTGGACATGGTGCGGGCGTCGAACACATCGCGGACCAGCCCGGTGGCCTTCTGCACGCGCAGGCGGCTGCCACTGGCGGTGGCGATGCCTGCCGCGTCCTGGCCGCGGTGCTGGAGAACGGTCAAGCCGTCATACAACTGCCCGGCGACGTTCTGGTTGCCGACGATTCCGACGATGCCACACATGGTGCGAGGTCTCCGCTGGGCTGTGCCCAGTTACAAGGAAGGTGGCCGTACCTGGCCGCGGTGGTCGCCGCGCCTGCGGTCGACGTTGGCCGGATCGCCCGGCTCGATACTGTCCGGCAGTGCTGGGGCGTCCGGGCGCACTTCGGCCGGATCGTATGCATCGCCCTGTTCCGCTTTCGCGGGCCGCAGCCATCCGCCGCCCGCCACCACCTGGTTGAGGATGCCATTATCGCCTGCCTCGCCCGGCTTTCCCAACCCGGCGCCCGCGTTCTTCCCCAACTCCATCAGTGCAGATGGGGACAGCATGTCGGTGGGCAAGGCCTTGGGCAGCATATCGGCGCCGGGCACCTGCCAGTGCGGCAGCTTGCCGTTCATCCAGGCGACGGCCGGATTCAGCACCGGGCGTACCGCCGAACGCTTCCAGGACGGCTCGGCGGTCAGCGGCGTGAAACCCGCCAGCAGTACCAGGATCGCCGCGATCAGGCCGCCGCGCACGGCGCCCAGCACGCCGCCCAGCAGGCGGTCCAGGCTGGTCAGCATGCTGCGGTGGATCATCGCCTTGATGACCATGCCGATCACCGCGACCACGATCATCACGCCGATGCCCACGCCCAGGTAGCCGCCAACGAAGTGCTCGCCGCCGGGCGCGGCCGGGGCCGCCCACCAGCGCGCGGCGTCGCTGCCGAAGGCGAAGGCCGCCCATGCGGCCAGCAGCCACGACAGCGTGCCGATGACGATGCCAACAAAGCCGCGCAGCATCCCCAACAGGGTCGAGGCGGCGATCACGATGAGCAGCACCACGTCGATCATGGCGCCCCGCTCCTTCGGCGGCGCTGGCAACGGGCCTGCGCGTCGGTCATGGGTGCGGTCGGACCATGCCGGCGACGCCGACCTTGGCAGCGACCTGCGCCTTCAGCTGTTCGGCATCCGCGCGGTTGGCCACCGGACCCACGCGGACGCGATGCAGGGTGCCCTTTTCGGTGCGCACCTGCTCGACGAACGCACTGAAGCCGGCGGCGCGGACCTTGTCGCGCAGCGCAGCGGCATCGCTGGCCTGGCCGAACGCGCCCAGCTGCACGGCGAAGCCGACGCCACTGGCCGCCGGTGCGGCCGGCGTGGCCGGCGCCGTGGCCGGCTTGCTGGCGGTGGCCTCAGGCTTCGGTTCCGGCTTGGCCTCAGGCTTCGGCGCCTCAGGCTTCGGCGCCGGCTTGGCCGGCTCCGGCTTGGTGGCCGGCGGCGTAGTCACGGTCGCCGTGCTCGGCGGCAGGCTTTCGCTGCGCACCGGGTTGCTGGTGGCCGACGGGCTGGTCGCTGCGGCCGGTGTGCTGGCCGCCGGTGCCGGTGTGGCAGCGACCGCGGCACTGTTGCCTGCGGCCGCATCCAGCGTGATGACTTCGGCCTTCACGTCGGCGCGGATCTTCACTGCCTGCAGGCGGGCGGCCTCGGCCTGGGCACGGTCGGCATACGGCCCGACGCGCACGCGCCACGCCTGGCGCCCGCTGATGGTGGTCGCTTCTGCGAAGCCCGGCAGCTGCGAGCGCTGCAGGTAGGCGATCACCGCATCGGCGTCGGCCTTGCTGCCGTATGCGCCAAAGGTGACCGCGAAGTTGCCCGCGGCAACGGCCGGGGAAGTGTCCACGGTCGGCGGCGTGGCCGGCGCGGCCGCTTCCTGCAGTGGCTTGGCCTGCCCGGTCTGCAGTCCGGTGGCGCCACCGGCCGGGGCGACCAGCGGCAGCTCACGGGTCTCGAACTGGCCATCGGCCGGCGCATCCGGCGCGGCGATCGGCACCGAGGCCACGCCACTGTCCGGTGCCGGACCCTTGACCAGCATCGGCAGGAAAATCACGGCCAGCGCCACCAGCACGATGGCACCAATCAGACGCTGTTTCAGAGGCGTATCCACGTGAGGCAGGCAACGGTCCGGAGATTGCCGTCGATTATACGGGTGCCGGACCGGCCGGCGTCGGCATTGGCTGAACGCGGATCAGGCGGCGCCCTGCAGCCAGCGCAGCGCGGCCGCAGCGGTATGGAACGAGCCGAAGACCAGGACGCGGTCGCCGCGCCCGGCCTGGGCCAGGACCTGGGCCAGTGCCTGTTCGACGGAACCGGCCAGCTGCGCACCGGCGGCGGCGGTGCCGGCCAGGCGCGCCTGCAGCTGCGCCGCGCTCTGCCCACGCGGGCCGTCCAGGCCGGCCAACGTCCACGCGCCCACGACGTCCTGCAGCGCCTGCACCACGCCCGCCGCGTCCTTGTCCTGCAGCGCGGCGTACACCGCCAGCGTGCGCCCGGCCGACACATCGGCCTTCAATGCGCGTGCCAGCTGACCGGCGGCCTGCGGGTTGTGGCCGACATCGACGCGGATCTGCACACCGTCGCGCTCGAACGCCTGCAGGCGGCCGGAGATCCGCGCCGCCGCGATACCGGCCGCCCACGCCGCACGCGGCACCGGCTTGTCCAGCGCGCGCAGCGCGGCGATGGCGGCACCGGCGTTGGCCAGCTGGATCGGGCCGGCCAGGGCCGGGGTCGGCAGTTCCATGCGCAGGCCGACATCGCGCCAGCGCCAGCGCTGGGCATCGATCGGTTCGTAGAAGTAATCGCTGCCGCCGCGGATCGCATTGGCGCCGACCAGGTAGGCGCGGCGCAGCACGCTCGATGGCGGGTCGGTTTCACCCAGGATCACCGGTTTCCAGCCACGGATGATGCCGGCCTTCTCGGTGCCGATCGCTTCGCGGTCCTCGCCCAGCCACTCGGCATGGTCGATGTCCACGGTGGTGATCACCGCCACGTCGGCGTCGACGATGTTGACCGCATCCAGGCGACCGCCCAGGCCCACTTCCAGCACCGCCAGGTCCAGCTCTGCGTCGGCGAACAGGTGCAGGGCGGCCAGCGTGCCGTACTCGAAATAGGTCAGCGTGGTCTGGCCACGCGCGGCCTCGACCGCATTGAACGCAGCGACCAGCGCCGCATCGTCCACGTCCTGGCCGTCGATGCGCACGCGCTCGTTGTAGCGCAGCAGGTGCGGCGAGGTGTACGCGCCGACCTTCCAGCCAGCGGCGCGTGCAATGGCTTCGATGAAGGCCACGGTCGAGCCCTTGCCGTTGGTGCCACCGACCACGATGGTGCGTTTGGCCGGCGCCCCCAGGCCCATCGTCGTGGCCACGGCGCGCACGCGCTCCAGGCCCATGTCGATGCTCGCCGGATGCTGGCGTTCAATGTAGTCCAGCCAGTCGGCCAGGGTGGTCGGGGTGTTCGTCACGGCAGCGGTTCCAGCAGAAGCAGGGGGATGGATCAGAGAGCGCGATGCTTGGCTTCGCCGAAGAATGGCGTGTGGTGGGCGCAGTCGTTCAGGCGCACCACTTCCAAGCTGTCCAGGTCGGCGCCTTCGAGCAGGTTGAGCGTGGTCGGTGCCTGGCGGAAGGTCCACAGCCGGGAAATCGGCAGCCCCAGCACCTTGCACAGGATCACGCGGTTCACCGCGTCGTGGGCGACCACCAGCAGGGTGTCGTGCTCACCAAGGCCTTCGGTGGCGCGGGCCAGGCCGCGCCAGCTGCGCTCCAGCACCAGGCGCAGCGACTCGCCGCCGGGCATCAGCACGGTATCCGGTTCCTCGCGCCACGCTTTCAGGCGTGAGGGATCCTTCTCATGGATCTCACTGGCCAACAGCCCTTCCCATTCGCCGTGGGCGATTTCCTGCAGTTCCGGTTCGGTCTGCAGCATCCCGGCACGGGCGGCGCCGAGCGCCAGCTGCGCGGTGCGCTGCGCGCGTGACAGCGGCGAGGCGACGGCACGGGTGATGTCCACCGAGGCCAGGCGCGCGCCGAGGGCCTGGGCCTGGGCTTCGCCGATCGGCGAAAGCGGGATGTCGATCTGGCCCTGGTAGCGGCCTTCGGCGTTCCACGGCGTTTCGCCGTGGCGGGCAAGCAGGATGCGCATGCGTGCAAGGGGTCCTGGGGGAGGAGGTTCCGCGTTTCGTTCACATCCTGTGAAGTGCGCGGAACAGGGATGATACCTGTTCGGCGCGCCGGGCCGGGCCGGGCATGAAAAAACCCCGCGACGTGGGTCGCGGGGTTTTGGAATCGCGGACGGCGCGCCGGGCAGCAGATCCACGCCATGCGCGGATGCACCGCCCGGCAGTGTCTGCAGGCGTTGCCGGCCAGCGGCCGGCACTACCTCACTTGGCCAGGTTCAGCTCCTTCAGCAGCTGCGGCGCCGGCGCCACTTCCTGCATGATCCACTGCATGTAGCGGCTGTCGACGGCGATCATGCGGGTCATCACCGGGTCGAACACCCAGTTGGAGCTGACCGATTCCCAGTTGCCATCGAAGGCCAGGCCGACCAGCTTGCCGTTGGCATCCAGCACCGGCGAACCCGAGTTGCCGCCGGTGATGTCCAGGTTGGACAGGAAGTTCACCGGCACCGAACCAATGCGCTTGTCTTCCAGGCCGCCGTAACGCTTGGCCTTGACCGCATCGAGCAGCGCCTCCGGCGAATCGAACGGATCTTCACCGGTTTCCTTCGCTGCCACGCCTTCCAGGGTGGTGAACGGGGTGTACTTCACGCCGTCCTTGCCATACCCCATGACGTTGCCGAAGGTGATGCGCAGCGACAGGTTGGCGTCCGGGTAGACGAATTCACCCTGGCTCTTCTTGTAGTCGGCCACGGCCTGCAGGTACAGCGGGCGCGCGGTCAGCGACTCGCCTTCGCGGATCTTCTTCTGCTCTTCCTGCTTCAGCAGTGCCGGCATGACAGCCACGGCGTACTGGATGGCCGGATCGCTGCTGGCTTCAAACGCGGCACGGTCGGCCTTGAACCACTTCAGGCGTGCATCCAGGCTGCCCAGCTCGGTGCCCGACAGCTTGGTCACCAGCGACTTCACCGCAGCGGCATCGCTGCCGGCCAGCCACTTGTTCAGCACTTCATTGTCGCGCTGCGCGGCCGGCAGGGCCACGTACTGCTCCAGCCAGTAGGCCTGCAGCTGCTGGTCCATCTTCGCCACGTAGCGGCGGTCCATCTGCTTCAGGCCGCCTTCGATGGTGGTCAGGTCACGTTCCTGGTAACCGGCTTCGCGTTCGGCATCGGGCTTGCTGCGCTCGATCGACAGGCGGTACAGGGTGATCGCTGCGCCCACGGCCGAGGTGTTGTTGAACTGGCCGACGAACAGGTCACGCTCGCGGGTGGCCTTGCTGGTGTCCAGGTGCTTGACCAGCTGCGCGTGTGCGGCCAGCGCCGGCTTGCCGGCCGCGCCCTGCTTCTTCAGCCATGCCAGCACGGCGGCTTCCTCGGCCTGCTTCTGGCCAGCGGCGTCGATGCGCTTGAAGCCTTCCAGCTGGCCCAGGTAGTTCTTGGCCACGTTGTTCATGCTGGCGGCGGTGGCGGCGTACTTCACCTTGACGTCGGCGTCGGCCTTGCCGGCGTCGGCGATCATCTTCAGCACCGCGTTGTAGTGCTTGGCGATGGTCGGGTAGGTGAAGCTGGCGGTCTCGTTGAACTCGCCAGCCAGTGCGTAGCGGTTGGTGCGGCCCGGGTAGCCGGCCACCATCACGAAGTCGTCGGCGCCCAGCGGCTGGTCGGCGAACTTCAGGAAGTGCTTGGGCTGGTACGGCACGTTGTCGGCGGCGAAGGCGGCCGGCTTGCCGTCCTTGCCGACGTAGGCGCGGTAGAACGAGAAATCGCCGGTGTGGCGTGGCCACATCCAGTTGTCGACGTCGCCGCCGAACTTGCCGACGCTGCCCGGGGGCGCGTAGACCAGGCGCACGTCCTTGATTTCCATGTTGCGGAACAGGCGGTAGGTGTTGCCGCCGGAGAAGCTGTACAGGCGGCAGCGGAAACCGGCATCGGCCTCACAGGCGGCAACCTGGGCCTTGTCGAAGGCGTCCAGCGCGCGGCTGCGGGCCAGCGGGTCGTTGCCGGCAGCGGCGATGGCGGCCTTGGCCTGGGCGGTGACGTCGGTGATCTGGTCGAGCACGAACACGCGGGCGTTCGGGCCGGCGCTCAGTTCGTCCTTCAGGGTCGGCGCATTGAAGCCGTCCTTGATCAGGTTCTTCTGCGCGGTCGAATTCAGCTGGATGGCGCCATACGCGCAATGGTGGTTGGTGACCACCAGGCCCTGCGGCGAGACGAAGCTGGCGGTGCAGCCGCCGAGGGCGACGACCGCGCCCATCGGGTCGCCGGTCAGGTTGGACAGCTGTTCCGGGGACAGCTTCAGGCCGGCCTTCTGCAGCGGGCCGGCGATTTCCGGCAGCTGCTGCGGCACCCACATGCCTTCAGCGGAATGGGCGACCTGGGCCAGGCCGAGGCTGGCGACGATGGAAAATGCAAGCAGGTTCGAGCGCATGGAGCAGCCCCTGGTAGTGGAACCCTCGATTGTAGCCCGCCGCCCTGCCCCGGCCCGAACCCCGGAAGTCATGCAATCAGGTGCCTCCACCGTTCAGCGTTTCCATTGCGATCGGTCAGAGGCGAGAGGCCAGGCCGATGCAGGACACGCCGTAAACCCCGCTCCGCGGCCCGGCCCAGCCGCTGGCGGCTGTGCGTTCGGGCGCTTGCGAAGCAGTGCTTCGCAAGCAAAGCGCCCTCACCCATGGGGGCTCGGTCGCGCCATCCATGGCGCTCACGGTCCTGCATCGGCCTGGCCTCTCGCCTACCCACAGTCCCCTGGCCTCGGACGGTAGCGCCGAGCCATGCCCGGCGAGCGAAGCGGCGCTGCTGTTTGCAGTACGTTCGAAACGCCCGCCGGCGCACGCCTTTCGTTCCGCCAAAGCACCCGCAGCGCAACATGGGAATTCCGTCCGGCACCCTATAATCCGCGCTTTCCCCCTGATGAGTTCCACCCCGATGGCGCAGCAAACGATGAAGGCCCTGGTCAAGCGCGAAGCAGCCAAGGGCATCTGGCTGGAAGAAGTTCCGGTGCCGACCCCCGGCCCGAACGAGGTCCTGATCAAGCTGGAGAAGACCGCGATCTGCGGTACCGACCTGCACATCTACCTGTGGGACGAATGGAGCCAGCGCACGATCAAGCCGGGCCTGACCATCGGCCACGAGTTCGTCGGTCGCATCGCCGCGCTCGGCTCGGCAGTGACCGGTTATGAGATCGGCCAGCGCGTTTCGGCCGAAGGCCACATCGTGTGCGGCCATTGCCGCAACTGCCGTGGTGGCCGCCCGCACCTGTGCCCGAACACCGTCGGCATCGGTGTCAATGTCAATGGCGCCTTCGCCGAATACATGGTGATGCCGGCCAGCAACCTGTGGCCGATCCCGGACCAGATCCCGTCGGAGCTGGCCGCGTTCTTCGACCCGTATGGCAACGCCGCCCACTGCGCGCTGGAATTCGACGTGATCGGTGAAGACGTGCTGATCACCGGCGCCGGCCCGATCGGCATCATCGCCGCCGGCATCTGCAAGCACATCGGTGCGCGCAACGTGGTGGTGACCGACGTCAACGATTTCCGCCTGAAGCTGGCCGCCGACATGGGCGCCACCCGCGTGGTCAACGTCGCCAACCAGTCGCTGAAGGACGTGATGAAGGAACTGCACATGGAGGGCTTCGACGTGGGCCTGGAAATGAGCGGCAACCCGCGTGCGTTCAACGACATGCTCGACTGCATGTACCACGGCGGCAAGATCGCCATGCTCGGCATCATGCCCAAGGGCGCCGGCTGCGACTGGGACAAGATCATCTTCAAGGGCCTGACCGTGCAGGGTATCTACGGCCGCAAGATGTACGAGACCTGGTACAAGATGACCCAGCTGGTGCTGTCCGGTTTCCCGCTCGGCAAGGTGATGACCCACCAGCTGTCGATCGACGAGTTCCAGAAGGGCTTCGACCTGATGGAAGAAGGCAAGGCCGGCAAGGTCGTGCTCAGCTGGAATTGATCCTCGGTTCCGCGCACGAATGGTGGGTGCCGAGCTTGCTCGGCACACCATGAAATTGAAAAAGGCGCCCGATGGGCGCCTTTTTCCGGTGTTGCCGGCCAGCGGCCGGCACTACCGGTAACGCCTGCGGCGTTACTTGCCGACGGCCACGGTCAGCAGCACGCGGCTGTGCGCCAGCTTGCCCGAGTTTTCGCGCCCGTTGCTGTCGGTGCCGTAGTAGCCGAGGCCGACATTGAACAGGCCGAACTGGCGGCTGACGCCGACGTTCCAGTCGGTGTAGTCCTTGGCCAGGCCCTTCTCGAAGCTGCTGCGGCCGACGTTGGCACTGAGGGTGAACTCCTGCGGCAGGCCCCACTGGCCGCCGACGCCGTAGTACCAGCCATCGGTGCCGCTGTTCCACTGGTCGTTGGTGTAGGCCACGGTCAGCTTGTAGGTTTCGTCCAGCGTGGTGGTGGTGATCAGCTCGTTGTAGTTCAGGTCGCTGGCACCCAGGTAGGTGTAGCGGTTCAGCAGCACGTCGAAGTTGACGCGCGGAGTGACGTCCACGCCGTAACCGATCTGGTAGTCGATCTCGGTGCTCGGGTCGCCCGGACCGAAGTCCACGCCCGAACCCCAGACACCGGCATACAGGCCGACCGGCGAGGTGTAGGTGAAGCCCGCCTGCAGGGTCGGCTTCTCGTCGGTCTGCGACACACCACGGAACAGGTAGTCCGACACCGCAGTGACGTTCCAGCTGTACGGCGATTCGGTCTCCTGGGCACTGGCCGCGAACGGCGCAAGGGTCAGGGCGGCGGCAATGGCGAGGCAGGCATGGGCGTGCTTCATGAGCGTCTCCGGGGGCGGGGGGCGGGAAGGGGGCAGCAGTGAAGCCGATGCCAGACAGGCACGGTTCACGAATATTTAACCATTTGTTACTGCATTGCAACATGTGCCTGCCATGGTGGTGCCCTGCCCACCGCGGTCGGTGAACCTCGTTGCCCGGTAGAATCGGCGGTTTCCCGTGCAGAGCCGTGCCCACGCCATGACCGACGCCTCCTCCGCCCTGACCCGCCACTATGCCGAGGAACTGGACGCCATCCGCGCCCAGGGCCTGTTCAAGTCCGAGCGGATCATCACCAGCCCGCAGTCGGCCGAGATCACCCTCGATGACGGCCGCCAGGTGCTGAACTTCTGTGCCAACAACTACCTGGGCCTGGCCGACCACCCGGACCTGATCCAGGCCGCCAAGGACGCGCTGGACACCCATGGCTTCGGCATGGCGTCGGTGCGCTTCATCTGCGGCACCCAGGACCTGCACAAGCAGCTGGAAAAGCAGATCGCCGACTTCTTCGGCAAGCAGGACACCATCCTGTACGCGGCCTGCTTCGATGCCAACGGCGGCCTGTTCGAGCCGCTGCTCGGCGAGAACGACGCCATCATTTCCGATGCACTCAACCATGCGTCGATCATCGACGGCGTGCGCCTGTGCAAGGCCAAGCGCTTCCGTTACGCCAACTGCGACATGGCCGACCTGGAAGCCCAGCTGCAGGCCGCCGATGCCGCCGGCTGCAAGACCAAGCTGATCACCACCGACGGCGTGTTCTCGATGGATGGCTTCATCGCGCCGCTGGACGAGATCACCGCGCTGGCGAAGAAGTACAACGCGCTGGTGCACATCGACGAATGCCATGCCACCGGCTTCCTCGGTGCCACCGGTCGTGGCTCGGCCGAAGTGAAGGGCGTGCTGGACAGGATCGACATCATCACCGGCACCCTGGGCAAGGCCATGGGCGGCGCACTGGGCGGCTTCACCTGCGCCAGTGCCGAGGTGATCGAACTGCTGCGCCAGCGCTCGCGCCCGTACCTGTTCTCCAACTCGCTGCCGCCGCACGTGGTGGCTGCTGGCATCAAGGCGTTCGAAATGCTGGCGGCCGCCGACGACCTGCGCAGCACGCTGGCCGACAACACCGCCTACTTCCGCGAGAAGATGACCGCCGCCGGCTTCGACGTGAAGCCGGGCGTGCATCCGATCAGCCCGGTCATGCTGTACGACGCACCGCTGGCGCAGAAGTTCGCCGAGCGCCTGCTCGAGGAAGGCATCTACGCGATCGGCTTCTTCTTCCCGGTGGTGCCCAAGGGACAGGCCCGCATCCGGACCCAGATCAGCGCCGCGCACAGCCGCGAGCACCTGGATCGCGCGATCGATGCGTTCACCCGCATTGGTGTCGAGCTGGGCGTGATCAAGGGCTGATCACGCCGGGGCCGGGTCTCTTTCCACAGGAAAGGGCCCTGGCCCCATCACCCCACCGATGGCGTGCCGACCCCGGTCGGCACCCCAGGCGTCACTTCTTTTTCTTCTTGCCCTTCGGCTCGTCCTTGCTGGCCACCACCACCGGCTTGGCGGCGGCGTCCTGGCCGTTGCCCTTGGCGACGCGGATGCCGTTGGCCTTCATCCAGGCATCGAACTCATCGGCGGTCATCTTCTTGTCGCCGTTGCTCATCAGGAAGCGGTAGCTGCCGCGACCATCCAGCTCCGGGGTCTTCACTTCCACCACCGGGGTTTCGGCCGGCGTTTCCGCCTTGGCCACCTTCTTGTGGCCGCCACAGGCGGTCAGCAGCACCATCGGCAGCAGCAGGCCTGCGCAGCGCAGGGTTTGATTGAGGGTCGGGTGGTACATGGGCAGGCTCCGTTCGGGAAATTCAGCAACCAGGCGCCCCCTACGCCTGGAACGGTGGCCGGCAGCTGCCGGCCGCGGGCGGTGATCAGCCCGGTGCAGCGGCCCCCAGCCGCTGCTGGTCGCTGACCTCCAGCACCCGCCACTGGCCCTTGCCGAGATCGCCGAGCAGCAGCCCACCGATCGCGACCCGGACCAGGCGCAGCACCTGCAGGTCGAAAGCCGCCAACAGGCGGCGGATATGGCGGTTGCGGCCCTCGTCGAGGACCACCTCCAGCCATGCGGTCTTGTCGCCACGGCGCAGCACGTGCACGGCGCGGGCAGCGAGGAACTCGCCCTCGTCCTCCACCCCGGCCTGCAATGCCGCCAGGGTGGCGGCATCGGGCAGGCCATCCACCTGCACGTGGTAGGTCTTGTCCGGCCCGGTCTGCGGGTCGGTCAGGCGCGCGGCCCACTGCGGATCGTTGCTGAACAGCAGCAACCCTTCGCTGGCCTTGTCCAGGCGCCCGACCGGTGCGATCCAGGGCAGACCGGCGCCATCAAAACAGCGGTACACCGTGTCACGGCCACGCTCGTCCTGCGCCGTGGTCACGACCCCGCGCGGCTTGTTGAGCATCAGGTACAGGCGCTGCGGCGCAGCCATCGGCTGGCCATCGACCTCGATCGGCGGCACAGGCTGTCCGATCGGGAACTCGGGATCACGCACGACGCGGCCGGACACGCGCACCCGGCCTTCGGCGATCCAGCGCGCGGCCTCGCTGCGCGAGCACACGCCGGCCTTGGACAGCACGCGCGCCAAGCCATGACGCGCACCGCTGGAGACGTTCGGCGCCGCACGCCCACGCGGTGCGTGGGAGCGGGCGGCGGGGGTGGCAGGTGGGCGGCGCGTGCGCAAGCCTCTGCTCCCCGCGGCGCTTACTTCTTGTCGACCGGCTTGGTCTCAGCCGGTGCTTCGGCCGCAGCCGGAGTGGCGGCCGGGGCCGGGCGCGCCTTGACCACGCGCACACCGCGCGCCTTCATCCAGGCGTCGAATTCTTCGGCGGTCATGCGCTTGCCGTTCTGGCTCATGTCGAAGCGCCACGGCGTATTGTCGAACTCGGTCTGCGGCTTGTAGGCCGCCGGATCGTTCGGCTTCACCGCCGGCGCGCTAGGGATGGCCTTGGCGATGTTCTGGCAGCCATCGATGCGCAGGCGCTGCAGCACCTGGTCCAGCGACTGCGACGGATCGTAGTTGCTGCTCAGCACGCCGGCCGGCATGCCCAGCTGGTTGCCACGGATGTACAGCTCGTCGGCCACCGGCGCGATGGTCGTGGCCGGCAACGGCAGCGGCGAGGCGCTGGTGTTGACCGAGCAATCAACCGCGGCGTGGGCGGCGGGAACCAGGGCCAGCGCCAGAACGGCGGCCGATGCAGAGCGCAGCATGAGGGGCATCCACGAAAGGAAGTGACGCGGCGAGTTTAGCAATGCCGCGTCAGCTTTCAAGCGCCACTTTCAATGAATACGGCAACTCATTGGATTTACGGGCAAAATCCCGACGAACGGCGATTCCCCGCCCGCCCCAGGCCGGTTTCCCGGCGGCAGAAACAACAAGACCCGGCCGAAGCCGGGTCCTGCTGTGTCCTACTGGCAGAGCGTCAGAACTTAGTTCTGGACGTTCAGCTCGGTACGACGGTTCTTGGCGCGACCTTCCGGGTTGTCCGAACCATCCGGGTTGGTGTTCGGAGCAATCGGACGGCTCTCGCCGTAGCCGATCGGGCCGACCAGGCGACCGGCGTCGACGCCGTTCTTGGTCAGGTAGTTGTACACGGCGGTGGCACGACGCTCCGACAGCTTCTGGTTGTAAGCGTCGGTACCCTTCGAGTCGGTGTGACCGGCAACTTCAACGCGCAGATCCGGGTAACGCTTCAGGATCTCGGTGGCTTCGCTCAGGATCGCCACGGCGTCCGGACGCAGGTTCGACTTGTCGAAGTCGAAGTTGACGCCCTTCAGGTCGATGGAGACCGGAACCGGGCAACCGTCCGGACCGATGGTCTGACCCGGCTGCGAGTTCGGGCACTTGTCGTCGCAGTTGTTGACGCCGTCACCGTCGTCATCCAGGTCGGCGCAGCTCGGGGCAACCGGAGCCGGAGCCGGAGCAGCCGCGACCGGAGCCGGGCCCAGCGGGATCACGACGCCGACCGAAGCCAGCACGTCGCCGAACCAGCTTTCGTCGCGTGCAGCGACGCTCTGGTCGTCGAAGTCAGCGCGGTAGGCCACTTCGGCGCGGACAGCCACGCGCTTCTCGAAGGTGGTCTGCAGGCCGACGCCCAGCTTGGCGGCCAGGTTGCCGTCCTTACGCTGGCGCGGACCGTTGTTGTCGATCGCAGCGTACTCTTCTTCCGACTTCTGGTAGCCCAGGCCACCGACGATGTACGGGTTCCAGCCGCGGCCTTCCTTGATGAAGTGGCGACGCAGGTCCAGCGAGACGCCGTACTGCGACCAGTTCAGGTCCTGGTTGCTGTCGAAGTTCGGGTTCTGGTAGTTCAGCTCACCGTCCAGCGACCAGTTCGGGCTGATGAACTTACCCAGGCCCAGGGTCACGAACGGAGCGTCATTGGTCAGACGGTCGCTGTCCTGGAAGTTGAAGCCGGCCGAACCGGTCAGGTACCAGCGGTCATCGAACTCCTGCGCCGAAGCTGCCTGGGCGAAAGCCAGGCCGCCCAGCAGCGCGGCAGTAAGGATCTTCTTGTTCATTGAGTACAGCTCCTATTTCGGGGGTATGAAACCGGTAGAGGCATGGGCCAGCACTAGTGCATCGATGTACGACAGCCGATTCAGCACGCCACCGCCGCGAACATTATGCTCAGGCGGGTGAAGGCCATGTTAACAGTCCCGTAACATGTGAAGTGTTGCGCCCGACCGGCCACCGGTCCGACGTTGAAACCCTATACAGGATGATGAAAATCCGCAAGACCCACGCACTGCAAGGGTTTGACGGGGTTTAAGTGTCGAATGCGACATATTGCGCAACGCGCCGCATCACACGGTTCAGCGCGTTTGCGGAAACGTGAGGAACCTTATGATGGGGTCACGAACCCAGCCGGAGCCGTGATGAAAGCCGTCGCCCTGAGTCGTGAATACGCCCCTGCCCTGCGTGATGTCCTGCTGCCACCACCGTTGCCTCCACGCGGCCGGGACCTGCTGGTCCGGATCGAAGCGGTCTCGGTCAACCCGGTCGACGCCAAGCAGCGGGCCGCCACCGATCCGGCAGCGCTGGAGACGCCGCGGGTGCTCGGCTGGGACGCCGCCGGCGTGGTTGAAGCCATCGGCGATGAGGCCAGCCTGTTCGCCTCCGGTGACGAGGTCTACTTCGCCGGCGACGTCACCCGCCCGGGCTGCAATGCGCAGTACCAGTGGGTGGACGAACGGCTGGTCGCCCGCAAGCCGACCACGCTCGATTTCGCCGAAGCCGCCGCGCTGCCCCTGACCACGCTGACCGCGTGGGAGCTGCTGTTCCAGCGCATGCCCCTGCATCTGGACGACCGCCGCCATGGCGGCCAGCACCTGCTGGTGATCGGCGGTGCGGGCGGCGTGGGCTCGATGGCGATCCAGCTCGCCCGCCACGCCGGTTTCGAGGTGATCGCCACGGCTTCGCGCGACGCTTCTATCGAGTGGTGCCGGCAGATGGGGGCCACGCACGTGATCGACCATCGGCAGCCACTGCAACCCCAGTTGCAGGCGCTGGGCATCGCTGCGGTGCAGGTTGCGCTCAACCTGGCCGATACCGACCACTACTGGGACGAGCTGGGCCAGCTGCTGGCACCGCAGGGTCATGTCGGACTGATCGTGGAGCCGCGTGGCGCGCTGCGCATCGGCGATCCGTACAAGGCCAAGTGCATCGGCATCCACTGGGAATTCATGTTCGCGCGCTCGCGCTTTGCCACCGCCGACCGTATCGAACAGCACCGCATCCTCAGCCGCGCCGCCAGCATGATCGATGCCGGCCAGCTGCGCGGCACGCTCAGTGAGACGCTGGGCACGATCAACGCAGCCAACCTGGACATCGCGCATCAGCGCCTGGCCAGCGGCCACACGGTGGGCAAGCTGGCGCTGGTCGGCTGGGGCGACTGACGCGGTGATGTAGAGCCGGGCCCACGCTCGGCCGCTGTGCCTGCCGCCACCCGCAGAGCACGGGCTCGGACCTGCACAACCGCCCGCATGCAGGTTCGGCGCCGCCTGTAGCGCCGGATTGGCTTGAATCTGTATCTATGGCATCAAGGAAATCAGGGATACGGTGGGAACAGATTCCCCCTCCCCCGAGCCCGCCATGCCCACCGCCCTGCCCCTGCGCCTGCTGCAACTGATCACTGGCCTGTTCCTGTACGGCTTCGGTGCTTCGCTGATGATCCGTGCCGCGATCGGCGTGGCGCCCTGGGATGTCCTGTCGCAGGGCATCGCTGCGCAGACCCCGCTGTCGTTCGGCCTGGCGACCAACGTGATCGGCGCGCTGGTGCTGCTGCTGTGGTGGCCGCTGCGCCAGAAGCCGGGCGTGGGCACCGTGCTCAACGTGATGCTGATCGGTCCCTCTGCGCAGTTCGGGCTGTGGCTGCTGCCGCCGGCCGTCGGCCTTGGCTGGCAGCTGGCGATGTTCTGCGCGGGCATGCTGCTGGTGGCCCTGGCCACCGGCCTGTACATCGGCGCCCGCCTCGGCCCGGGTCCACGCGATGGCCTGATGACCGGCCTGCATGCCCGCACCGGCTGGCCGATCTGGAAGGTGCGCAGTTTGATCGAAGGCAGCGTCCTGCTGCTGGGCTGGTGGCTGGGCGGCAACGTCGGCCTCGGCACCCTCGCCTTCGCCCTGCTGATCGGCCCGCTGTGCGGGGTGACCCTGGGCTGGTTCGGGATCGGTCGCCCCGCAGTCGTGCCGGCCGCTGCCCGGCAACCGCAATCACCCTGAGCTGCCCCGTACCCGGCCAGCGGCCGGCCCGCCCGCCCCGGAGTTCGGGGGCGCCGCCGCCGGCGCCATCCAGCAACCCTTGCCCCGGCCGCCGTTTCGCGGCACGCTTCGCGCTTCCGTACGCAAGCGTATCGACCATGTCGCCAGCCAACGAAAGCGCCTATCCCCATCTGTTCGCCCCGCTGGACCTGGGCTTCACCCAGTTGCGCAACCGCGTATTGATGGGCTCGATGCACACCGGCCTGGAGGATCGCGCCCGCGACTTCCCGCGGCTGGCGGCCTACTTCGCCGAACGCGCCGAGGGCGGCGTCGGCCTGATCGTCACCGGCGGCTTCGCACCGAACGTGGTCGGCTGGCTGAAGCCGTTCGGCGGCAAGCTGTCCTGGCCCTGGGAAGTGCGGCCGCACCGCCAACTGACCGCCGCCGCGCACCAGCATGGCGCGAAGATCTGCCTGCAGCTGCTGCATGCCGGCCGCTATGCCTACCACCCCTTGTCGGTGGCACCGTCGAAGCTGAAGGCACCGATCAACCCGTTCACCCCGCGCGCACTGTCGGCCAGTGGCGTCGACCGGCATATCGCCGACTACGCACGCAGCGCGAAACTGGCCCGCGAGGCCGGCTACGACGGCGTCGAGGTCATGGGCTCGGAGGGCTACCTCATCAACGAGTTCATCGCCCCGCGCACCAACACGCGCACCGACCGCTGGGGCGGTGACGCCAGCCAGCGCATGCGCTTCGCGGTCGAGATCGTGCGCCGCATCCGCGAGGCGTGTGGCCCGGACTTCATCATCATCTACCGCCTGTCGCTGGTCGACCTGGTGGAAGACGGCAGCAACTGGGAAGAGATCGTGCAACAGGCGCAGGCCATCGAGGCCGCCGGCGCGACCCTCATCAATTCCGGCATCGGCTGGCATGAAGCGCGCATCCCGACGATTGCCACCTCGGTGCCGCGCGCGGCCTTCGCCGGCGTCACCGCCAAGCTGAAGCCGCACGTGGCGCTGCCGCTGGTGGCGACCAACCGCATCAACATGCCCGAGGTGGCCGAACGCATCCTCGCCGATGGCGGCGCCGACATGGTGTCGCTGGCACGCCCGCTGCTGGCCGACCCGCAGTGGCCGAACAAGGCCCGCGCCGGCCGCGCCCAGGCGATCAACACCTGCATCGCCTGCAACCAGGCTTGCCTGGACCACGTCTTCGAGAACAAGCTGGCCAGCTGCCTGGTCAACCCGCGCGCCGCGCACGAGACCGAGCTGGTCTATCGCCCGGCCGCCACGCCGAAGAAGATTGCCGTGGTCGGCGCCGGCCCGGCCGGCCTGGCCTGTGCCACCGTCGCCGCCCAGCGCGGCCACCAGGTCACCCTGTTCGATGCCAGCGACGAGATCGGTGGCCAGTTCAACGTCGCCAAGCGCATCCCCGGCAAGGAAGAGTTCCACGAGACCCTGCGCTACTTCCGCCACACACTGCAGGAGACCGGCGTGCAGCTGCGCCTCGGCACCCGCGCGGACGCGTCCCACCTGGCCGGCTTCGACGCGGTGGTGCTGGCCACCGGCATCACCCCGCGCAAGGTCGACTTCCCCGGCGCCGACCACGCCAAAGTGGTCAGCTACCTGGACGTGCTGCTGGGCCGGGTCGAAGTGGGCGCCAGTGCGGCGATCATCGGCGCCGGCGGCATCGGCTTCGATGTCGGCGAGTTCCTCAGCCACGCCGGTGAGTCGCCCTCGCTGGACCCGCAGCGCTGGATGGCCGAATGGGGCGTGGACAGTACGTTCGAGGCCCGTGGCTCGCTGGCCCGGCCGCAGGTCGAGGCCTCGCCGCGCCGGCTGTGGCTGCTGCAGCGCAGCCCGGGCAAGCCCGGCGCGCGGCTGGGCAAGACCACCGGCTGGATCCATCGCGCCACGCTGAAGGCCAAGGGCGTGCGCATGCTCGGTGGTGTCGAGTACCTGGGCGTGGACGACGCGGGCCTGCGCATCCGCGTGGACGGCAGCGAACAGCTGTTGCCGGTCGACCATGTGGTGATCTGCGCCGGGCAGGAACCCAACCGCGCGCTGCAGGCCGAACTGCAGGCCGCCGGCATCAGCGCGCAACTGATCGGCGGCGCCGACGTGGCCGCAGAACTCGACGCCAAGCGCGCCATCGACCAGGGCAGCCGGGTCGCCGCCGCGCTTTGACCTGCGGATGAATGGGGGACGGAATGTGATTTCCGTCACCCCCGGCGAACCTGAATGTCAAGCCGGGCGGTTCACGATGCGTTCGGCTACGCCCCCCTACCTTGCGCCATCTTTCCGCTCACCAGCCAGTTTCCGGTGAGCCGGCGCAGCCCCCACGACCGGTACTGGTCGTTTCTTTTGGGGCTGCCCACGGGGCGGCCCCGATGGCCGCCTCCCCATGACGCCAAGTCGTACCCCGCCTCCTGTCGCCCCCGCGGCCGGAACCGGAGAGTGCGACCCATACGGAGCAAGGAGTTATATGAAACTGGCCTGGATTCTCTGGCTGTCGCAGTTGTTGCCTCAGCCGGCCGCTGATTCACTGTGTTTGAGCACCACCGTTTACCTGGAAGCCCGCGACCAGACCCTGCGCGGCCAGCAGGCCGTCGCCGAGGTCGCGCTGCGCCGCCTCGACAGCGGCCTGTGGGGTGATTCGATGTGCCAGGTGGTCACCGCACGCAAGCAGTTCGCACCGACCATCGTCTCCCCCGGCACCCAGCTGGGCAACGACGCGGCCTGGAGCGAGGCCATGAACGTGGCCTTCGACGCCGAGCGCAACTGGGCGCTGCCGGCCGGCGAGCGCCGCGAGATCGTGCCCGGTGCCAGCCACTTCGCCGCGCTGTCCATCGCCAGCCCGAACTGGCGCAATGCCTACCAGGTGGCCACCATCGGCGATCACACCTTCTATAAGGTGCAGAACCTCAAGCCGCGGCAGTCGTAACGATCCGTGCCGGCGGCAGCGTTGCCGCCTGCCGGCAGGCTCTGGGATAGTGGGCGTTTCCCGCCCGCATCACCTGGAGTTCCCATGAAGCTGTACAGCAAGCCCGGTGCCTGTTCCACCGCCGACCACATTGCCCTGCAGTGGACCGGCCAGCCGTTCGAGGTCGAACTGCTGAACAAGGACACCCTGAAGGGTCCGGAATTCCTCAAGATCAATCCGGCCGGTGCGGTGCCCGCGCTGGTCGACGGCGACTTCGTGCTGCTGCAGAACGCCGCGATCATGGGCTATATCGCCGATCGCTTCCCGCAGGCCGGCCTCGGCGGTGATGGCAGCCCGCGCCAGCGCGCCGAAGCCACCCGCTGGCTGGCGTTCGTCAATTCCGACGTGCATCCGGCCTTCTCGCCGCTGTTCGCGCCGGGCAAGTTCATTGCCGACGAAGGCCAGTACGACGCGATCCGCGCCGCCGCGCACAAGCGCCTGCGTGGCCTGTTCGAGACCGCCGACAGGCAGCTGGCCGACAAGCCGTGGCTGGCCGGCTTCCGCAGCTTCGCCGACCCGTACTTCTACATCACCCTGCGCTGGGCCGCCGGCACCAAGGTCGACCTGTCGGGCCTGGACAACCTGGCCGCCTACAAGGCACGCATGGACGCCGACGCCGGCGTGCAGGCCGCGCTGAAGGCCGAAGGCCTGGCCTGACCTTGGTCAGGGGTCAGAGCCGTTCGCGTGGCGAACGGCTCTGACCCCATCGGCTACCAGGCGGCTCCGACCCCCTCGATGTCATTGGCGTGATCAGCCGATCTGGCGGATCACTTCCCCCTTGGCATCGCGCAGGTAGGTCGGCACCACCTCGATACGCAACCTTCCTGCCAGCGGGTAGACCCCGCGCTCGGCGCGCACTCCTGCCAGGGCCTGCAGGCCCGCCTCGTCCAGTGACCAGCGCGCGCTGTCGGCGGATACGTCCGCCACTTCACCGCCCCCGTCCGCGATGAACTCCCACTGCCGCTCGCGGCTGACCAGTTCCAGCGATCTGCCGTGGCGCAGGCGCAGCGGCAGCAGTTCGCACACGCTCGCCACCTGGCCGGCGCCAAGCACCAGCGTGGTCATGCCCGCCTCCTGGCGCCAGTCCAGTGTCTCGATGAACAACATGCCGGTGCTGGAGCCTTCGCGCTCGCTGCCGGCCCGCACCTCAGCCGCCAGCACCGGGTCCTCCAGCAGGTTGCCGCGGTGCAGGTCGCTGACCCACAGCGGCATTGCCGGCTGCAACGCCTGCAGCACGCCGCGCGTGGACCAGCGCTTGACTGCCTCCATTTCCTCATCGGTCAGTCCGACCAGCTGCAGGAACTGCAGGTGGCCATTGGCGGTGTCGCGTGCCGGCAACTGCGGGTCGGCAATGAACGCCAGATGGCACAGCCGCGTGTCGGTCTCCAGCGCGATCGGGCCGTTGGCATTGAGGTGGTGACCGTCCTCGAACACGTTGCCACTGCCGAACACATAGCGCGCCAGGTTCTGCAGCAGGTTCATCGGCCACACTGGTGGCGGGCTGCCGGCTTCCTCGCCGGCTTCGGCCGCGAGGCGGAAGGTCAGCTCGAAGCCATAGCCGCTGGCGGCGGCATCGCGGCTCTCCTTGGCATACAGCTCGGAGAAGCCATAGGTGATGTAGTGCCAATGCGGCAGCGGCGCGTCCACCCAGTACACGCTGATGCCATCCAGTGGATCCTGGCCCCCCAGCGTGTACGGCAATGCCGTGCCGTAGTGGCGGGGTTCCTGGCCCGCGTACAGCGGTGCCAGTGCCGCATTGATCGCGTCCCAGCCAGGGGTATCGGTGTCGTCGTGGTCGTCCTGCACGCGGGACTCCTTGTGGGGAAGTGAACCGATCACTTTAAGCGTTGGCTCAGGCCTGCACGACCTCGCTGCCGGTGTCCAGCAGGGCCAGCCGGGTTTCCTGCCACCAGCGCTGGGCCAGCGCCGGGCTGCGCGCCTTGGCGACCGCCGCCAGCAGTTCCGGGCACAGGCGTTCCAGTGCCAGTGCATCGGTGCAGCGTTCGATCTTCAACTGCATGAAATACCCCTTGAGGCCCAGATGACGCCGCACCGCCTCGCTCATTGCGTCGTACAGCTGCTGGTACAGCGCCGGGTCGTGTTCGCGACCGGTGCTGAGGCCACGTGCGGGCGCCACGTCTGCGCTTCCACCGATCACTTCGATCAGTCCCTGCGCGGCCAGCTGCTCCAGCGCATCGGCAGGCGCGCGCAGGCCTTCCAACAGGCCGCGCAGTTCAGTGTCGTCGCGACGGCCATCGACCATCAGCAGGATCGAGCGCAGCCCCGCCGGCAGGCGCCGGCCACGGTCTTCGATTTCCTGACGGCCAGCAGCCGTCTTGGCGTGCAGCAATGCCATTGCCTCCCCCTCCCTCGATGCGCCATGCCGGCGGGCCCTCGCGGGCACGCCCCCCTGTGTGCCATCCCCCGAGGGCACGCGCCTTCCCCGGCGCGCGCCGCGTATTGCAGGTCGATGACAGGCCGAGCTTAGCGCAAGTGCAGAGGGGAGTGCCGGCCGCTGGCCGGCAACCTCGGGATTGATGGGGGTGCCGGCCAGTGGCCGGCACTACCCGGTCAACGCCCCAGCGCCCGCCGGATCTCTTCCAGCGCGCCGGGGTCGTCCAGCGTCGACAGGTCGCCCGGGTCGCGCTGCTCGGCCAGCGCCTGCAACGAGCGCCGCAGCAGCTTGCCCGAACGGGTCTTGGGCAGCGCGTTGACCACGTGCACGTGCGCCGGGCGCGCGACCGCGCCGAGCGAGGTGGTCACCGTGGCCATCATCTCGGCCACCACCGGCGCCGGATCCTCGCCATCCAGGCCCTGCTTGAGGGTAACGAACACCAGCGGCACCTGCCCCTTCAGTTCGTCCTTGACCCCGATCACCGCCGCCTCGGCCACCCGCGGGTGGCTCGAAATGGCCTCCTCGATCTCGCGCGTGCCCAGCCGGTGTCCGGCCACATTGATCACATCGTCGGTACGGCCGAGGATGAAGGTGTAGCCATCGTCGTCGCGGATCGCCCAGTCCAGCGAGCTGTACAGCAGTTCCTTGAAGTGGCTGAAGTAGCTCTGCAGGAAACGGTTGTCGTCGTTCCACACCGTGCTCATGCAGCCCGGCGGCAACGGCGGCGACACCACCAGCACCCCCTTCTGCCCCGCTGCGACTTCCTCGCCGGTGTTCTCGTCGATCACCTTCATCCGGTAGCCGAGGTTGGGGAAGCCCGGCGAGCCGAAGCGCACCGGCTTCATTTCCAGGCCCGGCAGCAGGGTCAGCGCTGGCCAGCCGGTCTCGGTCTGCCAGTAGTTGTCGATGATCGGCTTGCCGAGCGCTTCGCTGATCCAGTGCGCGGTCGGTTCGTCCAGCGGCTCGCCGGCCAGGAACAGGTACTTCAGCGCGCGCAGGTCGTGGCGATGGATGAAGTCCGCATCGTGCTTCTTCAGCACGCGGATGGCAGTGGGCGAGGAGAACATGGTGCGCACGTTGTACTGCTCGCACAGCGCCCACCAGATGCCCGGGTCCGGATTCGTCGGCAACCCTTCGTACAGCAGCGACGTGCAGCCGCCGATCAAGGGCCCGTACACATTGTAGGAATGGCCTACCGCCCAGCCCACATCGGAGGTGGAGAACATCACCTGCCCCGGCTTGCAGTCGAATACGGTTTCCATCGACTGCGCCATCGCCACCGCGTAGCCGCCGACATCGCGCTGCACGCCCTTCGGCTTGCCAGTGGTGCCGGAGGTGTACAGCAGGTAGCTCGGCTCGCTCGCTTCCAGCCACTGCACCGGCACGTCGACTTCACCCACCTGTGCGCGCAGCGCGGCGTACTCCACGTCGCGACCCGGCACGCGCGGTTCGGCGGCATCCAGCCCACGCGAGACGATCAGCACGTATGGCGGAGGCGACGCCGCTTCGGCGCAGGCGGCGTCGACCATCGGCTTGTACGGAATCAGCTTGCCACCGCGCATGCCCGCGTCGGCAGCGATCAGCAGCCTGGGCTTGGCGTCGTCGATGCGCAGTGCCAGGTTGTGCGCGGCAAAGCCACCGAACACCACCGAATGCACCGCGCCGATGCGCGCGCAGGCCAGCATTGCGAACACGGCTTCCGCCATGTTCGGCATGTAGATCACCACGCGGTCGCCGTGGCCGACGCCGAGGTGCTTGAGCACGGCGGCGAAGTCGTTCACTTCGCGATACAGCTGGCGATAGGTGATCTCGCGGGTGCTGTTGGTTTCGGTGGAAATGGCGACCAGAGCGAGCTGGTCGGCGCGCTCGGCCAGGTGGCGGTCGACGGCGTTGTAGCAGAGATTGGTTTCACCGCCGACGAACCAGCGCCGGAACGGCGGATTGCTGTAGTCGAGCACCTGCTGCGGCGGTTTATGCCAGTGGATGCGCTTGGCTTCCTCGCCCCAGAAGGCCTCCGGCTCGTCGATCGAGCGACGGTAGGTTTCCTCGTAGTTCATGACGCAGCCCTCCCAGACAAAGTCATGGGTTCGAGGATAGTCCGGCGCTGCCGCGCGGGCCGCCCTACCTTGGTAGGGGGTGGGGTTTGTTCTGCAGGGCTGCGCCCTGCACCCGCGGTAGTGCCGGCCGCTGGCCGGCAACCTCAGAAGCAACAGCCGAAGCAACAGCGGGTTTCCCGTGGGATGGCGGGGTGGGTCCGGTTGCGGGGGACGCCGTGAATCCGTCCATGGAGGCTCGGTCGCCGCATCCATGCGGCTCACGCCCCCGCAACCGGACCCACCCCGCCTTCGACAGACTGCCGCGATCTGTCGGAACTGCGTTCTGCCTTGGTGGGTGTCGACCTTGGTCGACATCCACGCCATGCGTGGATGCATTTCGATTTCAATTCGGAATATTCGATTCCGATTGAGATGCATCCACGCATGGCGTGGATCTACTGGCCGCCGGCCAACTGTCGAAGGCAGGGCACTGTGGGTTTGCGGGGTGTGAGCGGCATGGATGCCGCGACCAAGCCCCCATGGATGGGTTTACGGCGTCCCCGCAGACCCACACTGCCCCGCCATCCCACGGATAGCCCGCTGTTGCTTCTGAGGTTGCCGGCCAGCGGCCGGCACTACCGCGGGTGCAGGGCGCAGCCCTGCCGAACCCCTAGAACGGAGCCGCGGACTCGAACGCGAGCGCCTCGCCCGTCACCGGATGAATGAACCGCAGGCTGCGCGCATGCAGGTGCACGCGTTGCGCCGGGGCGGCGCCGTACAGCACGTCACCGACAATGGGATGGCCGAGGCTGGCCATGTGCAGGCGCAGCTGATGGCTGCGGCCGGTGACCGGCTCCAGCGCCACGCGGGTGCGCTGCGCCCCAGCATCGCGATCCAGTACGCGCCAGCGTGTCAGCGCCGGCTTGCCGCATTCGTGATCGACCCTCTGCTTCGGCCGGTTCGGCCAGTCAACGATCAACGGCAGGTCCACTGCGCCGGCATCACCCTCGAGCAGCCCCTGCACCACCGCTTCATACCGCTTGCCGACCTGGCGCTGCTCGAACTGCATCGACAGTGCTGCCTGCATCGCCTTGCCGCGCGCATGCAGCAGCAGGCCGGACGTCACCTGATCCAGGCGATGCACGGTCAATGCATCCGGGTACAGCGCCTGCAGGCGCGCAACCACGCAGTCCTGGTTCTCGGCACTGCGGCCGGGCACGGACAGCAGTCCGGCCGGCTTCTCGGCCACCAGCAGTGCGTCGTCGATGTAGTGCAGGTGGATCATGCCGTTCCGTATCCGTCCAGACGCAAACGGGGAAGCCGAAGCTTCCCCGTTCTCTGCGTACCGACCAGCGGTCGGTACCTACCCTGAAGGAAAAGTACCGACCAGCGGTCGGTACCGACCTCGATGGAAGACGTACCGGCCGGAGCCGGTACCGCCTGCATCAGCCCAGCAGGTGGGCGACGCCGGCGCGCTCTTCTTCCAGCTCGGCCAGGGTCTTGTCGATGTACTTCTGGCTGAAGTCGTCGATCGGCAGATCCTTGACCAGGGTGTACTTGCCGTTCTCGGTGGTGACCGCGAAGCCGAAGATCACGCCTTCCGGAATGCCGTAGGAACCGTCGGACGGCACGCCCATGGTGACCCACTTGCCGTTGCTGCCCAGCACCCAGTCACGCACGTGGTCGATGGCAGCGTTGGCGGCCGAAGCGGCCGAGGACGAGCCGCGGGCTTCGATGATCGCCGCGCCGCGCTTGCCGACGGTCGGGATGAAGGTGTTGGCGTTCCACTCCTGGTCGTTGATCGCATCGGCGATCGACGCACCATCGGCGGTGGCGAAACGGTAGTCCGGGTACATGGTCGGGCTGTGGTTGCCCCACACGACCAGCTTCTCCATGCCACCGACCGGCTTGCCGAGCTTGGCCGACAGGTGGCTCAGCGCGCGGTTGTGGTCCAGGCGCAGCATGGCGGTGAAGTTCTCCGGCTTCAGGTCCGGGGCCGACTTCATCGCGATGTAGGCATTGGTGTTGGCCGGGTTGCCGACCACCAGCACCTTCACGTCACGGCTGGCGACCTTGTTCAGCGCCGCGCCCTGGGCGGTGAAGATCTTGGCGTTTTCCAGCAGCAGGTCCTTGCGCTCCATGCCCGGGCCGCGCGGACGTGCACCCACCAGCAGGGCGATGTCGGCGTCCTTGAACGCGACTTCAGCGTCGTCGGTGCCGATCATGCCGGCCAGCAGCGGGAAGGCGCAGTCTTCCAGCTCCATCATCACGCCCTTCAGGGCGGCCTGGGCCTTGTCGACCGGCAGTTCCAGCAGCTGCAGGATGACCGGCTGGTCCTTGCCCAGCATTTCGCCGGAGGCGATGCGGAACAGCAGGGCATAACCGATCTGGCCGGCGGCGCCGGTCACGGCAACACGAACGGGTGCTTTCATGGGGGTTTCCTCTTGCTTGCAAGCGTTTGATGGGACGCCGCGGGCGTGGCCATGCAGGCCGGGCGGGCGGCGGGGAACAGGGAAACGGCCACCCGTGGGTGGCCGTTTCGAAGGGGGATCAGGCGGCGAGGTGCTTGTTCCACTCCGCCACGCGCTCGGCCTGGGCGGCCAGCACGGCGTCGACGTCGCCTTCCAGGGTAATCGAATGGATCACGTCGCCCTGCTTGACCGAATCGACGATGGCCTGGCCTTCCAGGACCTTGCCGAAGACGGTGTGGCGGCCGTCCAGCCAATCGGTCTTGATGTGGGTGATGAAGAACTGGCTGCCGTTGGTGTTCGGGCCGGCGTTGGCCATCGACAGCGAGCCGACCTCGTGCTTCACGCCATTCTTCTCGTCTTCGAACTTGTAGCCCGGGCCGCCGGTGCCACGGCCCTGCGGGCAGCCGCCCTGGATCATGAAGTCGGCGATCACGCGGTGGAAGATCAGGCCGTCATAGAAGCCGTGCTTGACCAGGTTCACGAAGTTGGCCACGGTCAGCGGCGCCTTGTCGGCGAACAGCTCGACCTTGATCGGGCCCTGGGTGGTGTCGAAAGTGGCGATGAGGGACATGAAGATCCTTGATGCAAAGGGGAATGCGTCTAGCCCCCTAGTTTACACCTGCCTCGTGGCGGCGGCGGCTTCGACCATCGGTGGAGACGCCGGCTTCAGCCACCGGACGGGCAGCGCCGCCCGCCGTCCTGGCAGCCTCGGCCGGGGCGCTGGACAGCCACCTGAATGGCGCCCGGGACCGGCGTGAAATCCACCTTTTCGCGAATCGTCAAGTTCGACGTATAATGTTGGACTTCTTTTTCCAAATCCGGCGCCGACTGGCCCCCTTTCGTATGTCCATCGAAAATCTTCGCAACATCGCCATCGTCGCCCACGTCGACCATGGCAAGACCACCCTGGTCGACCAGCTGCTGAAGCAGTCCGGCACCCTGTCCGAGCGTACCGTCCTCGCCGAGCGCGTGATGGACAGCAACGACCAGGAAAAGGAACGCGGCATCACCATCCTGGCCAAGAACACGGCCATCACCTGGGAAGACAAGAAGACCGGCATCAAGAACCGGATCAACATCGTCGATACCCCCGGCCACGCCGACTTCGGCGGTGAGGTCGAGCGCGTGCTGTCGATGGTCGACACCGTGCTGATCCTGGTCGATGCGATGGACGGCCCGATGCCGCAGACCCGCTTCGTGACCCAGAAGGCCTTCGCGATGGGCTTCAAGCCGATCGTCGTGGTCAACAAGATCGACCGTCCGGGCGCCCGTCCGGAATGGGTGATCGACCAGGTCTTCGACCTGTTCGACAAGCTCGGCGCCACCAATGAGCAGCTGGACTTCCCGATCGTCTACGCCTCGGCCCTGAACGGCTACGCCGGCCTGGAAGACACCGTGCGCGACGGCGACATGACCCCGCTGTACGAAGCGATCATGCAGCACGCCCCGCGTCCGGAAGTGGACCCGGAAGGCCCGTTCCAGATGCGCATCAGCCAGCTGGACTACAACAACTTCGTGGGCGTGATCGGCATCGGCCGCATCCAGCGCGGCACCCTGAAGAAGAACATGCAGGTCGCCGTCATCGACCGTGAAGGCAAGAAGCGCAACGGCAAGGTCGCCCAGGTGCTGGGCTTCCTGGGCCTGGAGCGCATCGAGCAGGACACCGCCGAAGCCGGTGACATCGTGGCCATCTCCGGCATTCCGGAGCTGACCATCTCCGACACCCTGTGCCACCCGGACACCCCCGAAGCCCTGCCGGCGCTGACCGTCGACGAGCCGACCATCTCGATGACCTTCCAGGTCAACAACTCGCCGTTCGCCGGCAACAAGGACCTGTCCGGTGGCAAGTTCCTGACCAGCCGCCAGATCAAGGACCGCCTGGACCGCGAACAGGTCCACAACGTGGCCCTGAAGGTGGAACAGCTGGAAGACGCCGACAAGTTCCTGGTCTCCGGCCGCGGCGAACTGCACCTGTCGGTGCTGATCGAGAACATGCGCCGTGAAGGTTATGAGCTGGCCGTGTCGCGCCCGGAAGTGATCATCAAGGAAATCGACGGCCAGATGATGGAGCCGATCGAGCAGCTGGTGGTCGACATCGAGGAAGTGCACCAGGGCGGCGTGATGGAAAAGCTCGGCACCCGCAAGGGCCAGCTGAAGAACATGGAGCCGGACGGCAAGGGCCGTGTGCGCCTGGAGTACCAGATCCCGGCCCGTGGCCTGATCGGTTTCCAGAACGAGTTCAAGACCCTGACCCAGGGCTCGGGCCTGCTGTTCCACGTGTTCGACCATTACGGTCCGAAGGAACAGGGCGCGATCGCCAAGCGCATCAACGGCGTGATGATCGCCAATGCGCCGGGCGTCACCCCCGCCTACTCGCTGGGTCCGCTGCAGGAGCGCGGCAAGCTCTTCGCTGCCGAAGGCGACAACGTGTATGAAGGCCAGCTGGTCGGCATCCACTCCAAGGACAACGACCTGACCGTCAACGCGATCAAGACCAAGCCGCTGACCAACATGCGCGCTTCGGGCAAGGACGATGCGATCCAGCTGACCCCGGCGATCAAGTACTCGCTGGAACAGGCGCTGGACTTCATCGAAGACGACGAGCTGGTCGAGATCACCCCGAAGGAGATCCGCCTGCGCAAGAAGTTCCTGACCGAAAGCGACCGCAAGAAGGCTTCGCGCGGCGGCTGAGCCAGCACCCCGTGAACCCGAGCGGCTACAACCCGGATCCGCACCGGCATCCGGGTCTGCACGTCATCGCCCTGCTCGAAGCGAGCAAGGCGATGCTGGCGCTGTTGGCCGCGACCGGGCTGGAAGTGCTCGGACCGCAACCGCTGCGGCACGGCATCATGGTCCTGATCCGGCGTTTCAGCCTGGATCCGGACCATGGCACCCTGCCCTCGCTGCTGCACATGATCAGCCCCGACGCGGTCCATCTGGCCGCGGCGGGGATGATCGGCTACGGCCTGCTGCACCTGGTCGAAGCCTGGGGCCTGTGGCGGGCCAAGGCCTGGGCCTCCTGGCTGGGCTGCCTGACCGCCTCCCTGTACCTGCCTTTCGATATCTTCGCGATCATCCGCCATCCCGGCTGGCCATCGTGGACGATCCTGGCGATCAACCTGATCGTGGTCTACGTCCTCGCCCGCGACCTGCGCAAGCGCCACCGCTGAGCACCGGCTACACTGGGGATTGGAGCCGACCAAGCCGCCCCATGCGCCCGTCCTTGCCGCCTCTGCTGACCTGCCTGCTTGCCGCGCTGCCTGCGCTGCTTTCGGCTGGCTGCAGCCCGGCCGCGTCCAGCGCGCATGCGGCCGAACCCGCGAGCCGCAACGTGCCGTTCCCCTACGCTGAAACCGATGTCGCCGACCTGCAGGCGCAGATGACCGCCGGCGAGCTGGACAGCGCCACCCTGGTCCAGGCCTACCTGCAGCGGATCGCCTCCCTGGATCGCGCCGGGCCCCGCCTGCGCGCGGTGATCGAGCTCAACCCCGATGCCCTGAAGGACGCCGCCGAACGCGACCGCGAGCGCCGTGAGGGACGCCTGCGCGGCCCGCTGCACGGCATCCCGGTGCTGCTGAAGGACAACATCAACGCCGCGCCCATGGCCACCAGCGCCGGCTCGCTGGCCCTGCAGGGCTTCCGCCCGGATGACGCGTACCTGGTACGGCGGCTGCGCGACGCCGGTGCGGTGGTGCTGGGCAAGACCAATCTCAGCGAATGGGCCAATTTCCGCGGCAATGATTCGATTTCCGGCTGGAGCGCGCGCGGCGGCCAGACCCGCAACCCCTATCGCCTGAGCCACTCGCCCTGTGGCTCCAGCAGCGGCAGCGCGGTGGCAGTCGCGTCCAACCTGGCCAGCGTGGCGATCGGCACCGAAACCGACGGCAGTATCGTCTGCCCGGCAGCGATCAACGGCATCGTCGGGCTCAAGCCGACCGTCGGCCTGGTCAGTCGTGACGGCATCATCCCGATTTCCTTCAGCCAGGACACCGCCGGGCCGATGACACGCAGCGTCGCCGACGCCGCCGCTGTGCTGACCGCGATCGCCGGCCGCGATGATGCCGACCCGGCCACGGCGACCATGCCCGGCCGCGCGGTCTACGACTACACCGCGCGGCTGGATCCACAGGGCCTGCGCGGCAAGCGCATCGGCCTGCTGCAGACACCGCTGCTGACGTACCGCGGCATGCCACCGCTGATCGAACAGGCCACCACCGAGCTGCGCCGCGCGGGTGCGGTCGTGGTGCCGGTGACGCTGCCCAACCAGGGCGCCTGGGCCGAGGCCGAGCGCACGCTGCTGCTGTACGAGTTCAAGGCCGGGCTGGAGCGCTACTTCAGCGCCCACCATGCCCCCGTGCGCAGCGTGGCCGACCTGATCGCCTTCAACCAGGCGCACAGCAAGCAGGAACTGGGCCTGTTCGGCCAGGAACTGCTGGTGGAAGCCGAGGCTACCGCTGGCCTGGCCGACCCCGCCTACATCCGCGCACGCAGCGATGCCCGCCGGCTGGCCGGCCCCGAAGGCATCGATGCGGCCCTTGCCGCCCACCGGCTGGACGCGCTGGTGGCCCCCACCACCGGCGTGGCGTGGCCGATCCGCAGCGAAGGCGACGACTTTCCCGGCGAAAGCTACAGCGCCGCCGCCGTGGCCGGCTATCCCAGCCTCAGCGTGCCGATGGGCCAGATCAACGGCCTGCCGGTGGGCCTGCTGTTCATGGGCACCGCCTGGAGCGAGCCGAAGCTGATCGAAATGGCCTACGCCTACGAACAGCGCACCCGCGCGCGGCGTCCTCCGCACTTCGATACCGATGCGCTGATCGACGCCGGCGAGCCGTGAGCTCCGGTAACGCCGCGACATCCTGCTTCCGGTAGTGCCGGCCGCTGGCCGGCAGAACCACGCTCGCCGGCCAGCGACCGGCGCTACCGTTCGGGCTCCAGCTCTACCGGCACGATCGCCGCCTCACCATCTTCAGCACCCGGCGAACGCACATCGGCGGTACGCGCGCGAGGCGCCCGCGGCATGTCCTGCTCGTCCTCGTGCTGCAGCCGCGCACGCACCTGCGGCAGCGACTGCGGATGCTCGCGCGCGAGGAAATCGAGCATGCGTTCGCGGACCAGGCAGCGCAGGTCGAAGGCATCGCCGGAGCTGCGCGCGCTGACCAGCAGGCGGACCTGGATCGCACGCTCGCTGGTCTCGGTCACCTGGGTCACGCAGACCCGGCCGTCCCACAGCGCTTCACCGCGGCAGATGCGCTCCAGCTCGGCACGGATCGCTGCCACCGGGGCACGATAGTCCAGCCACAGGAACGCGGTGCCGAGCAGGTCGGCGCTGCGCCGCGTCCAGTTCTGGAACGGGTTCTCGATGAACCAGGTCAGCGGCACCACCATCCGCCGCTCATCCCAGATGCGCACCACGACATAGCTGCTGCCGATCTCCTCGATGCGGCCCCACTCGCCCTCGACGATCACCACGTCATCCAGCCGGATCGGCTGCGTCACTGCGATCTGCAGGCCGGCGATCAGGTTGCCGAACACCGGCTTGGCGGCGATGCCCGCAACCAGCCCGATCAGCCCCGCCGAGGCCAGCAATGCGGTGCCGATCTTCTGCACCATCGGGAACGTCAGCAGCACCAGCGATGCGCCCAGCACGATGATGCCGCCCATCAGCACGCGGCTGAGTACCCGGGTCTGGGTCTGGATGCGGCGCGCTTCCAGGTTGTCGGAGACATCGATGGGATGGCTGCGCAGGATGGCCCGTTCGCCCGCCGCCACCGCCCGCACCAGCAGCCAGATGAAGCACGCGGTCAGCGCGATATGCAGCACCCGTTGCAGGTTGCCCAGAACGGGATCCTGCAGCGGGGTGGCCTGCAATGCAGGGATCAACAGCAGCAGCGGCCATGCGGTGGCCATCGGCAATCCAAGCACGCGACCGATGCGCGCGCGCCGCCGATCACGCCCTTTCAGCCGATGATAGATCCACAGGATCAGCCAGGCGCCGATGCCACCCACCAGCACCGCCAGACCCAACGGCCATGCATAGGCCTGCATGCGCTCCCAATGCACCCTTGCCACCTCTGCGTGAACACACCAACGGGCAGCGTCGCGCATGGCGCATGAGCGCCGTGTCAGTCGTTCGTAAGCAGGGTGTTGATCGGCAGGGCGTGCAGCCCTGCACCTGCGGCAGTGCCGGCCGCTGGCCGGCAACAGCAACAGCGTGCATTCCGAGGGATGGCGGGGTGGGTCCGGTTGCGGGAGACGCCGTAAACCCATCCATGGGGGCTTGGCCGCGGCATCCATGCCGCGGACACTCCCGCAACCGGACCCACCCCGCCTTCGACAGATTCCCGCGATCTGCAGTAGATCCACGCCGTGCGTGGATGAATCTCCATCGGAATCGAATATTTCGAATTGGAATCCCAAAGCATCCACGCATGGCGTGGATCTACCGTGTCGACCAAGGTCGACACCTACCAACAGCCGCGGGAATCTGTCAAAGGTGGGGCGGTGTCGGAGTGCGGGGTGTCAGCCGCATGGATGCGGCTGCCAAGCTTACAGGGACGTACTTGCAGCGTCCCCGCACTCCGACACCGCCCCGCCATCCCACGGAATGAGTGCTGTTGCCGTTGCTTCGGCCGTTACCGTTGCCGTTGCGTCCGCAGGTGCAGGGCTGCAGGCCCTGCCGCAACCCCCTTACCGCACCTGCTCCTGCTTGCGCACGATCGCCATCGCGATCTCCAGCGACTGCTCGTAGTTCAACCGCGGATCCACCGTCGAACGATATGCGCGCTCCAGGTCACGCTCGGTCAGCTCGCGCGCGCCGCCGGTGCACTCGGTCACGTCCTCGCCGGTCAGCTCCAGGTGCACACCGCCCAGGCGCGTGCCTGCCGCCGCATGCAGATCGAACGACATCTCCACTTCGCCGCGCACGTTGTCGAAGCGGCGCGTCTTGAAGCCATTGGCGGTGCTCTCGGTATTGCCATGCATCGCATCGCACACCCACAGCACGCGGCGACCGTCGCGCTTGACCGCATCCAGCAGCGGCGGCAGCTTCTCGGCAATCTGCGCCGCCCCCATGCGATGGATGAAGCTCAGGCGGCCAGGCTCGTCATGCGGGTTGAGCACATCGATCAGGCGCAGCAGCTGGTCCGGCGACACCGACGGGCCCACCTTGATTGCAATCGGATTGCGCACGCCACGCAGGTACTCCACGTGGGCGCCCTCCAGCGCGGCGGTACGCATGCCGATCCACGGGTAATGCGTGCTCAGGTTCAACCAGCCCTGCTGGCGCGGCACCTGCCGGGTCAGCGCCTGCTCGTAGGGCAGCAGCAATGCTTCATGCGAGGTGTAGAAGTCGATGCGGTTGAGGTTGTGCACGCGGGCCCCGGCCAGGGTTTCCATGAAGTGCACCGCATCACCGATGGACGCCACCATTTTCTGGTATTCGGCGGCCAGCGGCGAATGGCTCACCCATTCCAGGTTCCAGTACTCGGGGTGGTGCAGATCGGCGAACCCCCCATCGATCAGCGCGCGCACAAAGTTCATCGTCATCGCCGAATGCGCGTGCGCCTGCAGCATGCGCTTCGGGTCGGGCAGGCGCGCCGCCTCGGTGAACGCCGGCGCATTGATCACGTCGCCGCGGTAGCTGGGCAGGGTCACGCCGTCGCGGGTTTCGGTATCGGCCGAACGCGGCTTGGCGTACTGGCCAGCGAAGCGGCCGACGCGGATCACCGGCTGGCGCAGCCCATGCACCAGGACCAGGCTCATCTGCAGCAGCACCTTCAGCCGGTTGGAAATCGTGCCGGATTCGCAGTCGCTGAAGTTCTCGGCGCAATCGCCGCCCTGCAGCAGGAACCGCTTGCCTTCCTGGGCCTCGGCCAGCTGCTGCTTCAGTGCCAGGATTTCCCACGACGTGACCAGTGGTGGCAGCCGCTTCAGCTCGTGCAGGGCAGCGTCCAAGGCCACCGGGTCGGGGTAGGTCGGCATCTGCAGCGCGGTCTTGCCACGCCAGCTCTCCGGCGACCAGGCAGCGCCGACGGCGGTCACGGCAGGATCGGGAACAGGCGAAACGGCGGACAGGCTCATTGCAGGTTTCCGGCGGGGGGGAGAAGGCGTTCATGGTCGCAGAGCCGACCGCTGCCGCAAAGGCCCGGCCGCCGCCTGCACATGGCTGAACGCCGGGCAAAGGCTCTCGCGATCAGCCAGAAACCGCATGGCCGGGGGCTCCCGGACAGGCGCATGATTCGCCACGCACTGTTACGAAGTAACAATCGCCCCGCCCTCCCTTCCACAGCTCCCTTCCACAGCCCGCCTGCCATGAAGCCCTCCCTGCTCGCTACCGGCATCACCTTCGCCCTGGCCCTGGCCAGCCTGCCCGCGTTCGCGGCCGCGCCCGACGACGGCAAACCGTCGGTCAAGGACCTGGATACGGTCACCGTCAGTGCCCAGCTCGACCAGGCCCGCAATGCGCTGTCGCCGGACATCGGCAGCAGCCAGTACCAGATCACCGCCGAGGACATCCAGAAGCAGCCGCTGGGCGCCTCTGCGCCGCTGAGCCAGGTGCTGCTGCAGGCCCCGGGCGTGGTCCAGGATTCCTACGGCGGCGTGCACGTGCGCGGCGACCACGCCAATCTGCAGTACCGCATCAACGGCGTCCTGCTGCCCGAGTCGATCTCCGGCTTTGGCCAGACCCTGGATGCCCGCACGATCAAGAGCCTCCGCCTGATGGATGGCGCGCTGCCGGCACAGTTCGGCGAACGCACGGCAGCGGTGGTCGACATCACCACCCGCAGCGGCGCCGAGCTTGGCAATGGCGGCAGCGCCGGGCTGACCGCAGGCGCGTTCGGCAAGATCAATCCCAATGCCTCCTGGTGGGGCAACCAGGGGCGCTGGAGCTGGTTCCTGACCGGCAACTACGACCAGAACGAGGTGGGCCTGGAGAACCCGACCAGCACGCGCAAGCCGCAGCACGACGACACCCACCAGGGCAAGGCCTTCGCCGACCTCACCTACCTGGTCAACGAGAACACGCGCCTGAGCGTGTTCGCCGGCTTTGCCAACAATCGCTTCCAGATCCCGGTCAACCCCGGGCAGACGCCGCAGTTCGGTTACCTCGATACCACCGCCTTCGACTCCAGCCAGCTGGATGAAACCCAGCGCGAGGCCACCCGCTTCGGCATGCTGGTGCTGCAGGGCACGTTGGGCAGCACCGCCTATCAGCTCTCGGCCGGCCAGCGCTACAGCGATGTGGCATTCCATCCGGATGTCATCGGCGACCTGGTGTTCAGTGGCGTCGCCTCACAGGTGCAGCGCAGCAACCGCGCCAACACGCTGCAGGCCGACTTCTCCACCCCGCTGGGCAATGACCACACGCTGCGCTACGGCCTGTACGGCAACTACGAGAATGCGCGCGCCAGCAACAACAGCTGGGTGTTCCCGGTCGATGGCGCCGGCCAGCAATCCAGCACCACGCCACTGCTGATTCCAGACCGCAGCGCCTTCCACGCCAGCACGCTGGCGATGTACGTACAGGACGAGTGGAAGATCGGCGACGACTGGACCGTCAACTACGGCCTGCGCGGCGATCGCTACAAGGCGTTTGGACGCACCGAGGGCCAGCTCAGCCCGCGCGCAGGCGTGGTCTGGAATGCCAGCGACCGTACCACCGTGCATGCGGGCTACGCGCGCTACTTCACGCCGCCGGCCAGTGAGCTGATTGCCAGCAGCGACATCGCGCTGTACGACGGCACCACCAACCAGCAGCCCAGCGGCGGCAACAACACGCCCCTGGCCGAACGCAGCGACTACTACGACATCGGCATCTCGCAGCAGCTGGGCGACCACCTGACCCTGGGCCTGGACGCCTACGACCGCCGCGTTGCGCGCCTGCAGGACGAAGGCCAGTTCGGCGCCGCCTACATCTACTCGACGTTCAACTATCGCCGTGGCCACATCCGTGGGCTGGAGTTCAGCGCCGACTACAGCAACGGCCCGTTCAGCGCCTACTTCAACGCGGCCTACAACAAGGCGATCGGCACCCAGGTCATCACCAGCCAGTACAACCTCGACCCGGACGCACTGGCCTATGTGGCCAACCACTGGATCCACCTCGACCACGACCAGAAACTGACATCTTCGGGCGGCTTCAGCTACGCCTTTGCCGGGCACAACCGGATCGGTGCCAACTACCTGTTCGGCAGCGGCCTGCGCTCGGACCCCGACGGCGTGCCCAACGGCGGCGAACTGCCGTCCTACCTGCAGGTGAACCTCAGCGCCGGGCATGACTTCAACGCCGACAGTGGCCATCCCCTGCACGTGCAACTCGCCCTGATCAACGCACTGGACCGCAGCTACCAGCTGCGTGATGGCGGTGGCGTCGGCGTGTTCGCCCCGCAGTGGGGCCCGCGCCGGGGCGCCTACCTGAGCCTGCAGCAGGACTTCTGAGGACGCCAGGGTGCCTGGAGTCGGATCCCTTTCCGCAGGAAAGGGCTCCGACCCCGCCTTGCTTCAGCGCTTGACCTTGCGCAGCGACGCCACCAGCGCCCACAGCGCCAGCAGCACGAACCACACGCCCGACCACATCGGCATGGTCAGGCCCAGGAACGTCCAGTCGATGTTGCCGCAGTTGCCGGTACCGGTCAGTACCGTGCGGAACACTTCCAGCGGCCCCATGGTCTCGCGCAGGAAGCTCAGCGGCGGGCCACAGGTCGCGCCCATCTCCGGCGGCAGCATCTGCACGTAGACGTGGCGCGCAGCGATGCCCACGCCGACGGCCGCCGCGATGAAGGCCAGCACGCCGTAGGTGGCTCGGCCGGGACGGTTGGACGGCCCGTGCAGCGCACCGATCAGGAACAGCAGGCCCAGCGCGGCAAAAGCCAGGCGCTGGAAGATGCACAGCGGGCACGGCTCCAGGCCCATCTTGAGCTGCAGGAAGATCGCGTAGCCGAGCAGGCCCGCGCAGATCAGGAAGCCCAGGAAGAACTGGGCGCGGAAGGGCCAGCGCAGTGGATTCATCGTCAACGCTCGAATGGATCAAGGCGCCAAGCGTAACCGAGAGCGCGCGCCATTCGAACCGCCACAGGTGACGCCTGTCGGAACGGTGCGGGTCAGATCCCGCGCCCGTGGCACGGGATCCGACCCCGGACCTCCGCTCCGGAAATGCAAAAGCCCGGCAGAGGCCGGGCTTTCGCTGTGTCGCATTGGAGCAGTCCGATTACTCGGCCACTTCCTCGGCCACGACCGGACGGTCAACCAGCTCGACGTAGGCCATCGGTGCGTTGTCGCCGGCGCGGAAACCGCACTTCAGCAGGCGCAGGTAGCCGCCCGGACGGTTCGCGTAGCGCGGGCCCAGGATGGTGAACAGGTTGCCCACGGCTTCGTTGTCGCGCAGGCGGGCGAAGGCCAGACGGCGGTTGGCGACGGAGTCGACCTTGGCCAGGGTGATCAGCGGCTCGGCAACGCGGCGCAGTTCCTTGGCCTTCGGCAGGGTGGTCTTGATCAGCTCGTGCTTGAACAGCGAGGCGGCCATGTTCTTGAACATCGCTTCGCGGTGGGCGCTGGTGCGGCTGAACTTACGGCCAGACTTCTGGTGACGCATGGTGATATTCCTTGGTTAATGATGCGGCTGTGTGGATCGTTGTCGCCATCCTGGCGTTACTGCGCGGACTGCGGTTGGTCCTGGTCACCCGTCCTGGACGACCTGCCCGCGAACCTGCGGTTCGTCGTGGCGTGGTGTGTTGCGTTGAAGGCTCCACCGCGAGCGGTGGAGCCTCCAGGCATTACCGATATCAGCCCAGCATACCGTGGCTGGCGACGCCGGCCGGCGGCCAGTTCTCCAGCTTCATGCCGAGCGAAAGGCCGCGCTGAGCCAGCACTTCCTTGATCTCGGTGAGCGACTTCTTGCCCAGGTTCGGGGTCTTCAGCAGCTCCACTTCGGTCTTCTGGATCAGATCGCCGATGTAGTAGATGCTTTCAGCCTTCAGGCAGTTGGCCGAACGCACGGTCAGCTCCAGATCGTCGATCGGGCGCAGCAGCACCGGATCCACGCCGTTGTTGGCCGGCTTGGCCGCACCGCGGTCGCGGTGGGTGAAGTCACCGAACACCGACAGCTGGTCGCTGAGGATGTCGGCGGCGGTGCGCACGGCTTCCTCGGCATCGATGGTGCCGTTGGTCTCGATATCGATGACCAGCTTGTCCAGGTCGGTGCGCTGTTCGACACGCGCCGCTTCCACGGCGTAGGCGACACGGCGGACCGGCGAGAACGAGGCATCCAGGACCAGGCGGCCGATGGCACGGGTTTCTTCGTCCGGACGACGACGCGCGGCCGCCGGCTGGTAGCCGAAACCACGTTCGATCTTCAGACGCATGTTGATCGCCGTATCCTTGGTCAGGTGGCAGATCACATGGTCGCCGTTCAGGATCTCCACATTGTGGTCGACCTTGATGTCGGCAGCGGTGACAACGCCCGGGCCCTGCTTGGACAGGGACAGGGTGGCGCTGTCGCCGGAGTGCATACGGATGGCCACGTCCTTCAGGTTCAGCAGGACTTCGAGCACGTCCTCCTGCAGACCTTCGACCGTGGTGTACTCATGCAACACGCCGTCGATTTCGACTTCCGTGATGGCGAAGCCCGGGATGGACGACAGCAGCACGCGACGCAGGGCGTTGCCCAGCGTATGCCCGTAACCCCGCTCCAAAGGTTCGATGACGACCTTTGCGCGGGTGTCGGTAAGGCGTTCGATCTGCGGACCGCGAGGACGCAGAACCTGGTTGGCGGTAACCGTCATGTTGCGGGTTCTCCTAGTGAACCCCCGGCCGTCGCCGGGGGCTCTCCAATGTGAATTACTTCGAATACAGCTCGACGATCAGCGCTTCGTTGATGTCCGCAGGCAGATCCGAACGATCCGGAACAGCCTTGAAGATGCCGGTGAACTTGCCGGAATCCACTTCAACCCACGACGGGCTCAGGTCATGCTGGGCGGCGACGGTCAGGGCTTCCTGGACGCGCAGCTGCTTGGCAGCCTTTTCGGACAGAGCGATGGCGTCGCCAGCCTTGACCTGGTACGAGGCCAGGTTGACCGACTTGCCATTCACGGTGACGCCGCGGTGCGACACCAGCTGACGGGCAGCCGGACGGGTCACGGCGAAGCCCATGCGGTAGACGACGTTGTCCAGGCGGGTTTCCAGCAGCTGCAGCAGGTTCTCGCCGGTGTTGCCCTTCTTGGTCGAGGCCTTCTTGTAGTAGTTGCGGAACTGACGCTCCAGCAGGCCGTAGATACGCTTGACCTTCTGCTTTTCACGCAGCTGGGTGGCGTAGTCGGACAGCTTGCCCTTGCGGGCAGTGGCGCCGTGCTGGCCGGGCTTCTGCTCCAGCTTGCACTTGGAGTCCAGCGCACGCGCCGGGCTCTTCAGGGACAGGTCGGCGCCTTCGCGGCGGGCGAGCTTACAGGTAGGACCGATATAACGAGCCATTTCTTATCGCTCCCTTTAGACGCGACGCTTCTTCGGCGGACGGCACCCGTTGTGCGGGATGGGCGTCACGTCGATGATGTTGGTGATCTTGTAGCCGACGTTGTTCAACGAACGCACGGCCGACTCACGGCCCGGACCCGGGCCCTTGATGCGGACTTCCAGCGACTTCACGCCGTAGTCCAGCGCAGCACGACCGGCCTTTTCAGCCGCCACCTGGGCAGCGAACGGGGTCGACTTGCGCGAACCGCGGAAGCCAGCGCCACCGGAGGTTGCCCACGACAGAGCGTTGCCCTGGCGGTCGGTGATGGTGACGATGGTGTTGTTGAACGAAGCGTGGACGTGGGCGACGCCGTCGGTGACGACGCGCTTGATCTTCTTCTTGGTCTTAGCAGCGGGCTTAGCCATTTCTCAGTCCCTTACTTCTTGATCGCCTTGCGCGGACCCTTGCGGGTGCGGGCGTTGGTACGGGTGCGCTGGCCACGCAGCGGGAGACCACGACGGTGACGCAGGCCGCGGTAGCAGCCCAGGTCCATCAGGCGCTTGATCGCGATGCCGATCTCACGGCGCAGATCGCCTTCCACGATGTACTTGCCGACTTCGGCGCGCAGGCGCTCGATTTCCGGCTCCGACAGATCGCGGATCTTGGTGGTCGAAGCAACGCCTGCGACTTCGCAGACCTTCTTCGAACGGGTACGGCCGATGCCGTAAATGCTTTGCAACCCGACCCAGACATGCTTCTGGGCTGGCAGGTTGACGCCTGCAATACGCGCCATGACGCGGTTCTCCAGCTGAGTGATGGCCGACAGCGCGCCTCGGGCACGCCAATCCGGCAGGATGGATCAAAAAAGTGAACTAGCGATACTAACAAGGTTCCGGTTTACATGGAAGCCCGTGAAACCATTGGTTTCATGAACCCGGCCTGGGGAGTGTGCCCAGGCTCCGGCGCCGGATGGGGTTGGACCTGGGGTTTCCCCCGGGGCCGCCCGCGCTACTCCAGCGCGGGACCACCTCATCACACCCCCACCCGGAACCGCTGCGGGGGCCGCCCTTCGTTTGTGTGGCCGAAGTCCGCGAAGCGGAGGGACCATCACGTCAGGAAGACGAAAGTATAACAGCTCAATCAGCCGCGGGCAAAACCGCCGCGGTTGCCGCCCTTCAGGTTGGCCTTCTTCAGCAGGCTCTCGTACTGTTGGGACATCAGGTGCGCCTGCACCTGGGCGATGAAGTCCATCACCACCACCACCACGATCAGCAGCGAAGTACCACCGAAGTAGAACGAGGCGTTCAGCTGCGTGCGCATCAGTTCCGGCAGCAGGCAGACGATCACCAGGTACGCCGAACCGGCAGCGGTCAGGCGGGTCAGCACGCCGTCGATGTAGTCGGCGGTGGCCTTGCCCGGACGGATGCCCGGGATCAGCGCGCCCGACTTCTTCAGGTTGTCGGCGGTTTCCTGCGAGTTGAAGACCAGCGCGGTATAGAAGAACGCAAAGCCGGTGATCAGCGCAGCGAATACGATCATGTGCAGCGGCTCGCCCGGGCCGAGCGCGTTGGCGACCTTCTGCAGCACCTGGCCGAAGCTGCTCTGGTTGGCCGCCTGGCCCGACCACATGGCCAGGGTGGCCGGGAAGGCCAGCAGGCTCGAGGCGAAGATCGCCGGGATGACGCCGGCCATGTTGAGCTTCAGCGGCAGGAACGAGGTCTGGTTCATGTACGCGTTGCGACCGCCCTGGCGGCGCGCGTAGTTCACCGTGATCCGGCGCTGGCCGCGCTCGACGAACACCACGAAGAAGGTGAAGGCAAGCACAACGATGGCGATCAGCAGCAGCTGGATGAACTGGATGTTGCCGTCGCGGTAGGCGTCGAAGGTGTGGATGACCGCACCCGGCAGGCCGGCCACGATACCGGCGAAGATGATCAGCGAGACGCCGTTGCCGATGCCACGCTCGGTGACCTGCTCGCCCACCCACATCAGGAACATGGTGCCGGCGGTCAGCGCGACCACGGCGGTGAGCACGAAGCCCATGCCCGGCGCGTACACGACCGGAGCGCCCGACGGCGAGACCTGGCCCTGCAGGGCCAGCGCGATCGAGCCGCCCTGCACCACCGCCAGCAGCACGGCGCCGATGCGCGAATACTGGGTGATCTTGCGGCGGCCGGACTCACCTTCCTTCTGCATCGCCTTCAGCGCGGGGAAGATGTGCACCGCCAGCTGCATCACGATCGATGCCGAAATGTACGGCATCACGTTCAGCGCGAAGATGCTGAAACGGTGCAGGGCGCCGCCCGAGAACATGTTGAACATGTCCACGATGCCGCCGCCCTGCTGTTGCATCATGGCAAGCATGGCATCGGGATTGACGCCCGGCACCGGCACGTAGCAGCCGATGCGATAGACGATCAAAGCCCCGACGACGAACAGCAAACGTTGGCGAAGTTCAGTGAACTTGCCCATTCCGCCCGCGAGGTTACCGATGCCAGCTTGCGCCATGATTTTCTTACTCCGTTACGCTGCCGCCGGCAGCTTCGATTGCAGCCTTGGCACCGGCCGTGGCAGCAATACCCTTCAGGGTGAACGCCTTGGTCACTTCGCCCTTGACGACGACCTTGGCCTTCTTTGCGGTGCTCGGGACCAGCTTGGCAGCACGCAGGGCGGCGAAATCGATCTCACCGGCCGGCAGCTTGTCCAGCGCGTACAGCAGCACTTCAGCGGTGTCCTTGGCGATCGGCGAACGGAAGCCGATCTTCGGCAGACGGCGCTGCATGGGGGTCTGGCCGCCTTCGAAGCCAGCCTTGATCTTGCCGCCACCCTTACGGGCGAACGAACCCTTGTGGCCGCGGCCGGCAGTCTTGCCCAGGCCCGAGCCGATACCGCGGCCGACGCGGGTGCGCTCGGTGCGGGCGCCCGGTGCCGGGCTCAGTTCATTGAGACGCAGAGTCATGGTCGATTACTCCTCAACCTGGACGAGGTACTGAACCTTATTGATCAGGCCGCGTACCTGCGGGCTGTCCTTCAGTTCACGCACATCGTTGAGCTTGTTCAGGCCCAGGGCACGCACCGACAGGCGGTGACGCGACTGGGTACCACGCAGGCCACGCACCAGGCGGACCTTCACAGTCTTGTTGGACTCATTAGCCATGGTTGAGTTCCTCCACCTTCTTACCGCGCTTGGCCGCGATGCGAGCCGGCGACTGCGCAGCAGACAGGCCCTTCACGGTGGCACGCACCAGGTTGATCGGGTTGCGCGAACCGGTGGCCTTGGCCAGCACGTTCTTCACGCCAACGGCTTCCAGCACGGCGCGCATGGCACCGCCGGCGATCACGCCGGTACCTTCCGAAGCCGGCTGCATGAACACGCGGGCTGCGCCGTGACCATCCTTGATGGTGTGCCACAGGGTGCCGTTGTTCAGGTCAACGCTGACCAGGTTCTTGCGGGCCTGCTCCATCGACTTCTGGATGGCGACCGGCACTTCGCGGGCCTTGCCATAACCGAAACCGACCTTGCCTTCGCCGTCGCCGACAACGGTCAGGGCGGTGAAGGTGAACTGGCGGCCACCCTTGACGGTCTTGCTGACGCGGTTGACCGCGACCAGCTTTTCGATCATGCCGTCGTCGATCTTCTCTTCGCGGTTACGGTCGCGATCGCGACCCCGCTGCTGACGCTCTTCTGCCATGTTGATTCCTTGGTTGTTTGGGTATGTACGGCTCGAGGCCGCTTATGGTTGTGGAGTGACGCGTTGTTCCGGTGGGCCGCTGCAGAAGAGCGGCGCCGTCCAGCCTCGCTCAGGCTGGCGAGCAGGCAGGCAGGAGGCCATCGGCCCCCTGCCCTTGTCCCTTAGAACTGCAGGCCGGCTTCGCGGGCGGCTTCTGCCAGGGCCTTGATGCGGCCGTGGTAGCGGTAGCCCGAACGATCGAAGGCAACCTTCTCGACGCCGGCGGCCTTGGCGCGCTCGGCGACGATGCGGCCAACCTTGGCAGCGGCATCGGCGTTCTTGCCGTTCTTCAGGCCTTCCTTGACGTCGGTCTGGGTGGTGTTGGCGGCAGCCAGCACCTTCGAACCGTCAGCGGTGAAGACCTGGGCGTACAGGTGCTGGCCGGTGCGCAGCACCGACAGGCGGGCGACGCCGAGCTCACGGATGTGGGCGCGGGTCGACTTGGCGCGACGCAGGCGGGCGATGTTCTTGTTCATTTTGATTGTTCCTTGAAAGCTGAAGGATGGGCTTTTCCCTGAGGAGTCCGCACATGGATGTGCGGGCTCTCGCGAGGGACTCGCACTTACGCCTTCTTGGCTTCCTTACGGATGATGACTTCGTCGGAGTACTTCACGCCCTTGCCCTTGTACGGCTCCGGCTTGCGGAACGCACGGATCTTGGCGGCGACTTCACCGACAACCTGCTTGTCAGCGCCCTGGACCAGGATCTCGGTCTGGGTCGGGGTGGTGATGGTGATGCCTTCCGGCGCCACGAACACGACCGGGTGCGAGAAGCCCAGCGACAGGCTCAGGTCCTTGCCCTGCATGGCAGCGCGGTAACCCACGCCAACCAGCTCCAGCTTGCGCTCGAAGCCTTCGGACACGCCCTTGACCATGTTGGACAGGATCGCACGCACGGTGCCGGTCAGTGCGACCAGCTCGGCGTTCTCGGTGCTCAGGGTGGCAACGCCATTGTCGACGTTGATGGCAATGCCGGCCGGCTTGGCCAGCGACAGGGTGCCCTTCGGGCCCTTGGCGGTGACGCTGTCCGACTGGACGTTCAGTTCAACCTTACCCAGGGTGATCGGCTTCTTGGCTACGCGGGACATAGTTCTACTCCTTTCGCCTTAGGCCACGAAGCACAGGACTTCGCCGCCGACGCCCAGCTGGCGCGCCTGCGCATCAGTCATGATGCCCTTGGAGGTGGAAATGATGGAGATACCCAGGCCGTTCATGACCTTCGGCAGCTCGCTCTTGCCGCGGTACTGGCGCAGGCCCGAACGCGAGAAGCGCTTCAGGGTCGCGATGACCGGCTTGCCTTCGAAATACTTCAGCACGATTTCCAGCTCGGACTTGTTGTTTTCCAGCTGGGTCACGCGCAGGTCGGTGATGTAACCCTCGTCCTTCAGGACCTGGGCGATCGCAACCTTGATCTTGGACGACGGGGCTTTCACCGTCTGCTTGCCAACTGCGGCCGCATTCTTGATGCGGACCAGCAGGTCGGCGATGGGATCAGTCATGCTCATATGAGTACCTTTGAGTGCACCGATATCCGCTTTCGCGAAAATCTGTTGTCTCCTGGAAACGGGCCAGGTCCCTTGATGCAGCGGGCCAGGGCCCACTCCTACAACCCCGTCTGCACAGGGCAAGACGCGGGAGTATACGCCAAAAGAGCCCGACTTGCGTCGGGCTCTTCGGGTTTTTTTCGCAGAAAGGAAGCTGAACAGCCCCCTCCCCCGGTTCAGCACCCCCGCAAGGAGGTGCTGATCGCAGGGCCGGCTGGGATTACCAGCTGGCCTTGCGCAGGCCCGGGACGTCGCCACGCATGGTGGCTTCGCGCAGCTTGTTGCGGCCGAGGCCGAACTTGCTGTACACGCCACGCGGACGACCCGACAGCTCGCAACGGTTGCGCTGACGGCTCGGCGACGAATCGCGCGGCAGCTTGGCCAGCTTGGTTGCGGCGTCGATCTTCTCTTCGTAGGTCGCGTCCACGGAGGACACGATCTTCTTCAGAGCCGCACGCTTCTCAGCGTACTTCTTGGCCAGCTTTTCCCGCTTGATGTCGCGGTTGACCATGGAGGTCTTTGCCATTTCGGTTTCCTCGACAGATCAGTTACGGAACGGGAACTTGAACGCTGCCAGCAGCGCCTTCGCTTCCGCGTCGGTCTTCGCAGTGGTGGTGATGGCGATATCCATACCGCGGATCGCGTCGACGGCGTCGAAGTCGATTTCCGGGAAGATGATCTGTTCCTTCACACCCATGTTGAAGTTGCCGCGGCCGTCGAAGGAACGACCGGAAACACCACGGAAGTCGCGCACGCGCGGCAGCGAGATGTTGATCAGGCGGTCCAGGAACTCGTACATCTTGTGGCGACGCAGCGTGGTCTTGCAGCCGATCGGCCAACCATCACGGATCTTGAACGACGCAACCGAGATACGCGACTTGGTGACAACCGGCTTCTGGCCGGAAATCTTGGTCATGTCCGCGACGGCGTTTTCCAGGATCTTCTTGTTGGTGGCAGCCTCGCCGACACCCATGTTCAGGGTGACCTTGACGAGCTTCGGTACTTCCATCGGATTGGTGTAGCCGAACTGCTTCATCAGCGCCGGCACCACTTCTTCCTTGTAGATCTTTTCGAGACGGGAAGTCATCTTCACATTCCTCAGGCGTCGAGCGCCTCACCGCTGGAGCGGAACACACGCAGTTTGCGTCCATCCTCCAGCACCTTGAAGCCAACGCGTTCGCCCTTGCCCGAAGCCGGGTTCAGCACGTTCACGTTGGAGATATGGATCGAAGCTTCGCGCTCGACCACGCCGCCGGCAACACCTGCCTGCGGGTTCGGCTTGGTGTGGCGCTTGACGATGTTCACGTTGGCGACGACCACACGGTCGCCGTCGACGCGGACGACTTCGCCCTGCTTGCCCTTGTCCTTGCCAGCGTTGACGACAACCTGGTCGCCCTTCTTGATACGGTTAGCCATGATTATCTCCTGTCGCTCACAGCACTTCGGGAGCGAGCGAGACGATCTTCATGAACTTCTCCGAACGAAGTTCACGGGTCACCGGCCCGAAGATACGGGTACCGATCGGCTCCTGCTTGTTGTTCAGCAGGACGGCAGCGTTGCCGTCGAAGCGGATCAGCGAACCGTCGGCGCGACGCACACCCTTGCGGGTACGCACCACGACGGCGTCATACACTTCACCCTTCTTGACCTTGCCGCGCGGAATCGCATCCTTCACGGTGACCTTGATGATGTCGCCGATGCCGGCGTAACGGCGCTTGGAACCACCCAGCACCTTGAAGCACATCACCTGCTTGGCACCCGAATTGTCCGCGACGTCAAGGTAGCTCTGCATCTGGATCATGATTCAGACTCCTTATTCAGCCGCACGCGTGATGACTTCCACCACGCGCCAGTTCTTGGTCTTGGACATCGGAGCAATCTCGGTCACGCGGACGACATCGCCTTCCTTGCAGGCGTTGTCGGCATCGTGGGCGTGCAGCTTGGTCGAGCGCTTGATGTACTTGCCGTACAGCGCGTGCTTGACCTGACGCTCAACCAGGACGGTAACCGTCTTGTCCATCTTGTTGCTGACGACACGGCCTTCGACCGTGCGCAGCGTCTTCTTTTCAGTATTGTCGCTCATAGCGGCCATCCTTACTTCGTGCTGCCGAGCAGGGTCTTGACGCGAGCAATCTCGCGACGGACCCGGCGAATGTCGTGGGTCTTCGGCAGCTGGCCGGTGACCTGCTGCATACGGACAGAGAACTGTTCCTTACGCAGGTCGATCAGGTGGGCCTTGAGTTCGTCAGCCGACTTTTCACGGAGAGTTTTGATATCCATCAGCGCACCGTACGGGTCACGAAAGTGGTGGTGACCGAGAGCTTGGCGGCGGCCAGGCGGAACGCCTCGCGAGCCACTTCCTCGGAAACACCCTCGATTTCATAGATCATGCGGCCGGGCTGGATCTGGGCCACCCAGTATTCCACGTTACCCTTACCCGAACCCATTCGAACTTCGATGGGCTTCTTGGTGATGGGCTTGTCGGGGAACACGCGGATCCACATCTTGCCGCCGCGCTTGACGTAGCGGCTGATCGAGCGGCGGGCCGCTTCGATCTGACGCGCGGTCAGCTGACCGTGTGCGGTTGCCTTCAGGCCGTATTCGCCGAAGCTGACAGCGTTGGCGCTCCAGCTCAGGCCATCGTTACGGCCCTTGTGTACCTTGCGGTACTTGGTTCGCTTGGGTTGCAACATTGTCGTTACCTCGCTTCACGGGCCGGGCGCTGACGGTCACCACGGTCGCCGCGATCGTGACGATCGTTGCGCGACGGGGTGTCGTCCTGCTTTTCCTGGCCAACCTGGGAGAAATCGAAGACCTCGCCCTTGTAGATCCAGACCTTGATGCCGATGATGCCGTAGGTCGTCTTGGCTTCAGCGAAGCCATAGTCGATGTCGGCACGCAGGGTGTGCAGCGGCACGCGGCCTTCGCGGTACCACTCCGAACGGGCGATTTCAGCACCGTTGAGGCGGCCACCAACGTTGACCTTGATGCCCAGGGCACCCAGGCGCATCGCGTTGCCGACCGAGCGCTTCATTGCACGGCGGAACATGATGCGACGCTCCAGCTGCTGGGCGATCGACTCGGCAACGAGCTGCGCGTCCAGTTCCGGCTTGCGCACTTCGGTGACGTTGATGTGCGCCGGGACGCCCATCATCTCGCTCACTTCCTTGCGCAGCTTCTCGATGTCCTCACCGCGCTTGCCGATCACCACGCCCGGACGGGCGGTGTGGATCGTCACGCGAGCGGTCTTGGCCGGACGCTCGATCAGGATCTTGCTGATGCCGGCCTGGGCCAGCTTCTTGCGCAGCATTTCGCGCACTTTCAGGTCGGCTGCCAGGTAACCGGCGAACTCGGCCTTGTTGGCGTACCACTTGGAGTTCCAGTCCTTGGAAATGCCGAGGCGGATACCAATCGGATGAACTTTATGACCCATGGTCTTTTCCTTATCCGCTTACTTGGCGGCGCCCACAACCACAGTGATGTGGCTGGTGCGCTTGAGGATGCGGGTACCGCGGCCTTTCGCCCGCGCCATGAAACGCTTCAGGGTCGGACCTTCATCAACCATGATGGTCTGAACCTTCAGCTCGTCGACGTCGGCGCCCTGGTTGTTCTCGGCGTTGGCAATTGCCGACTCCACCACCTTCTTGATCAGGTGGGCAGCCTTCTTGTCCGAGAACTTCAGCAGGTTGACCGCACGTTCGGCCGGCAGACCGCGCACCTGGTCAGCGACCAGACGAGCCTTCTGCGGGGAGATGCGCGCAGTGCGCAGGATGGCTTTCGCTTCCATTGTCATCTCTCCTTACTTGCCCGACTTCTTGTCACCACCGTGACCCTTGAAGGTCCGGGTGATGGCAAATTCGCCGAGCTTGTGGCCGACCATGTTCTCGTTGACGAGAACCGGGATGTGGTTCTTGCCGTTATGCACGGCAATGGTGATGCCTACCATGTCAGGCAGGATCATCGAACGGCGCGACCAGGTCTTGATCGGCTTCTTGCTGCCCGCAGCGGCCTCCACCTTCTTGACGAGGTGGTGATCGACGAACGGGCCCTTCTTGAGTGAACGTGCCATGGTCGATTAGCCCCTACGATCGCGGACGATGAACTGCTGAGTGCGCTTGTTATGGCGCGTCTTGTAACCCTTGGTCGGAACACCCCACGGGGTGACCGGATGCGGGTTACCCTGGCCGGCCTTGGCCTCACCACCACCGTGCGGGTGGTCAACCGGGTTCATGGCAGCACCACGAACGGTCGGGCGGACGCCGCGCCAACGCTTGGCACCGGCCTTGCCCAGCTTTTCCAGGCTGTGCTCGTCGTTGCCGACTTCGCCGATGGTGGCGCAGCACTCGACCGGAACCTTGCGCATTTCACCCGAGCGCAGGCGCAGGGTGGCGTAGATGCCTTCGCGAGCCACCAGCTGCACGGCCGCACCAGCGGCGCGAGCGATCTGAGCGCCCTTGCCCGGCTTCAGCTCGATGCAGTGGATGGTGGTGCCGACCGGGATGTTGCGCAGCGGCAGGGTGTTGCCGGCCTTGATCGGGGCGTCCGAACCAGCGATCACCTGATCACCGGCCTTCAGGCCCTTCGGGGCGATGATGTAGCGACGCTCACCATCGACGTAGCACAGCAGGGCGATGTGGGCGGTGCGGTTCGGATCGTATTCGATGCGTTCCACGCGCGCCGGGATGCCCAGCTTGTTGCGCTTGAAGTCGATGATGCGGTAGTGCTGCTTGGCACCACCACCGACGTGACGCACGGTGATGCGGCCGTGGTGGTTGCGGCCACCCGAGCGGCTCTGCGACTCGACCAGTGCGGCGTGCGGAGCACCCTTGTGCAGGTCGGGCGTAACCACGCGCACGGCCGAACGGCGGCCGGGGGAAGTGGGCTTGAATTTCATCAATGGCATGGGATGTACCTCAGGCCTTGGCCGTTACATCGATCGACTGGCCGTCGGCCAGGCGAACGTACGCCTTGCGCCAATCGCCGCGGCGGCCAGCACGGTTACGGAAGGACTTGTTCTTGCCCTTGACGTTGACCACGTTGACGGCTTCGACCTTGACGTCGAACAGCTGCTCAACCGCGGCCTTTACATCGGCCTTGGTGGCTTCGTTCGAAACTTCGAAGACATACTGGTTGGAGAGTTCCTGCAGGCGCGCGGTCTTTTCGGAGACACGCGGGGCACGCAGCACGCTGAAGATTTTTTCGTTGCTGTTCATGCCAGCCACTCCTCGACCTTCTTGACCGCGTCAGCGGTGATGACGACCGTGTCGGCACCCACCAGCGAGACCGGATCCAGGCCCTGGACGTCACGCACCTGCACGTACGGCAGATTGCGGGCGGACAGGTACAGGTGCTCGGACGCTTCTTCGGTGACGATCAGCGGGCGCTTGCCCACTTCCAGGCCGGCCAGCTTGGCGACCAGACCCTTCGTGTTGGTCGCTTCGACGTCGAAGGACTCCACGATGGTCAGGCGGCCCTGACGGTTCAGCTCGGACAGGATCGCGCACATGGCGGCACGGTACTGCTTACGATTGACCTTCTGCTCGAAGCTGCGCGGCTTGGCCGCGAAGGTGACACCGCCGCCGACGAAGATCGGAGCCGTCAGTGCGCCATGACGCGCGCCGCCGCCCTTCTGCTTCTTCGACTTCTTGGTGGTACCAGCCACTTCGGAGCGAGTCTTCTGTGCCTTGGTGCCGGCGCGACCGGCGTTGCGGTAGGCAACGACGACCTGGTGGACCAGATCTTCGCTGAAATCGCGACCGAACACGGCGTCGGAGACCGAGACCTTGTTGTTGCTACCCGTGATAACGAGTTCCATCGTCATCTCTCCTTATGCCTTGCTCGCCGGACGGACGATCACATCGCCACCCGCCGCGCCCGGAACGGCGCCGCGAACGGCGATCAGACCGCGCTCGACGTCGACCTTGACCACTTCCAGGTTCTGGGTGCTCTGCTGCACCGCGCCCATGTGGCCCGACATCTTCTTGCCCGGGAAAACGCGACCCGGGGTCTGGCGCTGACCCAGCGAACCCGGCGCGCGATGCGACAGCGAGTTACCGTGGGTTGCATCGCCCATACGGAAGTTGTGGCGCTTGATGGTGCCCTGGAAGCCCTTACCCTTGGTGACACCCTGGACGTCGACGATCTGGCCGACTTCGAAGATGTCCGCCTTGACTTCGCCGCCAACGGCGAAATCGCCGAGCTGCGCGTCTTCAACGCGGAATTCCCACAGGCCACGACCCGCTTCCACCTTCGCCTTGGCGAAGTGGCCGGCTTCCGGCTTGTTGACCAGGGCAGCGCGACGCGCGCCGACGGTCACCTGCACGGCGCTGTAGCCGTCGGTTTCGACGGTCTTGATCTGCGCGATGCGGTTCGGGGTTGCTTCGATCAGGGTCACCGGGATGGAACGGCCATCTTCGGTGAACACGCGGCTCATGCCGGCCTTGCGGCCCACGAAGCCCAACGAATACTTCTTCGTCATGGTCGTAGTCCTCAGGTCAGCTTGATCTGAACGTCGACGCCGGCAGCCAGTTCGAGCTTCATCAGCGCGTCCACGGTCTTGTCATTCGGGTCAACGATATCGAGCACGCGCTTGTGCGTGCGGGTCTCGTACTGGTCACGCGCGTCCTTGTCGACGTGCGGGGAGACGAGAACGGTGTAACGCTCGATCTTGGTCGGCAGCGGGATCGGGCCACGCACTTGCGCGCCGGTCCGCTTTGCCGTTTCAACGATCTCGCTGGCCGAACGGTCGATCAGACGATGATCGAACGCTTTCAGCCGGATCCGGATCTTTTGGTCCGCCATGGCGGTAGGTTCCTTCGTTAAAAGAGCGACAGACAAAGCCTCTGGGTTGCTTTGCCCCATGAAATTCCTGAATACGGACGGCCCGCAGTCCTGCAGGCCGACAAGGTCACTCCATGGACCTCAAAAACGTAGGCAGACCAGTTTCCCGGCCCGCCCAGACGTAGAAGCATAATGGCACGCAAGGCAGCTGTCAACAGTCGCCTGTTGACGCCGCCTGAATGGCATTGACCCTTCCTGGTCCGGGGAACACAAGGCACGTCCTGTGCCTGCTTTCCCATTTGATACGCCCCGATGCCCTACCCAGGCAACATCGGGGCGCAGATACTACCAGATTACTCGATGATCTTCGAGACCACGCCGGCGCCGACGGTACGGCCGCCTTCGCGGATGGCGAAGCGCAGGCCTTCGTCCATGGCCACCGGGTTGATCAGGGTGACGACCATCTTGACGTTGTCACCCGGCATCACCATTTC